>JBKKCB010000275.1:0-8007 GCA_046713545.1 Hyphomicrobiaceae bacterium | reverse complement strand
TGCAACAGGTCAACCACGGAAAGATCGCGCAATTCACGCATCATATTGGACAACTCTGCATTCCGGCTCTTTGCTCACGTCGCACATCGGGCGTAGCAGGCGGGGCGCTCCTTTCTGCATTCGGAGCACCCCGCCGGGATTTGCGTGCGGGGCTGCAAATCCCTGAGCCCCACCGTGCGGGATGGTGAGGTTTGCAACAACGGTTAGCCTACGAGGTTATTCCCACCTTGACTACAATTTTCCAACCACAAGTAGGAAAATAGTTATAAGTGAAGCCGCGTCGGTCCCGAGGACGGGCCGATGATGCCTTCAACGCCTTTCACCAAAAGCGCCGTTTTTACCACTCACCGCAGAATCCACGACTAGCGTAACAGAAGCGCCCAAGCCAATTTTTGCCGGTCGCGCCAGGCTGCCAGCTCTAACTTCAGGTTGGTGCATGAATATACGCGAAGCAGCGCGTGTCCAACCAGGATCGGTCAGCCTAGGCCGCGTGACAGCCGTCGGCTTCGTCGTCGCCATGCTATCGTGGAGCCTCAATTTCTATGGACCGTTTGTGCTTGTCCTCCACCTGCAGCACGCTGCCGGATGGTCGGCCCTGCAAGCGTCGACGCCAGTTACTGTTCATTTTCTTGCCAGCGCAGTGCTGCTCTGGGGCCTCGACAAGGCTCATCGCCGCCTAGGGCTCGCCGAAACCCTGTGCTGCGGCCTTATCGCGTCCTGCGTCGGCATGATCGCCTGGGCCAATGCCACCGTTCCCCTTCAGGCGTCCGCAGCCGCAGTCGTCACGGGGTTGGGCTGGGCCTTCACCGGCAGCGCCTCTATTGCGGCTTTCATCGGCGACCGGGCCCAGCCGTGGTCGCTGGCGACTGCACTCAATGGGGCCACCGTCGGAGGCTTTTTGTTCACTCCGGCTTTCGTGTTTCTGATTGACGCTTGGGGTTTAAGCTGGGCGGCGGCCGCTTTCGCGGCGCTGGTGCTGGCCGTTGCCATCCCACTGCTGGCGGCGTTGCGCGGCAAGCTCGCGGTGCCGCAGAGCGGTGCGCCGGCCTCCTATGCCGCCTTGCTCTCCAATCCCCGGTACCTATGGCTGGGGCTGGCGTTCTCGCTGTTTGTGTTCGGTCAGATCGGCGCCGCATCGCACTTGCTAACACGGATGGCGCTCGTCTTCGATCCGCAGGAAGCCGCGCTTCTCATGAGTCTGGTGCTTGCTTGCGGCATGGCTGGACGCTGGCTCATGGCATGGGCGCTGAACTGGCTCGATTGCAGGCTGGCAGCCGCCTTGAGCTTTCTCATCCAAGCTGGAGCGATTGTCGCGATGGGTGTCGGCCAGTCGCATCTCATCTTGCTGCTGGCGTGCGCAGTCTACGGCCTGACGATCGGTAACAGCATTTTGTTGCTGCCGATCATTGCGCAGAAAGAGTTCCTGCCATCCGAAAGGGGCAAAGTCATCGCATCGCTTTCATCATCCAACCAACTCGCTTTGTCTCTTGCTCCGTTCGGTGTCGCGTTCGTGTTCGACGTCACGCGCGGCTACTCGGTGCCGTTCATCGGGCTGGCACTGTTGCAGACCGTAGGATTGGCCATCGTTGCGTGGTCCTGGAGAAGCGGGCGCGAACTGGACCAGGTCCGTTCTTGACTTGAAGTCGCCGCAAGCCGCAGCTACGTTGAGGCGGGTCGATTGTGGCAGTGAAATGCGGCACTCGTGGGGGATCATTGACGCAGACGGCGCATTTTGGCGCGCGGCCGATGTTGGCCTGGAGCACAAGCTCGGCACCGATCTTCCGCGCGATGACCTTTGCGATTATGCGGTCTGCAACCTCGGATATATTGCTGTTCAAGCCAGTGGGCACATCCCGCGCATCAGACTGAGGCCGGCGATTGTCGAGCCGAACGCGCTCGTCGCACTGTTCTACTGGCTTGCCGACGGCGCGTATGCGTGCGCGGCGATCTCCTGGCTGGACAAGACCTGGTCCGATGAAATTGTGCCTGGACCGGCAAATATCAGGCGTCGTTTGGGGCACCTTTGCGACCGCTCGCGTCCAGCCGCACGCCAGCGGCTGTTAAGTCGAACGCTGCCGCTCTCGGCGTTGGAACACGGCACGCCTTTGCAGATCGCCTACGGCAATTGGTCAGCCTCCAAAGACATCACGGATCTCGAAGTCGCGGCGGAAGGCTTCGACCGACTGTTCAACGGCCGCTATACGATGACGACTCCGACGTCTGACGGCAGCGAGTTGATCATTCGCAAGGTCGGATCCGGCTACAAGAGCTATGACACGCACTATCTGCGGCGTGCCGTGGGCACGCAGCTCGAAGATGTGCCGGACGTCCAGTATGGCCAGTGGGTCGCTGAAGCGCATCGCGACGTTTACTCCACCTCCATCCCTTGGTGCGGTGAGGTTGACGCCATCATCGATCGTCCGCGACAGGGCGCACACAGGGTGCGCTATCGCAGGCTGATCCTACCGTTCTCGAGACCTCGTGGCGAGCGGTTGCTCGTCACCGCCTCGTCCCTCGGCCGCGACATCGACCTGCGCGTCGAAGGTCTTTAGAAAATGTTGAACGTCACTGATGAGCTCGTCTCGCGGCATCCAGGCTACCACGCCTTTGAACTCCGGGGCGAAAACGTTCTGCAAATGGACTTCCCCGTCGAGTCTGGTGTAGCCGTAACGCGCAGCAATGCCCTTTTCGACTAGGCCGACATTGATGAACGATACTGTGGTTTCGGTGTTCCAGCGTGCCAGCGCGTACGCACGCGAGATGCGCGGCAGGATGGCGGAAAGCTGGATGCCGCGATAGTCCGGTCTGTACCAGCCGCTTCCGGAATAGGCGACGTATCCACGGATCTTTTTGGCGATCGGAGCGCGGATGCGACACATAGCATCGGAAGGCTTCTCGCCCGATCTATAAAACAGCCGCAGGCTCTCGGCTTCGCGCTGGAGAGTCGACATCGAAATGTCGAAGAAGCGTGCGGCCTGCGTTGCAACGACGTCGCCGGTCGCGTTGCGACCGAAGATGCAGAACGCCGTGTCTTCGCTAAGACCATCCGCACCGGCTCTGAATTGGGGAAGCAGCGGGGCCCAGTGCTGACGGTTCTCGATGTTGACCGCCGCAAGCTCCTCGAACGAACCGAAGGAAAGATCCAAACCTCGGACCCGTGCCGCCATTTCGGCCTTCAGAAAGAACCGGCCGAGCAACTTGACAGGACCATGGTCGATGCGCAGCGTCCGTAGAAAATTACCAACACGTGTTCGGCCAGCGCGGCGCCGGCTGACCTTCGACGGATTTTTTTGCGGCATTTGGCGGCCGTGCGGGACTGGCGGAGGGCTGCACCGTGCACCGGCGACTCTTAAAGGCGGCCATAAACTAGCGGCAAAATGCGCGTCAAATTTTAGGAACTTGTGGTTGCAAGAATTGCCATCGCTTTGGCAGCGAGATATAGATTGAGGCATGTCAAAAAAGCATTCTGAAACCTTAAATAGTGCCGTCGGTCCCGGGGCGGGACATCGAGAACCGTCGAAGATGCCAGCGCGTCAGGTAACCGAGATTGACACTATTGTCGGCCGGCGGATTCGATTCCGGCGCACGATGCTGAATCTGAGCTCGGAAGAGGTCGCCGAAAAGATTGGGGTGGCCCACCAGCAACTGCTCAAGTACGAGAATGCCCAAAATCGCGTCAGTGCAGCACGGCTCTACACACTGGCATCAGTCCTTGACGTGCCCGTGCATTGGTTTTTTTCGAAACTGCGGGATGATGCAGCGACGGCGGATGCTGTACCGGCGAACGGTCAAGGGGGCGTAAGCCAGGCAATCGGTGACGAACTGGCGGAATTGGTCCGCCTGTTCACCGGCATCGCCGATCCTGATATCCGCAAGCACTATCTGCAAAGCCTGCGCATTCTTCATCGCGCTTCAGGGGCGCGATAGCCAAAGGTCCAACCGGCCGGGCATTCTACCCATCCCGCCTCGGCTCGGACGACATGGCGTGCTCCCGCAACAACGCTCGCCGAGCGCGATTTTGCACCCGCCTCTCCGGCAGACAGGGGACGCGTCGGAACGACCAGCATGTCCGCAGGTGGCACTTCCTTGCCGTTTGCTACCCTGCCCGAGATCATCAGCTATCGGGGGCAAAACTGACGTGGCGGTCATATCCCGTCGACGGGGAGTTTTGACCCATCTCTGACGAAAGCCCGATGCGGAGACAACATTCGACGCGACGTCCCGCCTGCACAGGCTGATGTGTGCCCCTGGAGCAAGTCGAGATGTGGAGGCGGTCGCTTTGAACAACGTTTCGGAGTGAAAAATGCCTCCCACCCGTCCAGCGCTAGAGCGGTCGGTCTTGGAACTGCGCATCGCGCGCTGCTGCCGTCTCGCGCAATCCGAGCAAAGGCGAGAGGTCAGGACCGGCCGCCGTCCACGGAGAGGACCTGGCCTGTGATCCAGGAAGCCTCCGTGCTCGCCAGGAAGACGGCGGCATTGGCGATGTCCTCTGCGCGGCCCGTACGGCGCGTATGGATGCTCTCGACAAGCCGCTGCTGCCCATCCGGTCCATAGCCGTCCCATTGCCGCTCCGTGGCCGGGTTGGAGCGCACGAGGCCAGGTGCGATGGCGTTGCTGGTGATGCCGAACCGGCCGAAGTCCTGGCTCAGCTGCTTCGTCAATCCGACCAGAGCGTGCTTGGCGGACGTGTAGGCTTGGATGCCGGTCAGGCTCGGGCGCAGCCCCGCCCCCGAGGCGATGAAGACGAGGCGGCCATAGCTGTTGCGCTTCATGACGGCCGTGGCGGCCTGCGCGAGCCAGAACGCGCTATCGACGTTGGCCTCGAAGATCGTGCGCCACGCCGCCTCGTCGATCTCCTCGATAGGCCGCCCAACCTGACCACGGACTCCGCCGGCGGCGCTGACAAGAATATCGAGCCGTCCATCCGTGCCGTGGACGGCATCGACGAGGCTGTGGGCCTCGCCACGCCGGCCGAGATCGGCCCGATGACAAACGAACCCTGCAGAAGTTTCGCTCCGGGCCCACGCGACCTCATCGATGTCCGCCAGATGCACCTTGGCACCGGCCGCCTGCAGCGCCAGGGCGATGGCTCGGCCGATACCTTGCGCGGCACCGGTTACGAGCGCGACGCGGTCGTCGAAGCGGATGTGCATGTGTCGATCAAATCCTGGACAAGTCGCGAAGGACATCGGGCCCGGCCGTCAGGATGGGCTCCTGATCGCCACTCGCAGAATGAGCCATCATGTGTGCCGGCAAGATGAAAGGAGCGGGTGCCGGCTGCGGCGGCCCCGATGCAGCGTCTACTTCGCCGGCCTGATGTTCATGGCGAGCGTGTCCTCGTCCACGCGAGCGACAATCTTGACCTTGTCTTTGTGCATCGCCCAGGCTGAACCCACAGCGACGATGGGGAGACGCTGGCGGTCCTTTAGCACCAGCTCGTTGGCCTTCTCGAGCAGGCCACGCCGCTTGGCCTCGTCCATCTCGACACCGGCGTCCTGCAACACCTTGTCCATCTCGTCATTCTTGTAGCCGAGCACGTTGAAGGCCCCCATTTTCTTGTCCTTGTCGTTGGAGTGCGCCAGCGAGGACAGCGTGTAGTGCGCCTCGCCGGTGAGCGTGCCCCATCCCGACATGGACATCGAGAGCTCGGCACGCGTGCGCGCCGGGAAGAACACGGCGGCCGGCTGTGCATTGGCTTTGGCGTCGATGCCGATGGCCGCCAGCATCTGCGCGATGGACGTGCCCACCTGCCGGTCGCCCGGCAAGCGATCCTGCGTGAAGGAAAACTGGATGCGGAAGCCATCGGCATAGCCGGCATCAGCCAGCAGCTTCTTGGCCGAGGCCACATCGTATTTGCGTTCGGGCAGCCCCTTGTTGAAGCCGAAGATCGACGGCGTCACCATTTGGTTGGTGGCCTTGCCGAGGCCCTCCATGGCGACCTCGGCCAGGGTCGGACGGTCGATGGCCAGATCGATGGCCTCGCGCACCCGAATGTCGAGGAAGGGGTTTTTCGGCAGCGGCGAGCCGTCCTTGGCCGTGATTTGACCTGCAGGCGGCGTCTCACGCATGTCCATCTCGATATTGAAGACGTACACGGTGTCTGTCGTTTGCACGGTAAGCTTGGCGTCTTGCTTGAGCGAAGCGATGTCGGTCGCCGGCACGCGATTGACGAGATCGAGCTGCCCGGCCTTCAACTGCGCGAGACGGGCCGCGTCGTTGGCGATCTCCTTGCGCACGTGACGCGCCCACGGCTCCTTCGGCCCCCAGAAGCCGTCGAACCGGTCCATGACCAGGTCGCCCTTCGGCGTCCACGACACATACTTGTAAGGACCGGTGCCGATCGCCGCCTTGCCGCTATTGAAGGCCTCGTTGGCGGTCTCCTTGGTCAAGCCCTGCGTGGCCTTTGCAGACGTGATGAAAAGGCGGATGAAGTCGTTGGGCAGAACCGGTGCCGGGCCGTCCGTGACGATGTGCAGCGTGTGTGGATCGATGATCTTGGTCTCCTTCACGCGCCGAACGTAGATGGTCAGCGGGTTCGGGCCGGCGACGATCGGGATACGCTCGATCGAGGCCTTGACGTCCTCAGCCGTAAAATCGGATCCGTCATGAAACTTCACGCCTTTCCTGAGCTTGAACTCCCAGGTCGTGGCATCGAGCGGCTTCCAGCTCTCGGCCAGCCGCGGCTCCACCTCCAGGCCGTCGCCGGACCAGGTCAGCGTGTCGAAGATGTGCTTGAGCGATTCCGCGTGCGTGCCGGTTGCTGTGAAGTGCGGATCGATCGAGTCAGGTCCCCCGCGCACGCCAATGGTCAGGGTTTGTGCCGCAACGGTGACGGGCGCGAGGCCAACTAGCAGCGCTGCGATCGGCAGTGACAGGGCCGAGCCGAATAGACATCCCATTCTGCATCCCTCCATGAAGTTATAGTCGCCCCCGCGGCCACAGTGATGACCCGGCACGCGCAGTAGATCATGCAAAGGACGGAGTGGCAGCCCGCAATTGACGGAGCTATTGGTGGTGGCCGCTTCCGAGAGTAAGTCGTTGCATCACGCCTGCCGGAGCCGCTTGCGGCCCTGAACTTGACGCACAATCCGGGCTGCCGTCAAGATGAGCACGCGGTCGCGATGATTACAGATTGGGCACGCCGATGCGCATTGCGGACATGAATTGGATGCAGGTACGCGATCATGCGGCCAAGGACGATCGCGCGGTGCTGCCGATCGGCTCGACGGAGCAGCACGCCTATCTCTCACTGGCGGTCGATGCGATCCTGGCCGAGCGCATGGCCTTGGAGGCTGCGGAGCCGCTCGCCATCCCGGTCTTCCCCGTCATCAACTATGGCCTGACCCCGAGCTTCATCGAATATCCTGGCACCGTGACGCTCAGGATGGCGACGCTGTGCGCCGTGGTGACCGACATTCTGGATGGCATCGTTCGGTCGGGCTTCAAGCGCATCGTCGTCGTCAACGGGCATGGCGGCAACTCGCCGGCGCACGGCACCGTCCTTGAATGGCTCGACCGGCACCACGGCGTGCAGGTCAAATGGCACAACTGGTGGAACGCACCCAAGACGTTTGCCAAGGTCCAGCAGATCGACAAGGTCGCCTCGCACGCCTCCTGGATGGAGAACTTTCCCTGGACGCGGCTTGGCAACGTGGCGATGCCGTCAAAGCAGAAGCCGATGATGCACGTCGATCGCTTCCAGCAGCTCGACCCGGCCCGAAAGAACGAGTTTTTGGGTGACGGCAACTTCGGAGGGCTCTATCAGCGGCCCGACGAGGACATGCTTGCCATCTGGAAGGTCGCGATGGAGGAGACGCAGGGGATCATGGCGGAAGGCTGGGCCTAAGAACAGGCGGGCTGTCGCATGCTTGGTTTCGTGATCCAGCGGCTGATCCAGGCGCTCATCGTCATGCTGGCGATCTCCGCGCTGGTATTCGTCGGCGTCTACGCCATCGGCAACCCGATCGACGTCCTGATCTCGCCCGATGCCACGCAGCAGATCCGCGA
>JBKKCB010000274.1:0-10459 GCA_046713545.1 Hyphomicrobiaceae bacterium | reverse complement strand
GATGCTCCTCACGTCTGTGAGAAGTTCAGGCTAGGGCGTCGGGCGACTAGTAAGCACAGTAGCCCTGCATCTTTGGGCTGGGTCGCGGGCGCAAAGTTAGCCCGTGCGGAAAGTCGGCAACGGGTCTTGGTTGCGTGATAACGCGACGGCGCGGGGTCGGACGCGGTCCGATGCCGTGAGATGAGCGCTTCTGCTCCCGGCGCAGGGTCATGCCTCGCCACCCGGGGCGCCTGCGCGCGACAGAGACCAGCCGTCCGTCATTGTCATGCCGTTCGACAATCTCAGCGGCGCAGAGGACGAGTATTTCGTGGACGGTGTGGTGGAGGAGATCACGTCGGCGCTGTCGCGGGTGCGCGAGTTCTTCGTCATCGCGCGGCAATCGGCGTTTACCTACAAGGGCCGCTTCGTCGATGTGCGCGAGGTCGGGCGCGAGCTGGGCGTCAACTACGTGGTGGAAGGCACGGTGCGGCGCGGCGGCGACCGATTGCGCATCTCCGTGCAACTCGTGGATGCGGAGACGCGCAACCAACTGTGGTCCGATCGCTTCGAGGGTGCCACCAAGGACATCTTCGCGTTCCAGGACGAGATCGCAGCGCAAGTGGCCGGTGCCATCCATCCCGCCGTGCGCAATGCAGAGATTGCGGTGGCCAAGAGCAAGCTGCCGGGCAGTGTGCGTGCGTACGACCTGGTGCTGCAGGCCTATCCCAAGATCTGGAGCCAAAGCTCGGTGGACAACGCGCAGGCGATTGCCATTCTGAGCAACGCCATTGCCACCTGCTCGGACTACGGCCGAGCGCACGCGCTGCTGGCGTGGTGCCATTCGCAGGACCAGGTCTACCTGTGGTCGGCCAATCCAGAGGCGAGCCGCGCAAGTGCCGGCCGCGCGGTTGACGCCGCCGCACCACTGATCGGCGACGATCCGACGGCGCTGGCGGCCGTGGGAGCCGCCATCAGCCAATCGCTCGACGACCTGCCGCGGGCGGCCTCCTACGTCGACAGCGCCTTAACGCTCGATCCCAACAATGCGTGGGCCTGGTCGCGCTCGGGGTGGATCGCGATCTACCAGGATGAGCCCGACCGGGCGCGGGACCGGTTCGAGCGATCCCTGGCGCTGAGCCCGCTCGATCCGCTGGCGTTCAACCAGCGCATCGGCATCGCCATGACGTTCGGCTACAAGGGCGAATATGCGCAGTCGGCGAAGCTGCTGCAGGAGGTGCTGAACAAGCACCCGAATATCACCTGGGCGTACCGCCAGCTCGCGTTCGTGTCGGCGATGGCCGGCGATCTCGTCACGGCGCGCGATGCGATGAAGAAGTTGCGGGCGGCCCATCCCGGCGCGACGATCGCGCTGATGAAAAGGGCGCATCCGTCGCGGCACAGCCAAAGGATTTTCGACCTGATGCTGCAAGGGTGGCGGGTGGCGGGATTGCCGGAGGCTTAGGGCGTTTCCCGTGGAATCGCCGGAGGCGTCTACACCGCCCAGAACTGCGTCCCCGGCGATGGCGAGCGCCGATCAGCCGGGGCCTTTCCCGCTGGCTGCGCATGGACCGGGACGCGGGAAGATCCCGGCGCGCCGCGGAGGCTTCGCCTGCGCGGCGTCCGGGAACGCACGGGGAGAGGTGGTTCGATCTAAACCGAAAAGAATCTCGTCCTGGTGCGAGCGCAGGCTGCGAGTCCCATCGCAGAATCAAGACTGCCAGGTAGACAGAGGCCGGTCCGTCAGGATCACGTCTTTCGCAGAATTTTATCCATCGCTTTTCCCCGCGCCAGCTCGTCAATCAGCTTATCCAGGTAGCGAATTTCTCGCATGGTTGGCTCCTTGATGTCCTCCACGCGGACACCGCACACCACGCCTTTGATCAATGCGCGCGCAGGATTGATCTTAGGGGCCTTCGCAAAGAAGGTCTCAAAGTCGGTTCGTTTTTCCAGTTGAGTTTCGAGTTGGTCCTGGCGATAGCCGGTCAACCAAGAAACGATCTCATCGACCTCTGCTTTCGTGCGTCCCTTCTTTTCCGCTTTCGCGACATAATGCGGATAGACGCTTGCGAAGCTCGTTGTGTAGATGCGGTGCTTTGTCATGAGCTTTTGCTCCTTGAGCTCCTAATAGAGCCCTCGCTCGGCCATCACCTGGCTCTGCCGGTCGTTCTCTTCGCGGGTGAGGCCGCCAACATGATCGAGCAGCATCTCGGCGTAGCTGGGCAGGGTCGCGCGGTCGATATGCCGGGTGCCATCCCAGAGCGCCGACCTGACCAGCGCCTTTGCGCAATGCAGGAACGCCTCCTCGATCGCGATGACCAAGCCGACCCTCGGCGGGCGGTTTTTCACGGCACTCGGCGCCAGCACGCGCGCATCGTCAGTGATGCGGGCCGTGCCATTGATGCGCAGCGTCTCGTTCATGCCGGGTACCAGGAACAGCAGCCCTATGCGCGGATTGACGAGCAGGTTGGCCATCGCATCGAGCCGATTGTTTCCGACACGATCGGGCAGCAGCAGCGTGCGCTCATCGAGCACGCGCACAAAACCCGGAGGATCGCCGCGTGGCGAGATGTCCGCGCCGTTCGGTCCCTGCGTCGCCACCACGCAAAAACGGCGAGAGCGCTATCATGCGCAGGCAATGCTGATCGAGCGCGCGCAGCACCTTGTCCGTCGCCCGGCTCATCGGCTGATGATGAATTGCCCGTAGGCTTGCCTCGTCAGTAATGAAGGTCGTATCGTCGGGTAGCACCAGCCGCCTCCGCCGAATTACAAGGTCCCTGCGGCGCACGGTATCACTGCTTGATCGGTTCATGAAAGTCAGCGATCGGCTTCGCCGTATTGGGCGGGTGAATCTGCTATTGCCGTCGATCTGTGGCCCGCGCGTGTGCGTCGGCGGCGGGCGGGCGATAAGCACCGGAGGCGCCCGTGTCGTCCAGGATGCGTTCGGCCATGTTGTTGACGGCGGCGATGAGGCCGGCGTCGGAGTAGATGGTGCCGCGGACTTGAGTCTGGGCGGCGAGCGCGCGCAGGAACAGGCCGAGCAATCTTTGGTCGGGCTTCTGGGGCGACTGCCAGAATGATTCAAGCGGCCCTTGATGCACGAGGCCCGGCACATCGTAGATGGCGGGCGCCAGCGTCTTGGCTGGGACGCCGGCGCGCAGGGCCTCGATGCCGGCATTGCTGTTGACGCTGATGAAACCCGAGGCGCGGGCCAGCAGCGGCTCGAGCGTGCCGCCGTCGACGAAGCGCAGGCGCGCGGCGATGCCATGACGCCGGCCGAGATCGCGCAACACGCTGCGCCAGCGTTCCAGGCCGTTGTCGAGTGGATGCGATTTCACGACGAGCAGCGTGTGCTCGGGCGCGTGCGTGGCGAATGAGGCGACGACCTCGCCCAGCGCGCCGGTGAGACCGTCGCGCGCGGCGCTGCGGATCTGATAGTCGCCCTCGAGCTGGAGGCCGAAGAGAAACGACACGCGATCGTGCTGCGCAATCTCCTGGGCGATGCTCGCGGCGGCGCGGTCGCGCAGCGGGCGGGTGGCGAGGCGCACGAGCCAGGCCGCATATTCGAGCGGCGGAAAGTAGATGGTGTGGCGCTGATAGTGGGGATAGAGGACGCGCAGCAGCGTGTTGGAGAGGTTGTAGGCCACGTCGGGGATGGCGACCTTGGCGAATTCCGCGTGATAGCGCGGGACGAGATCGAGCGGGCGCGACTGCACGGCCAGCCATTCGATGACGGCGGGATCGCGCGAGAAGTGCGAGGCGCCGCCAGTGGCGTCCCGTTCCAGCGTCATCCAGTCGGGACGCAGGTAGCCGAGCTCGGTGACGTAGACGCGGGCGCCGCGTTTGTGCGCGGCGATGATCGCGGCCGCGTGATAGGGCCGCCGGTCGCCATGCAGGATGACGTCGGTGACGGCACGTGCCGCCATCTCGCGGCGGACGAACTCGGGCCAGTCCGCGGGCGTGCCGCGATAGTCGATCGCGCCGGGCCGCCGCCAGTGCAGCCAGTCGCCGGCGCACAGGTTGATGCGGCTCACGCGATGTCCGGCCGCCTCGAGCTGGCCGGCGAGGCGCGCGTAGAGCGGAGCCAGAGGGCCTTGGAGAAAAAGGAAGGACCGCGGGCGATCGCTCAGGTCTGCTGACACGGGGCCGCCTAGGTGAGAATCAGCGCCAATTGCTCACGTTACGGCAGAATAGAGCAAAAATGCGGGCTGCGATCCAGGGCGCGCGTGCAGCATGTGCTCGCTCCAGTGCGACCGGCGTGTATTTGCTTCGGGGCCTGCCGCAATTTGTCCTCGGGAATCACCGAGTATCCGCCGGGAAAAAACCATCTGCTGCCGTAGGCTAGAAAATGGGGGCGCACACACTGACCGACGCGCGCACTCCAGATGACGAGGTGCAACAGCAGTTTGGACGCCGGATGCCTGGAAGATGACTGTTGATAGATTGAGAACATCCCTGGTCGCCCTATTGGCAGTGCTCGTCTTGCTGCCATGGACGCATAGTCGTGCGCAGCAGCCCGACGCGCCCGCGTCAGGCGCTGCAACGGCCGCAGATCATATCGCCGACTTTTTCAGTCAGGTCGGGGATCAAATTTACGAGGAGTGCATATTCGAGCTTTCGGAAGAACAGCTCGAAGTTCAGCAGGAGCTCATCCAAGCGTACACGAAACACGGCGCCAGCAGTTCTTTTGCAAGGCAGCTTGCCGTCAAACAAATACAGCCGCCCAGACTTTCCGACAAATGCGAGGAGATCAGAAGCGCGTCGAAGGGCGCCTCTCCCTCCGATTGGGCCACCAATATTTCCGTTGCAAGAGCACCGAAGGTGGAAACGGCCCTGCCCAAGATCACGTCCGAACACTTTGGGCCGGCGCTCTCTCTTGCGGACAAAAAAATCCTGCCGCAGTGGGATTGCGCCCCCAGCGTGGACTTCGTCACGATCAAACATAAGGGTTACTACAGAAAACTGACGGGCGGCGAAATCTGCAACCCCTTCGAGGATGTCGTTCGCCGCGTGCCGGACTCGCTGAAAAGCTTCCGTCTCGGATACACGATCAGGACCGGCAGGCTTTTCGTCGTTGCCGACGACCCGCAGCACGATGGCAAAACCATCGCATGGGCGATCTCCGGCCGAGAGGTCTGCCGGAACAATCCCGATCCTGAGTGCTTCGCGACCAGATCGGTCGGCCCCCTGCCGCCCGGAGAATATTCGCTTGCGTCGGAAAAAGACAAACGCGTGAGCTGGGGACCGATAAGCAAGCGCATGGTTTCCGGGATCTACCTGACAAAATTATCGCGCAAGGAAAGGTTCAGCCCGGCACAGACCGCCGCCATCCTGGCGCGAGGAAATTTTGCAATTCATGTGCGCCTGAAGGGCGAGATGTCCGAGGCATGCCTGGGGCTGGAGCCGGCGGGATGGGCCTACGTCTCATCGCTGATCAAGGAAGAGCGCGCCACGGGCGTCAACGTCTACATCGACGAGCCCTATCCGCAGATTGCCGAAAAGGCCCCCATTGTCAGCGCGTCGTCGTTTTCGCTGTCGTCGCTGTTCAAGTAGCAAACCCATGCGCAGGTCGGTGATGTAGCAATGTGTTCCTCCCTCACCCGTCGAGGTGGGGCACACCGAGGGCGCGGGCGCGGGCCAGGCGCGGCGGCGGGTCGACGAAGGCATCAGGGGCATTGACGGTGTTGCCGACGAGGCGCTGCGCCAGAGCCGGAATGGCGACGCCGCGGCCTTCACGCGTGAAGAAATTGCCTTTGATCTGGATCGTGCCGGCAAGGGCGCGGACAAGCGCGGCCGTCAGTTCCTTGTCCGGGGACATTGGATCGCGCCAGAAGGTTGCGAGCGGCCCGCGATGGCACAGCCCGTCGATATCGTAGACGGCCAGACCCAGAACCTTGAGGGGACAGCCGAGGCGCAGCGCGTACAGCCCGACCGTGCTGTTGATGAGGACCGTGCCGCTGGCGCGCCGGATCACCTGGGCGAGATTGCCGCCGTCGATGGTGTGGACTCGTGCGGCCACGCCGCTCCGTGCGGCGGCGGCAGCGACCACCCGGGGCCAGCGCTCCAGGCCGTTGTCGAGCGGGTGAATCTTGAACACGAGATGCGCATCGGCCGGGGCATCGGCCGCGAACGACGCCACGACTTCACCAATCATGTCGCGCTGGTGACGGTAGGGAGAATTGGCGCGCAGCTGATAGTCGCTCTGCATCTGCAGGGGTGCGAAAAAGTACGCCGTGCCCTCGTCCATCAGTTGGGCCATGAGCGCCGTGGCCATCCTCCCGTGACGGCGGGAGGCCATGAGGCGGGGGATGTAGCTCAGGTAGTCGACGACGGGATTATAGTATTTGTCGGCATCGTAGTGCGGGTAGAGGGGCCGCGCGAAATAGGTCGCCAGGTTGAAGACGACCTCGTTGCAGGCCTCGGCGAGGAAGCCGTAGCGGTAGCGCTCGGCCATATCGGGTGCCGGCAGCCGGGCGGAGATGCGGCGGATGACGTCGGGATCGTCTGGAAAATGCGACTGGGCGGACATGCCGGCCCGCTCCAGGGTGATCCAGTCGGGCCTCAGGTAGCCGAATTCGAACGTGACGGCGCGCACGCCGCACACGCGCGCCACCTGCAGGGCGGCGCGATGATACGGCAGCCGGTCGGCGAAATAGACGATGTCGGTCACGCCTTCGCGGGCGATGAAAGCGGCGAGGTATTCAGGCCAGGCCGACACGCGGCCGCGATAGCTGATCGAAGGACGGCCACGCCAATAGAGCGCATCGCCGGCGCACAGGTTGATGCGGAGGGCCCGGTGTCCGAGGCGTTCGATCTCATTGGCCAGGTCGCGGGCAAAAAACGACGGGTGCCCCTGCAAGAAAAGAATGACGCGCATTTCGCCTTCAAATATCCAAGCACGATACAATCGCATAAGCCCGTGCCACAGCACCGCCGTCATAGCAATAGGCACGGGCTCTGGAACGGGCGTGAGCCGATAACTGCCGCGCGCGCCGGCTGATATATGTCGTGGCGCACGCCGAGGCGCTGCACCATTCCGGGGGTGGCCTGAGGACCAAGATGGAGCTTGCCGACGCGCCGAACGGCCTTGGACCGGGATGGTTCATGCTGCAGTGGGATGCAGGTCCCATCGCCGGCGGTGGTCCCTCGACCCTGCTCCTGGCGCTCGATCCCGAGCACGCGACTTGGGTCGAATATCCGCTGCCGATGCGCGAGGACGGGCCGCAGCGCTACGTGTTGCGCACAACGGCGGCGTTTTACCGCGCAGTCCTGACGAGCGCCGAAGCATCGGCGCGTCAGGCGCGCAAACCGGCACTTGCCCGCATGCCGGCGGCACGCATGGTGCTGCTGGCGGCGCAGCGCATGCCTGCCGAAGCGCTGCGTGCCGGCTGGTGGTGGCTGGCCGGCAAGAAGGTGCGCGCACGCAACAGGCTGCAGAGAATATTGGCTCCCCTGCCCTGCTTCGATTTCAGGAACTGGATCGCGCACACGCAGCGCGCGTGGCAGCAGGAACTGCCCGGGATCGAAGCCCGGCTCGCTCCAGGCAGCCGGCCGCACGTCACCGTTTGCGTGGCCTTCGGCGGGTCCGGGGCCGTTGCGACGGAGACGGAGCAGTCCGTGCAATCGCAGCGGTATACGAACTGGACGCTCGTGGCTGTTGCGGGAGCGCCGGAGCTCAACGCGGTGCTGAACCGGACCGGCGCCGGCTGGCTCGTGCATGTGGTGAACGGCGAACGGCTGGAGCCCGATGCGTTGCTGCGCATCGCGGCGGAGATCGCGGATAGGCCGGATGCGGCGCTGGTGTATTGGGACGATTCAAATTGGCGCGGCGACGGCTTGATCCGCACCCCGCGACTGAAGCCAGACTGGAATGCCGACCTGCAGTGGGCGCAGGATTACATCGGATCGGCGGCCGTGTCGTGCCGCCAGGCGTCGGCAGTGGGCGGCGCGGACGCCACGGCAGGGCGCGCGGCGTGGTTCGACCTCGTGGTGCGGATTGCCGACGCGGCAGGCGCGCAAGGGGTGCGGCACGTGCCGCGCATCCTCAGCCATCGGCCGGCGGAAACGGAAGAGACCGGCGACGCGCAAGCGCGCCGCACGTCCGTCGAGCGGCTGGCGGGGACAAAGGCCGCGCCGGTGAGCGCTGCGCTGGATTCGTTCGGACATGTGCGCGTGACATGGGGCCTGCCCGATCCGGCACCGCTGGTCACCCTCGTCGTGCCCACGCGCGACCGGCTCGATCTGCTGCAGCCCTGCATCGACGGGCTGCTGCACCGGACCGACTATCCGGCCATCGAGGTGCTGGTCGCCGACAATGAAAGCCGGGAGCGCGAGACACATGCCTATTTCCGGTCGATCTGCGGCGATGAACGCGTGCGCGTGGTGCCGTGTCCGGGCGTGTTCAATTTTTCGGCGATCAACAACCGCGCCGTGGGCGTGGCGCGCGGCAGTGTCATCGGCTTCATCAACAACGACATCGACGTGATGCAGCCGGACTGGCTGAGGGAGATGGTGGGGCATGCGCTGCGGCCCGGCATCGGCGCGGTGGGCGCCAAGCTGCTCTATCCCAGCGGGCTCGTGCAGCATGCGGGCGTGGTGGTGGGGCTCAATGGACTGGCCGGGCATGCACACCGGTTCTATCCGGCGGGCCATCCGGGCTACATGGATCGCCTGCAGTGCGCGCAGTTTTTTTCTGCAGTGACGGCGGCCTGCCTCGTCCTGCGGCGGGCGACGTTCGTGGAGGCGGGCGGTTTCGACGAGGCGGCGTTTCCGGTGGCCTACAACGACGTGGATCTGTGCCTGCGGCTGCGGCAGCGCGGCCTGGAAAATGTTTGGACGCCCTACGCGGTGCTACGCCACAAGGAGACGGCCACGCGCGAGCGAGACCATTCGCGCGCCCGCCAGGCGCTGTACTTGCAGGAGAGCGCGGCCTTCCGGCAGCGGTGGGGACACGTGATCGCGCACGACCCGCACTACAATCCGCACCTGACCATGACGGACGAAAGCTTCTTGCCGTAGAGCGCGCAAGCGGACACTTGTCCGGGTCTCCGCCCGTTTCCGCTCGCATGCCTTCGGCATGACGCACGAGCGGGGCGGAGATGACGCTTCGGGAAGGCACCGTTGTGCCCACCTGCTTTCACCGCGCGCCCCGCGTGGAATCACTTGCTGTTGGCCTTGATGAACGCGGCCATGGCGTTGACGGCCTGGGCCTCAATGCCGAGGAAGCCGTGCTGGGATTTCGCCTCGCAGGGCTCGGACTGGGGCGGGCTGCCGCCATCGAGAAGGACGACGTCGACCTTGGCGGCCTTGGTCAAGCGCTTCGTCAGCTTGGGCGCGTCGGCCGCGGGTGTGATGTCGCAACCGTCCTTGCGGTGCGAGACGATGAGCGTGGGGACCGTGACCTGCGGCAGCGGCATGCTGGCGACGCCATCGCGGTGGCTGTGTGCGATCTTCCAGTCGGGCTTGGCGCGGGTGATGGTGGACGACAGCACCAGCCCGTCGATGGTCGTGGCGGCGATGGCGCCGCCCGCCGCGGAAAATGTGCCCATGCTGGTGCCGATCAGCCAGACAGGAGCGGTCGCCTGCTTTTTCAGATAGGCCGCGACGGCGCCAATGTCGTCCGCATGGGCGCGGCTCATGCGGAAAATCCCGTTCATGCCCTGCTGGTGATCGGAGGGGGCGTCGATCACCGCCACCATGAAGCCATGCGACGCAAACAGGGCGCGGCTGCGCACCAGGAAATTGCCGGCGCCCCACGCCATCGACGACGCACTCTTGAGGCCCAGCGCGCCGTGACCGCCGGCGAACAGGATCACCGAGGCCACCGACTTGTCGGGCTTGATGAGGATGAACGCCTGCTTGGCGCCGCGTGGCGTCTGGACCGAGACGAGACTGGAGCTGGCCGCGTGCGCGGACACGAGGCCCGCGGCCATGAGCAGCGCGGAGGCGACGATGACATGCAGCAGGCGGATCATGCCGAAGTCTAGAACGTGATCGTTTCTGATGAAACCCGCTTAGTTCAATCAAGACGGCTGTGTACTGCCCATCATACGACCCTCTCCCCGCACGCGGGGAGAGGGGGAAACCATCCGCCGGGCAAGCGCCATCACATCTCGATGAACATCTCGAAGCCGCCATAGAACATGCGCATGCCGTCGAACGGCATGGACTTGGGACTGACATCGGCCATGAGCGGATCCTTCATGACGGCCGCATTGACCCGGTCGCGGTCCTCGCGCGATTTGTAGGTGATCCACGCGAACACGACGGTCTCGTCCGGCTCGAGCTTCACCGCCTGGGGAAAAGAGGTGACCTTGCCGGGCTTCACATCGTCGGCGATGCATTCGATGTATTCGAGCGCACCGTGCTTCTTCCACACCTTGCCGGCCCTCTCGGAAAATGCGCGGTACTCCTCGATGTGCTTCTTGGGAACCGGAAGCACGAAACCGTCGACATAGCGCTTTGCCATTGCTCTTTCTCCTTA
>JBKKCB010000273.1:0-8197 GCA_046713545.1 Hyphomicrobiaceae bacterium | reverse complement strand
CCTGCGGCGCCGGCATCCGATCGAGAGGCCGGCAGCTCGACCAGCTCGACCTCGGCGCCGGCCGCGCCGGTGACATGCACGGTCACCAGCTCAACGGGAACGTCGGCGTAGTAATAGCCGTACTTGGCACGGTACGCCGCGGCGAAGGCGGCGAGCAGATCGTGCGACGACAGGGCGGCGATGCGATCGCCGTCGACGCTCACCGGCACGTGGTAGCTCTGGCCGACATAGCCAAGTCCGAGCGCGACCCCGAAGCGAGGCACGGCGGCGTCGACCTCGCGCAGCTTGGCGGCGATCTCGCCCCGCAGATCCGCCACCTCTGCGGCCAGCTCGCCGAAGTTCAGCGCCTGCAACGGGACCTTGCGCGTCCGCGCGATGTCGAACGCCGCCGGTGCCAGGACCAGGCCCAGCGCCGAGAGCACGCCGGCCCTGAGCGGCACCAGGATGCGCCGGATACCGAGCTTGGCGGCCAAGTTGCAGACATGCACCGGGCCGGCGCCGCCGAAGGCGGTCAGGATCGGCCGAGACGGGTCGCCGCCGCGCTCGCTGACGTGCATGCGCACGGCGGCGGCCATCGACTCGTTGACGACGTCGTGGATGGTCCAGGCCGCAGCCGTGGTCTCGATCCCGAGCGGCGTGCCGATCGAGCTAGAGATTGCGCGTTCGGCTGCGGCACGATCGAGCCGCATGGTGCCGCCGGCGAAACGCTCCGGGTCGAGATAGCCGAGCGCCAGATCGGCGTCGGACACCGTCGGATCGGTGCCGCCCTGGCCATAGCACGCAGGTCCCGGATCGGCGCCGGCGCTATCGGGCCCGACCTGGACGATGCCGAGCGCATTGATGCGCGCGATACTGCCGCCGCCGGCGCCGATCTCGATCATGTTGACGGCCGGGATGGCGACGGGGAACCCGCTCGATTTGGTGAAGCGGCGCGTGCGCGCGACTTCGAGCTCGTCTGTCAGCGGCAAGGCCCCATTGCGGATCAGGCAGACCTTGGCTGTAGTGCCGCCCATGTCGTAGGCCAGGATCTCCGGCACATCCAGCAGGCGGGCGAAGCGCTGCGCCACCACCGCCCCCGCCACCGGGCCGGATTCGACCAGCCGCACCGGGAATTCGGCCGCGGTGCCAGCCGACCCGATGCCGCCGTTCGACAGCATGACCTGCAGCGGGACGCGAAACCCTGCCTCGATCACGCCACGCCCGAGCTTGCCGAAATAGCCTATGGTGAGCGGCTTGACGTAGGCATTGATGACTGTGGTCGAGCTGCGTTCGAACTCCTTGATCTGCGGCAGCACGTCCGACGACAGCGATATGGCCACCCCGGGCAGCAGCCGCGCCAGGATCTCGCCCGCCGCCCGTTCGTTGGCCGAATTGGCGAACGAATGCAGGAAGCAGATGGCGATCGTCTGCACATCTTCAGCCTCGAGCCGAGCGGCGACCCTCGCCATCTCGTCGGCATCGACGGGTTTGAGCACGGAGCCGTCCGCGCGCGTGCGCTCGTCGACGGCCAGGCGCAGACGGCGCGGCACCAGCGGCGGCGGCGGATCGGCGAACAGCTCGTAAGTGGTGACGCGGACATAACGGCGGAGCTCGATCACATCGCGAAATCCGGCGGTGCACAGCAGGGCCGTCCTAGCCCCCTTGCGCTCGATCACCGCGTTGGCGACCAGCGTGGTGGCGTGCGCCAGCCGCTCGGCTGACCAGGCATAGCCCGGCGCCACGACATCGAATTCCCGCAAGCCGGCGAGCATGGCGCGGGAGGGCTCGGCCGGCGTGGTCAGGCGCTTGGCCGTGCGCACCTCGCCGGTCGCAGTGTTGATCAGGACGAAGTCGGTGAAGGTGCCGCCGATATCGCAGCCGACCCGGTAGACATCGCCCGCGGCTTGCCTCTCCCTGCCGGTGGTTGTCATGGCGCGAGCGGCCCGCCCAGCGCTTCCAGCTCGCGACCACCGGTTGCATCTGCCTTGATGAACCAGTCGGCGATCTGGCTCGAGGTCACAAACACGGTATCGCGACGCGCGGCGAGCATATCGAGGGCCTTCTCCATGTAGTAGGCGCGATGTGGCACGCCAATGATGTGCGGATGCAGGCCGAAGGTGAGGACGCGCGGCTGTGTCTCGAGCTCGCGCTCCAGCACCTCGAGGGTGACTCCGAGACGCCTGAAGAGCTCATCGCTGGACTGGCCCTGCACCACCCAGATCGGTACGTCGTTGAGCTCCCAGGTGTAAGGCAGCGCCAGCAGCGGTCCATGCTCGGTGCGCAGCCAGCATGGGAGGTCGTCGACCAGCCAGTCGTGGATGAACTCAAGCCCGCACTGCTTGAAGATCTCGGGCGTCTTGTCGGTCTCCGCGCCGCCCGCCCCGAACCAGCCGCGCGTCTTCTTACCGGTGAGCTCCTCGAGCCGGGCCAGACACCGCCGGATCTCGGCCTCCTCGTCGTCCACCTGCTTCAGCGACTGCTGGAACCAGCCATGGCCCACAAAATCCCAACCGGCGTCGAGCACCTCCTTGGCCAGGCTGGGATAGACGTCGGCGACCTGCGCATTGAAGAAAGCCGACGCCTTGATGCCGCGCCGGCCCAGCATATCGAGCAGGCGCGGCATACCGCAGCGCAGTCCGTACTCGACCCAGCCGAAGTTCGGCAGATCGGGCGGCACGATCGCGGCGCCGTGCGGCGGCGGCAAGATCCCGCGCGGCATCGGCCGGTGAAACGGCCAGTACTCGATGTTCACCACGACGTTGACCATGAGCGGCTTCCCGTTGAGCGGCGCCAGCGGCCGGCGATGGCTGGAGAGCTCGAATGGAATACGCGGATTGGACCACATGGTTCGCCTCAGATCCTCACGCTGCGTCAGACGTCCTGGGCAAGGCACCGATGCCGCCATGGCGCTTGGACCAGCGCGGCGCATCGACAGCAAAGGCCTTGACCTCCTCCAGAGCGTGCGCCTCGACGTGGCGACCGGCCTCGGCCGCCGTGATCACATCGGCCACCGTCATGACGCTCGTCACCCTACTCCTCGATGCAAAGATGTCGTAGTCGAGCAGCACGAATGTTCCCACCACGTTGGCCCCGGCCCGCTCCAGCGCCGAGCGAAAGGTCGCCTTGTTAATGCCGTCGGTCGACAGATCATCGACCAGCAAGGCCCGCGTGCCGGGTTCGAACGTACCTTCGAATTGAGCAAGACGGCCAAAGCCCTTGCCCTGCTTGCGCACGACCACCAGGGGCAGCCGCAGGCGATCGGCAATCAGGGCCGCAAACGGAATGCCGGCCAACTCGCACCCGGCAATGATCTCGAATGATCCGGCGCCGATGACCGCATTGATCCGGACCAGCGCCATCGCCACCAATGTGTCGCGCGACGCCGGCATCGAGATCAAACGCTTGATGTCGATGAAGATCGGGCTTGCCCAACCCGACGTGAAAAAGAACGGATCGCCGCCGGTGCGGGTGTAGACGGTGCCGTTCTCGACGACGATGCGCGCAGCTTCGGCTACATCGTGGCGGATGTCGCTCATGCTCGGAACTCCGCGGTTTGGTTGGCGGCGCGCCAGAGCGCCCGCGAGAGTACCTCGGCACCGGCGAAGAAATCCGCGTAGTCCATGGCCTCGTCTGGGTTGTGGCTGCCCTTGTCGTTGCGCACGAAGATCATGGCTGACGGAACGCCGGTGTTGGCGAACACGGCCGTGTCGTGACCGGCGCCCGACGCCATGATTTCGAATGTGACCCCGGCCGCCTCTGCTTCCTGCCGCAGGAGGCAGATGACCTTGTCGGACATTTGCGCCGGCTCTGTCCGAACGGAGGCCCCGAGATCAAATGCGACGCCGCGTTTCTGGGCGACCTGCGCGCACTCCGATCGGATGAGCGCGCCGAACGACGTCAAGGTTTTGGCGTCCTGGCTGCGATACTCGAGCGCAAACGTTACCTCTCCCGGCACGCGCGAGACCGCGTGCTGCTTGGGGTTGGTCTCGACAATGCCGGAGGTGAGAACGAGATCCTCGCCCCATTCGAGTAGCACGCGCCAGTGCTCGTCGAGACGCACCAGCAGCTCGGCCATGGCCAGGACGGCATCATGGCGCAGCCAGCGCGGCACGGCACCCGAGTGCGCTGCTTCGCCCCGGCACACGATCCGACGATGGCGCACGTTGCCGCGAATGCCGGTGACCAGCCCGACCGGCTTCTCGCGGGCGATCAGCACCGGGCCCTGCTCGATGTGCAGTTCCATCCAACAGGCGAACCGGTCCGCATCGAGCAGGGCCTGACGCGCCTTTAGCGGCGCCAGATCGACGCCGCATGATGCCATGTGATGCTCGAGGCTGTGGCCGGAGGAGCGGTGCATGCTGGTGAAGTCGCCGTCGGTGAGCTGCCCGAACAGCGCGCGCGACCCGAAGTAGCAGGGGCCAGCGTACCACGCGCTTTCCTCGCCGCGCAGCACGTACAGCTCCATCGTCCGGAGTGGCAGGCCCCGCTCTTTGGCCGACAGCAGACTCATGAGGCCGGCGATAACTCCGGCCGCCCCGTCGAAGTTGCCGCCTTGCGGCACGCTGTCGAGATGCGAGCCGGTGGCAACCACCGGCAAGTCAGGGTTTTGGCCGGGAAGCCGCAGGATCAAGTTGCGCGCCGCGTCCCAAGCGGTCTCGATGCCGAGGTCACGCCCCAGGCGCTCGACGGCCTGCATGGCCGAGGTCTCGCCTGGACCGTACGTCTCCCGGCTGATGCCGACACCGTCGAACGACATATCCCTGAAGGTCTGGAATAGCTCTACAGCCAGGCGCTGCACATCGAGCCCGCCGCCCGCCGCCTGGCGCGGGCCGGCGGGGTTTGCCGCCTCGATGGCCACGCGGGAACTCACCTGCGCGCCCTCCTCGCTGGCGGGGACAGCTTCCGTTTTGGCCCGAGCACACCTGCGTCGCGCTGATATCCGCCGGTCTGGGTGAAATTGAGGGCCAGCTCGGCCGCCGCACGCTGCAGCTCGGGAATGAACTCGCGCAGCCGCCCGAGGCTGACACGGACATTGAGCGCGGCCACCGAAAGCGCCGCGATTAGCTTGCCCTGCGCCGTCGCCACAGGCACCGCCGCGCCGACGATGTGCAGCATGTACTCCTGGTTCGACATGGCGAAGCCCTGGTCGCGGACGCGGCGAACGTCAACGGTTATGCGATCGGCCCCGGTCTGGGTATAACGCGTGTAGGCCTTCCTCCGGCTCCCCTCGAGGTATCGCTGCAGTTCCTCATCGGAGAGCCGCGCCAGGAATAGCCGGCCGCTCGAGGTGCAGAAGAGCGGCGCCTTGCGGCCTGCGCGGAACGACAGCATCAGGTCCTGCTGGGGCTCGGCGCTCGCCATGTATACCACCTCATCGCCGACTTGGACGCCCAGGCTGCACATCTCCCCGATGGTCTCCGAGGTCCTGCGGAGGATCACCTGCACCGCCGCCCGGCTGGACGCGGCGGCGAGCACGCTGCTGGCCAGATCGATGAGCGGCGCCGACACCGTGAGCTGGCGCGAGCCTGGTTCACGCTGCAGGTATCCCAGCCGCTCGAGCTCGTTGGCTATGCGGTGAATGGTGGGAGGCGGAATTGCGAGCTCAGTCGCGATCGAGGACAAGGACACCGTGCCGCGGCCGGCCACCGCGTTGAGCACGGCGATGACCTTGGCGGCCGGCGAATCCAGGGATGCAGCTGCTCGACGCACCATGTTATTCGGCCGCAATCGGCCGATCCCCGATCGCCAGCGAACTCGACTCGCGAAAATCTATGTCTTTGGGAAAGCCCGCAAGGGCGCGCTGAATGGCAATTTCCAGGCGACCGACGACGTCCTTCACCTCCGCTTCGGTGATGATGAGCGGCGGGGCGAAGCGGACATAGTGCTTGACGGCGATGGTGATGACGCCCTCGAGCGCCGCGTTGTAGCGGATGCGCTCGGCCATGACCGGATCGGGCGCCTTCGATATCTTGTCCTTGACGACATCCAGCATCCGATAAAGACCTTTGCCGCGCACATCGCCGATGCAATCGTATTTGTCCTGCAGGGCGGCGAGCTCGGTCTCGGCAATTTGTCCCAGGTGCTCGGCGCGCTGATCGAGCTTGTCGCGTAGCACGATCTGCAGCTGCTTCAGCGCAACCGCCGCCGGCAGCGGATCGGCCGAATAGGTGCCGCCCCAAGGCAGCCCGCACTGGCCGCGCACCTTCTCGGCAATCTCCGGCGTCGTGATCGTGCCGCAGATCGCCAGACCCGCAGACAGGCCTTTGCCCCAGGTCACGATATCCGGCGTGACGCCAGCGTGCTGCATAGCCCACATTCTGCCCGTACGGGCCGGTGCGAGCTGGCACTCGTCGAGAATGAGAAGCGCGCCCCAGCGCTTTGCCAGTTGGGCCAGGCGCGGCAGCCATTCCTTGGGCGGCACGATCATGCCACCAGGCACCGGAATGGTCTCGGCCATGATGGCTGCGATGTCCTGGCTGGTTACGAACTCGAGCATCTCCTCGCTCGCCTTCAGGCAGGCAACATCACAGCTCGGATAGGTGAGGTTGATCGGGCAGCGGTAGCAATAGGGCGGCAGCAGCGCGTTGGCCTTGGCCGGGAACATCAGCGGTCCCAGACCCTTCTTGCGATTGCCGCCGACGCTGGTCAGCGCCTCCACGGCAAGGCTGCCGCCGTGCAGACCGCGGATCATCGAGACGATGTCGAACTTACCCGTGACCGCCAGCGCCATGCGCATGGCAATCTCGTTGGCCTCCGAACCGGTGACGGCGAAGTTGACGACTTTCAGATCGCCGGGCGTGCTGGCGCCAAGCAGCTCGGCAAATTCCACCGTCCAGGGATTGGAGTACCAGGACGACTCGTGCACGAGCGCGCCGGCCATCTCCCTGATCACCTCGGTCAGCTCGGGGTGCGAGTGGCCCAGCACCATACACATCATGCCGGAGGTGAGGTCGTAGTACTCGTTGTTATCGATGTCGACGAGCTTGGTGCCCTTGCCCGCCTTGAAGATAATGCGCGGCGAGTAGCGCCAGCCGAACACCGACTTGGCATCGCGGGCCTGGAAATCGGCGTGCACATTTGAGAACCGGAACGATTTCTCCATGAAGTCCTCCTCGCGCCCCTGCGCGGCACTCGCTATCTGTGCACGTCGGCCACCGCCTGTGTACATTTATTCTATATTTCGGAATTGAAGAGTCCGAAAGATAGAATATTTAAGGCACACTGCCCGGATGTGAGCCGCGGGGATTCAGCCTCAGTGATCGATTGGGGTTGAGTGCCGGCCAAAGCTGAAGCCCGGCTATGCCGTGGCGTCACCGGCGAAACTATCGATCTTCGCCGCAAGGATGAAATCGTTCTCGTGCAGACCTTTGATCTTCTTGGTCTGCAGGCTCACGGTCGCATAGCCCCAGCCAAAGCTCACATCGGGATGGTGACCTTCCGCCTCGGCAAGCTCGCCGACTTGGCTAACAAAGCGCAGCGCATCGCCGAAGTTGCGGAACTTGAATTCGCGCTCAATGCGGTGCGCGTCGTCGCGAAGGTCCCAGCCGGGAACCTGGCCGTGAAGATCTTCGGCCTGCCTCTGCGTCAGCGGCGGGATACCTCCTTTGCACGGAGTGCACGTCTTTGCTGCGAGCGTATCGGCCATGACATCATTCTCCTCTCGTGTGTCGGGCGCCTCAATCGGGCGCCATTCCCTTGTCAGTTAGCTCCTTGATGGCCTGAGGGGTCTTTGCGAGGTCTGCCAGGCCCATGCCGCGCAGGACATGTGGCGCCTTGGTGAACTGGATGTTGTCGTAGCCAACGATCTCGATGCGGTTGCCCCACGGGTCGAGGAAGTCCAGGAAGCGCCCCGGAAGGATCTTGACGCCAGCAGCGGTCAGTGCTGCCTGGACAGCCTCTTTGTCATCGACCACCAGCCCGAAGTGTCGCCCGTCGTCTCCGGGCTGCTTGCGCCCTTTCTGAAGGGCAAGAAACTGGTCGCCCAGATCGATGAAAGCGGCGTGTTCGCTCTTGCCGCGCAGCGTGAATTCGAACAGGCGGCCGTAGAAGGCCAGAGCATCTTCGATGTCGCCAACCTCGAGCGCGATGTGGTTCAGTCCGACGGCGCGAGCTTTGCTGGTCATGGGCATGGCAATTTCTCCGGCTAATCCTCTCGGATATGTGGTGCTCCGGCAGCCGTCCAGCAATGTAGGCGCACGAACGACGAACGAGGCGTAAG
>JBKKCB010000272.1:0-23162 GCA_046713545.1 Hyphomicrobiaceae bacterium | reverse complement strand
CAATCTGCCGCATCGTCCCGCGCAATATTTTGCCCGAGCGCGTCTTGGGCAAGCGCTGCACCGTCATCACCGTCTTGAAGGCGGCAACCGGCCCGATCTCGTCGCGCACCAGCTTCACCACCTCTTGCTCGATGTCTTCAGGGCTGCGATTGACGCCGGCGTTGAGGACAATGAAGCCGGCCGGAATCTGGCCTTTCATGTCGTCGGCCACGCCGATAACGGCGCATTCTCCCACGTCCTTGTGCCGGGCGACAACCTCTTCCATCTGACCGGTCGAAAGCCGGTGTCCGGCGACATTGATGACGTCGTCCGTGCGCGCCATGACGTAGATATAGCCGTCATCGTCGATGTAGCCGGCATCCGACGTCGTGTAGTAGCCGTCGAATTCCGCGAGGTAGCTGCGGCGGAAACGCTCGTTGTTATTCCACAGCGTCGGCAGGCTCGCCGGAGGCAGCGGCAGTTTGATTGCGAGGGTGCCGGTTTGTCCCGTGGGGAGCTGCCGACCTTTCTCGTCCAGAGTGTGCAGTTCGTAGCCGGGCATCGGTACGGTCGGCGAGCCGTACTTGACCGGCAATTGGCCGAGCCCGACGGGATTGCCCGCGATGGGCCATCCCGTTTCGGTCTGCCACCAGTGATCGAGCACCGGCACGCCCAAATGCGTCTCGGCCCACTTTATGGTCTCCGAATCGGCCCGCTCTCCGGCGAGAAAGAGCGTGCGGAATGCGCGCAAATCATAGCGTTTGATATGCTCGCCGCTCGGATCCTCTTTCTTGATGGCACGGAAAGCCGTCGGCGCGGTGAACATGGCCGCCACGCCGTGCTCGGCGATCACGCGCCAGAACGCACCGGCATCGGGCGTGCCGACCGGTTTTCCCTCGTACAGAATGCTCGTGCATCCATGCAGCAGCGGCGCATAGACGATATAGCTGTGGCCGACGACCCATCCGACGTCGGACGCTGCCCAGAACACCTCGCCCGGCTCGACACCATAGTGGTTCAGCATCGACCACTTGAGCGCCACCATGTGGCCGCCGTTGTCGCGGACGACGCCTTTCGGCTCGCCGGTCGTGCCTGATGTGTACAGAATGTAGAGCGGGTCGGTTGCTGCGACGACGACGCATCCGGCTTTTCTTCCGCGCGCCTTTGCGTCCGCGACGAGCGCATCCCAATCATGATCGCGCCCCTCGATCAGCGCTGCCGTTTGCATGGGCCGCTGATAGACGACGCAGGCGGAAGGCTTGTGCGTCGCAAGCTCGATCGCCTTGTCGAGAAGCGGCTTGTAGGCAATGACGCGCGCCGTCTCGATGCCGCAGCTCGCCGAAACGATGGCGACGGGCTTGGAGTCGTTGATGCGTGTCGCCAGCTCGCTCGCGGCAAACCCGCCGAACACGACCGAATGGACCGCGCCGATGCGTGCGCAGGCCAGCATGGCGATGGCCGCCTCGGGGATCATCGGCAGGTAGATGATGACGCGGTCGCCCTTGCGCACGCCGAGGTCCTGCAGGACGGCACCGAAGGCTGCCACCTCATCTCGCAGTTCAGCGTAGGTGTAGCTCTTCGTCTGCTTGGTGACCGGGCTGTCGTAGATCAGCGCCTTCTGCTGGCCGCGCCCGCGCAGCACATGGCGATCCAGGCAGTTGTAGGCCGTGTTGCATTCCGCTCCGGCAAACCAGCGGCCGTATTCGCCAGCGTACGGGTCGAACACCTTGTCCCAGAGGTTGTACCAGTCGATGTCTCGTGCCGCCTCTGCCCAGAACGCCTCGGGATCCTTTTTCCAGGCGGCGTAGACCTCATGATAGCGACTCACGATGCGTATCCTCCTGCAAGCGGCCCCGCGGACCGGACGTTCTCGCGCGGCACCTGACGGTGAATGTCTTAGGCATTGTTGCGAGCGCGGGTGCAACAGGCAAGGCCGCGTTGAAGCATTGCTGCCCTTCCAGTAGGTTGCAAGGGTCGCACAGGCCCTTTTGGAATATAGAATGCCCGCCAAACCCTACGCGCAGCACCTGGATCGGACCCCGGCCAACTATCAGCCGCTGACGCCGCTCGGCTTTCTCGAGCGTGCGGCCTTGATCTATCCCAAACACCCGGCTGTCATCCATGGCACGCTGCAGCGGACCTATTCCGAGCTTTATACGCGCGCATGCCGTTTGGCCTCGGCGCTCGCCGCCCGGGGCATCGGTCCGGGTGACACGGTGTCGGTGATGCTGCCGAATACGCCGCCGATGTTGGAGGCGCACTACGGCGTCCCGATGACCGGGGGCGTTCTGCACTCCATGAACACGCGGCTGGATGCAGCGATCATCGCCTTCCAGCTCGATCACGCCGAAACGAAGATCCTGATAACGGACCGGGAATTTGCGCCGGTGATCAAGTCCGCCCTGGCGCAGGCGAAGGTGACGCCCCTCGTCATTGATTGTGACGATAAGGAATTTCCGCAGGGCGGCGAACGGCTGGGTGCCATCGAGTACGACGAGTTCCTGGCCGGCGGTGATCCGGACTTCGCCTGGCGGCGCCCTGCCGATGAGTGGGACGCCATTGCGCTCAACTACACTTCGGGTACCACCGGCAACCCCAAGGGCGTCGTCTACCATCACCGCGGCGCGGCATTGATGTGCTACGGCAACGTCGTCGCCGCCGGCATGGGCAAGCATCCCGTCTATCTGTGGACGCTGCCGATGTTTCATTGCAACGGCTGGTGCTTTCCGTGGACGTTATCGGTCGTTGCCGGCACCCACGTATGCCTGCGCTGGGTGCGCGCAAAGCCGATGTTCGACGCCATCGCCGAGCACAAGGTCACGCACCTGTGCGGCGCGCCGATCGTCATGTCGACACTGCTCAATGCCGCGCCTGAGGACAAGCGGCCCTTGCCGCACACGGTGCAGTTCGTGACCGCCGCCGCCCCGCCGCCCGAAGCTGTGCTCGCGGCCATGAGCGAAGAGGGGTTCAACGTTACGCACGTCTATGGATTGACGGAAACCTACGGCCCCGCCGTGGTCAACGAGTGGCACTCCGAATGGGACGCGCTGGAAGCCGGCCCGCGGGCTGCCAGGAAGGCGCGCCAGGGCGTGCGCTACGCTCCGCTCGACGGTCTGACCGTCATGGATCCCGAGACAATGACGCGCGTGCCGGCTGACGGCAGCACTCTGGGCGAGGTCATGTTTCGCGGCAACATCGTCATGAAGGGCTACCTCAAGAACGAGACGGCGACCCGGGAAGCCTTTGCCGGCGGCTGGTTTCACTCGGGCGACCTCGGGGTGCTGCATCCGGACGGATACGTTCAGCTCAAGGACCGCTCCAAAGACATCATCATTTCGGGTGGCGAGAACATTTCGTCCATCGAGGTGGAGGATGTTCTCTACAAGCATCCGGCCGTTTCGTACGCGGCCGTCGTGGCCAAGGCCGACGACAAATGGGGTGAGACGCCCTGCGCCTTTATCGAATTGAAAGCCGGGGCAGTTGTGACGAGCGACGAAATCATCGCGTTCTGCCGGGCCAATCTGGCTGCCTACAAGTGTCCGCGGCACGTGGTGTTTGCGGAAATCCCCAAGACAAGTACCGGCAAGATCCAGAAATACAAACTGCGCGACACAGCAAAGGGCGTGTGATGACCCCGAGGCACGTTTTTCGCACCCTCGCAGCACGGCTGCTCGGCCGGGTTGTCATGGCCGGCGAAGCACGCAAGTCCTGGCAGCGGCTGTGACGCACACGTAAAGACCACCCCATCCGGCTGCGCGCTCGCTCCAAGCAGGTCGTGCGCGCCGGCGACGGCGCAGCTCGCGATCCGCGGTACTCATGTCCCATCCAATCGTGCTCGTGGTCGTCGCCGACGGCCTGCTGTCGCTGATGGACGCCATCATCAAGCTGCTGACGGCGCGCTATCCGACATTTCAGATCGTTTGGCTGCGGTTCGCCTTCGGCCTGATCGGGGCAGCGGCGTTGCTGGCGATCATGCGGCCCGGCTGGCCTGGCCGCGATACGATTGTCTTCAACGCGACGCGCTCGCTGCTGGTCGTTGTCGTGGCGACGACGTTCTTTTTCGCGCTGTCTGTGCTGCCATTGGCCGAAGCCATCGCGCTCTCGTTCGTGTCGCCGCTGTTCATGGTGCTGTTCGGCGTTCTCCTGCTGGGTGAGCGGATCGATTCCCGCATCGGCATCGCGCTCGTCGCAGGGCTGGCCGGCATGCTGCTGATTGCCGGCGCTCGGATCGGAGACGCGAGTTACTCATCTTCGGCATGGCTCGGGGCGCTCGCCGCCGTCACATCGGCCGTTGCTTATGGGCTCGTGATGGTTCTGCTCAGGGCGCGTGCGACCCGCGATCCGCTGCCCACCATTGTCTGTTTCCAGAACCTCGGTCCGAGCCTGATTCTGGCGTTGCCGGCAGCGTACGTGTGGGTGCCCCTGGAAGGATATGATTTGGTGCTGTTTGCTTTGATCGGAGCAATCGGAGTCGCGGGGCACTATCTGTTGGCGCTCGCATTCGCCGGCGCGGAGGCGGCGAGACTGGCTCCCATAACTTATGTGTCGTTGGTGTGGGGTACGCTGTTCGGTTATCTGTTCTTCAGCGAACTGCCGACCGTCTCCGCGCTCGCAGGTGCAGCGCTGATTGTTGCGGGTACCTTGGTCACACAGCGCAAGAGAACCTAGGTCGCGCAGATACCGCGCGCCTTGCCGCAGCCTTCGATCGGGTAAGCCAGAGCCTCTGCCGAAGCCGGCCTAGTGCCTGGTCCTGGTTTCCAGTCGGACGATCTCTTCTTTCAGCTTGAGCTTCTCCCGCTTCATCTTGGTGATATCGATATCACTGGAGCCGGGTCGGGACATTTCCTCGGCAATTCGGCGCTCAAGAAGCTTGTGCTTCTCGGAAAGCTCTGCGAGATGTGCCGCAAGCGACATCATTAGCCTCCGTAGGGTAGTTCAAGCCACGTGGAATTGTGACACGCAAATGACGTCCTGTCTAACGGGACGAAGTCGTAAATTCGTAGCCTGTGGAGACCTACAGGTGCGATAGGCAACAGCCTGTCCGGGCGAATATTTTAATGCGATGGAAACCTTTTGCGCACGAAGAGTTTGGCGTTGTGGGCGGCTTGCGTCGTGGGGGTTTCACGGTGATACTGGGCGGGTGAACGCCTGCGTCGGTATCGGGCGAGAGGTTTGAACATCGCCGGATGCAGCGATCGAATGAACGCGAACTGCGCGAGCTTCTGGCTAAGCTCCAGATGGAGCATCGTGACCTCGACAAGGAGATTTTTGCGCTCGAGGACAAGGGGCATGTCGACCAGCTTCAGATCAAGCGACTGAAAAAGAGGAAGCTGCAACTCAAGGATCAGATCAAGTCCGTCGAGGATCAGCTGACGCCCGACATCATAGCCTAGGCGGAATGGCGGCCGATCCGTGGGCCGCCTTATGGGCGTGCGTGTCGGGGCAACTGTTCACCCTAAAGATAGAAGGCAATCCGCCGGTCCGGCCGGCAGGTAATGTCATTGCAGCAGCCAGGAATGCTGCCGAGGAGTTGTCGAACGCATCATGGCCGACCCCCGCGCATCGGTAGCGATCATCATGGGCAGTCAGTCCGATTGGCCCACGATGCGTGCAGCGGCCGCCGTTCTTGCGGATTTGAAGGTTCCGTACACGACCCGGATCGTGTCGGCTCACCGCACGCCAGAGCGGCTTTACAAATTTGCCAGGGGTGCGCGCGACAGCGGCCTGAAGGTGATCATCGCTGGTGCGGGAGGCGCGGCACATCTCCCGGGCATGACGGCGTCAATGACGACGTTGCCGGTCCTGGGCGTGCCGATCCGGTCAAGTGCGCTCGACGGCCAGGACAGTCTGCTTTCCATTGTGCAGATGCCGGCCGGCGTGCCGGTTGGTACGCTTGCGATCGGTGAGGCGGGTGCCGCCAACGCCGGTCTGCTGGCGGCACAGATCCTCGCCCTTGCCGATCCGGCCCTCGCCAAGCGCAGCGATGCCTGGCGCGCGCGCCAGACCGCGGACGGCGCTGATGTCCCCGCGGAAGGTTGAGCGCAGCGCGCATGTCATGACGTTGCCGCCGCGATCCGTCATCGGTATTTTGGGCAGCGGTCAGCTCGGACGCATGCTGGCGCAGGCCGCCAGCCGCCTCGGCTTTCGCACGCACGTCTACGCCGACGATTCGGGACCCGCGTTCGACGTGGCCGGCGCCCATTCGGTCGGAGGCTACGACAATCTCGTGCGCCTCGATGAGTTCGCTCGCTCGGTCGATGTCGTCACTTACGAATTCGAGAATGTACCGGTCGATGCGGCCAAGCATCTGATCGATCGGGTGCCGGTTCGTCCGGGCCCCATGGCACTGGCGGTGGCGCAGGATCGCAGCGTCGAGAAAGCCTTCATTTCAGACCTTGGCATTCCTGTTGCGCCTTTCGTGAGCATCAGCACACGCGACGACCTCGATCCTGCGAACGCCGCACTGGCTTCTTGGGGCACGCCGGGCATCCTGAAAACCGCGCGATTGGGCTACGACGGCAAAGGTCAGGCCACGGTGGGTACGCTCGACGAGCTGGCTGCAGCGTGGGAGCGGTTCGGCCGGGTCTCCTGCGTCCTGGAGCAGCGGATAGCCTACGCCTTCGAAATCTCCGTCCTGGTGGTGCGCGGGCAGGGTGGCGAGGTCGTGTTCTATGACGTGCCGCGCAACACCCACGCGGGCGGTATCCTGCGCCGCTCGATCGTCCCCTCGGGCATGCCAGCCGCTTTCGAGGAACGGGCGCGCGCCATGGCCGGCCGTGTTGCCGATGCCCTGTCGTACATTGGCGTTCTTGGGGTGGAGATGTTCTGGCTCGGCCCCGATGCGGCGCACCCTTTGCTGGTCAACGAGATCGCGCCGCGCGTTCACAATTCCGGTCACTGGACCATGGATGCCTGCGCGGCCGATCAGTTCGAAAATCACGTCCGGGCCATCGCGGGTTGGCCGCTTGCCCCGACCACCCGGCATTCCGACGCTGAAATGGTCAATCTCATCGGCCCGGATGCGGAGGGATGGCTCAAGCTCGCTGCCGAGCCTGACGCCTGCCTCCATTTATACGGCAAGCGGGAGGCCCGGTCCGGCCGCAAGATGGGCCATATCAACTACCTCAGGCCCCGAATGCTCTGAGTGGACACATTAACCGAGCTTTGCTACAAGCACGTCCAAATGCGGTGAACCGGCGCGTCCCAGGGCGGACGGGCCGTGACCGAACACGTAACGTCCCATGACCACGCGAGGGAAACACGCTTGCAAGTTCTTGTCCGTGACAACAATGTCGATCAGGCGCTCAAGGCGCTGAAAAAGAAGATGCAGCGCGAAGGCATCTTCCGCGAAATGAAACTCCGCAACTATTACGAGAAACCTTCCGAGCGCCGCGTGCGCGAAAAGGCCGAGGCGGTGCGCCGGGCCCGGAAACTTGCTCGCAAGCGCGCCCAGCGCGAAGGCCTGCTGCCTGGCAAGACCCTTGTGAAGCCGGGGCCGGGTGGCAGACCGGGCGCGGGTGGCGGCGCCGGCGGTCCCCCACGCAGTGGCGGTGGCGGGCCACGCTGACGCACAACAGCGTCAGAGCTGTGCATGATGAAGGCGCCGCGGTTGTCGGCGCTTTTTTCTTTGGTGACGTTAGGGGCGTGGTCAGAGATTTTTGCGGGCTTCGCTGACCCACTTCTCGACCTCTTGCATAGCACCGTGGTCATCCAGATCCACGTGTCCCCCGTTGGGAAATATCACGAGCCGCTTGGGCTCTTTTGCCAGGGCATGAAGGCTGCGTCCCATGTCGACAGGGATAATCCTGTCGCGTGTTCCATGCAGGATCAGCACCGGCGCGGAGACGCGCTGAATGAGCTTGCTGCTCTCATAGCGGTCGGTCAGCAGGGTCCGCACCGGCAGGAACGGATACTGGCCAGCCGCGATGTCGACGATTGACGTGTAAGGTGCGTCCAGGACGACCGCGCCGACTTTCTTTTGCGCGGCCAATGCCACGGCCACACCGGAGCCCAGCGACTCGCCGTACACGACGATCTCCTCAGGCGCGACGCCGCGTCGTCGCAAGGCCTCGTAAGCCAATACGGCGTCGCTGATATTGGCGCTTTCGCTCGGATGCCCCGTGCTGCCGCTATACCCGCGATAGCTCACGGCAAACAGGCCGTATCCGGCCGCGCGATAGCGCGCAAAACGTCCGGCGCGATTGATCAGACCGCCTGCATTCCCATGAAAATAGAGGAGTGTCGGGCGGCCTGGGCGCGCCGCAGCCTGCCAGGTGACGAGCTTCGCGCCATCCGTAACCTCAAGCATGTCCTCCTTGACGTCCGTCAGTCCTGCCGCTGCGGGAGAAACGCGAGACGGATCAGGAAAATACATGAGCCGCCGCTGCCCGAGCCAGGCTGCGAGGACGAGGCAGCCATAGGCGACGGCCGTTGCCAGGACGATCTTGAGGAGCATCGACATGATGGCGCTTCTCTCGCGCGAGGACGGCAAGGGTCAAGCTGGCATGGCGGCGCACATGAGGCGAGTTTGCTTGATCTGGCAGCGGAGTGGTGTGCTACGCTGAGACCAGAGCGCGGCCGATCCCAAAAGGGCCCGCGATGTGCAGAGACGTTGTCTCGCTCGATCTCGAGCCGTCGCGCGGACCCCATCCGTCAATCGCCGTGTCATGCGCATAGCGAGCCTGAACGGAGGAGCATGTTCCATGCAGCAAAAGACCGAGACCCTGGATCAGATGGCAGCCAATGAAGCGGAGCGACAGGCGCGCATCGATCTTGCAGCCGCGCACCGGGCAGCCGTTATGCACGGGTTTCATGAGGGCATTTTCAACCACTTGACGTTGACGGTGCCGGGCAAGTCGGACCGGTATTATCAAATTCCGTTCGGGCTGCATTGGTCGGAAGTGACGGCCAGCTGCTTCATGGAAGTAAGCTGGGAAGGCGAGGTGCTGAAGGGCAGCGGCGAGGTCGAGCGCTCGTGCTATGCGATCCATGCCCCCATTCATCGCAAGGTGTCGCAGGCAGCGGCGGTCTTCCATACGCACATGCCGTTCGCCAGCGCCCTGACACGGCTCGAGGATCCGCGCATCAAGCCCATCGGGCAGACCGAAGTGCTGATGATGAACACGATCGCCTACGACATGGACTACGCCGGGCCGGCGTTCGACCCGGAAGAGGGCGAGCGTCTTGCTGACCTCTTCGATGACAAGAAGGTGCTCTTCATGGGTAGCCACGGCGTCGCCACGGTGGCCCCGTCCGTGGCTGAGGCCTATGACCTGCTCTACTACACCGAGCGCGCGGCCCAGGTGCAGATCTACGCCATGTGGACCGGGCAGAAGTTGCTGCCGATGGCGCTGAACGTGGTGGAGTCCATGCTCAAGGGCACCGGCCAGAAGTTCAAGCACGGGAAGGCTTACGATTATCACTTCGCCGCGTTGAAGCGGATCCTGGACCGGCAGGAGCCCGACTACCGCAACTGATCGAAGCGATTTTCGTGTGATCGAGGGCGCCCTTTGCGGCGCCCTTTTTTTGTTGCCGCTCCCGCACGCGGCTGAACCAGTCCTTCAAAATTTATTCAAATTCATGCCTCAGTTTAACGATTTATTAATCATCAGCGATAATTAATAAGTCGTTAACCACCGGGGGAGGGGCTTTTGTCATGAGTAGTCTCGCGTCGCCATTCGTGCGCAGCAAATCTGCCGCGAAGGCGGGCAAGTCATTCCTGTCTCACGTCACGATCGACTACGGCCCGGCAGAACTGCTGGGCAAGCTCTTCCTGCGCTGGGACGACGATCTGCGCAGACGAGGCATCAGCCTGTCTTTCGCGCCCACCGAGCAATTGCTTCAAGTCAACCGGCAGAACAGCGACAGCTGGCGGCCGCTGGTCCCGATCTTTGATTCCGAGATCGGCGGGTTCAACGATGGCAACGGCTTCGTCCTTCTCGGCCGCAACGCCGATGGAGACGTGGTCGCAGCGCAAGCGGCGCGGCTTTACACTCTCACCAAATGCACGTTCAAGGAGGAAGCCGAAAGCCTGAGGCTCTTTTATGCGGATCCCGAGCGCTCCAAGCACCCCGGCGAAGCCTGTATCGTCACCGCGCCGTCAGCGGGGAGATTTACGGGACGTATCGTATACTCGGGCGCCGTTTGGTACCGCCCCGATTATCGCGGTCAAGGGCTGACATCGATCCTGCCGCGCCTGACGAAAGCCTATGCGTTCACCAAGTGGTACACCGACTACACGCTCAGTTTCATGATCGATGACGTGGTCCATCACGGCACCGCAGCGCGTGCGGGATATCCCAATGTCGAATGGGACGTGTTCTTGAAGAACACACCTCTTGGCGATCACAGGGGAGCGCTCGTCTATGCCAGCGCGCGAGAGCTGATCGACTATTTCTCGGGCTCCCTACGTGGCACCGATGCGGAGATCAATCCGGTTGTCTATGATCGAGCCGCCTAAGATGGATGGCTCGCCAGCCTCGTCGGAGAACGGAACAATCACACGCCTGTAGCGCATGCGCGTTCTCCCGACGTGCGGCCATTTGACGATGGCATCGACATCGTCCACGCGCGGCGCGCCGTCAGCAAGTGCGGTGCTGTAGGCATCGGCTATCCAGCGCCCGTACATTTGATCCGGGAGCTCGTCCATGGGTGCCCCGACTCCGCTCGAACGCCACGCTCCGTAGTGATTGAAGAGGCCGCCGCCGAATTCCCGAAATACGAGCCGCGCGGTATTTGGATCTTCCTGAACGAGCACGTAGCGATTGCCGAGCGCCTTGTTCAGCAAACTCATCAGCGATGGTCGGCCCTCAGGCTCCGCCAGGCGTTCCCAGTAGCGCAGGAGAATACCCAGCGCGGTACTTTCAGGAAGCTCATTGGCCGTCACGGCGTGGGCCAGGAAATCTCTTGGCCGTGCTCGTTTCGCAAGCTCCACCAGTTCGGCGACCCGTGCGACGGCTATCTCGCGCGACTTGAGCAATTCATGATGCCACTCTTTGTCGAGCCATGACAGGACGATGCGGTCGATGCGGCCCGAGCTCAGCCAGTGCGTCAAGCTGTTATGCGCGCTCTCGCTGACGAAATCGGGTCGCAAGCGGATCTGGCACGAGCCGCCATAGGCGTTTGCGGCAATGAAACCGAGGTTGGTTACGGCATAGTCGGAAAATTCGCCACCGGAGTATGGCGAATCAAATGACGCACGCAGCGTCCTGGACGCTCCGTCCCACAGGTGCCCCTGATCATCGATCAACAGCAACGCCACCGCGCAACTCCAACCTCAACGTCACTTCATGTGTCTTTTGATAAGGGGGCAATTCCAACATAACGAGGTTGCCAAAAGGTTCACTCACCTTCCCATTTCGTTAAAAGTGACTAAATGGTTGACACAACATTTATTGATTTCTGGATTATGTGCGGGACGCGGCTAGCGCCTTCTGCCCGACGTCCCTCAGGAGGGCCATTGCCACGCCGTCGCCATGTGGACGTGCCTCAATCCGGGCCCTGTATGCCTTGTTCGTGCCGGACGCGGTCGAGTTGCAATGGGAGGGGGAGCGATGGGCGCGCGCATTGCCAAAGGGCTCATTTGGCTCCTCTTCCTGGCTGGCTTGTCCATGTCGGTTTTTTGGGCCGTAGGACGGTTTGCCGAGCCTGCGGCCGTGGGCAAGATCGTCATCGCGACCGGGGGATCCGTCGGCACCTACAACGCGTTGGCCACAACGTGGCGTGCGGAACTCGCCCGCAATGGCATAGATGCTGAGCTGCGTCCGTCTGCGGAGGGCTTCGCGACCTTGCGGGCTCTGCTCGATCCCAAGTCGGGGATTGACGCCGGTTTCGTCAAAGGCGGCCTGGTCGGGAGCTTGCAGGGGCGTTTCGCAAGCGCCAAGGCCAAGGACTGGCATGAGCGGGAACTGGACAATCTGCGCTCCCTCGGCCGGCTCTTTCACGAGCCGATTTGGGTGTTCACGCGGGGCGACCTGCCGATCGAAAGCCTGCGTGACCTGAAAGACAAGCGCATCCTCGTCGGTACGCGGCAGAGCGGCGCCCGGCGTGTCGTAAATCAGCTTTTGAAGGCCAACGGCGTTCAACGGGAAAACGCGACCCTTGTCGACGAAGAGCTTGCAGCCGACGCCGCGCCTTTGCTCGCACATGAGGCTGACGCGGGTATCCTGATCCTCCCGGCCGACGTCGACAAGATTCAGCAACTCCTGCGCGTGCCGGGTATCCGGCTCATGAATTTCCAACCCGAGGCGGATGCGTATACGACCCGGTTTCCTGCCTTGGGAAAGGTCGTGCTGCGTCGCGGGGCTGTCGAGTTCGAACCGCTCATCCCCTCGGCCCACATTACCCTGCTGACGACGACGACGGCTCTGGTGGTGCGGGCCGACATTCATCCGGCTGTCGCCGCTCTGCTGACGCATACCATCATCAACAGACCGAAATCGCCGTTCGACAAGGCTGGCGATCCTATCCTCTTCTACAAGCCGGGAGAATTTCCATCCGGCAACGATCCTAAGTTCGAAATCCCCAACGAGGTTCGCCAGATCTACAAGACCGGCGAGCTGCCGTTCATGCTGCGTGTCCTGGCGCCCATCAACCGGAATTTGGGATTGCCGTTCTCGTTCACGGCGTTTGCCAATGCGCACGGTGCGCAGACGGCATTGCTGCTGATCCCGATGCTGACCATTCTCGTGCCGCTCATGCGATTGGCGCCCATGTTCTACAGTTGGAGCATCCGCCGCCGCCTTCTCTATTGGTATCGGCAGCTCAAGGCGCTGGAGAAAAGACTCGACACGATGCGGGCGAGTGACGACGTCTCCGTCTATCGCGCGGACATCGAGCGCATCGATGCCGGCGTGAGGCGAATACGTGTGCCGCTGGCGTTTTCCGACCAGCTGTACGATCTGCGCGGACACATCGATTTTGTGCGCCAGCGACTGGCGTCCAATGTGGCTCCGTTCAAGGTGGCGGCTGAGTAGGCCGGCGGCTTAGCGCTCGCGTCGTCAGCTCATAATTATACGACACCTTCTGCGGTGTCGGCCGCGCCACAAAACGGCCACGTGTCCTCCCTTGGGTGGGCGGACAGTATTCAACGGCAGAATTGGCCGTAGCCGATCTGTGTGTTCGGAGGTCGTATGCGTCGCCTCATCCTCGGCCTTATCCCCTTTCTCTGTGCGGCAACGGCAGCGTTCGCGGCCGCGCCTAAGCCCAGGAACCAACCTCCTGCGCCTCCGCTTGCCTCGTCACAGGACATTCTCCGGTGGGTCAACGGCTATCGGCTCAATCCCGAACCGCACAAGCTGCCTGCGGCCGTGCAGACCATGAGCCGGCTTGCGCTGTTCAAGGAGCTTGATTCAGCGGGTGTCTACGTCGGGTTTACGGCTGGCGTGCTCGGAGCCAATCCGAACCTGGCGGAAAAGCTGGTCGCCCAGATGTTTCCGATGCCGCCCGAAGACCAGGTCGTGATCGTGCGCGCCATCGCCTATTCGGGCCTGCCGGACTGGAAGGGGCTCCTTGGCAAGTTCGTCGAACGGATGCCGGCCCGCAAGGTGCTCATCGAGCACCATCTCTACGGCAAGGGCCAAACCCTGATGAACCTGCCTCTCGACACGACGCCGGCCGCACTGGATACGCTCTGGGGCTACTATTTCGCGACGGGCTCGGTCGATCATGTCGGCCGTATTCTGACGACGCTGCCATGGAGCAAGGATCAGAACGACGTCGAAAAGCTGACTCTGGGCAACATGGCCAAGTGGACGCTCGCCAACAACGCCCTGCAGGACAAGGATCTGCTCGACTATCTGAAGCAGCAGCTCAACACGCGGCCGAAGGACGTGGCTGAGCCGTTGCGGGAAATCATCCAGGCGGCCGAAACCTTCGAAACGTCACGCATCCGCAAGGAAGCCATGGGGGCGATCGAGGAGCTGAGGCGCAAAGGCCCTGCACATGGGCGCAACGTCGTCTGGTGGGGCACGGCGGGCCAGACTGCGCTCGCCCTGGGCTGCGTTGTCGTGAGCGCCTTGGGACACCCGGAAATCGGCCTGCCGTGCGTCATCGGTGGCGCGCTGTCAGGAGCCGCTTTGAAGTATCTGACGCCTCAGTAAGGGCACTCCCGCAAGCCTTTGAAGCCCGCGCTAAAGGCGCAGCGGCGCCATGATCGCGTTCAAATGCCTATTATGAAGGCATGTTTCTTACATTGTCTGAAAAACAAGCGGCTATGTGCTCAGGCACTAGGCGTTGGATGCTGCACCTGCGAGGAACCGGCAATGAAGATATATGCCACAATATCAAAAATAACTATATAATTCAAATGTTTATATCGTCTAAATCTCGCCCTCCGAGCAACTGGCACACGCCTTGCCATTGGTAAACGTGTAGGTAACGTTTTTTCGGAGGTTCATATGGGTTTTACGGGGCGCAGTTTGCTGCGGAGTGCCGCGCTGGCGGCAAGTTTGGCTGTAGGTACGACCGGGGCCATCGCCCAGGACACCATCAAAGTCGGCATTCTGCACTCTCTCTCCGGCACCATGGCGATCAGCGAGACGACGCTGAAAGACGTGATGCTGATGCTCATCGAGGAGCAGAACAAGAAGGGTGGTCTTCTCGGCAAGAAGCTCGAGGCCGTTGTGGTCGATCCGGCCTCCAACTGGCCGCTGTTCGCGGAGAAGGCCCGCGAGCTGATTACGCAGCAGAAGGTGTCGGCGGTGTTCGGCTGCTGGACGTCGGTGTCGCGCAAGTCCGTATTGCCGGTCTTCAAGGAGCTGAATAGCGTCCTCTTCTATCCCGTCCAATACGAGGGCGAAGAATCCGAGCGCAATGTCTTCTACACGGGTGCCGCGCCCAACCAGCAGGCGATCCCGGCCGTCGACTATCTGATGAGCAAGGATGGCGGTGACGTGAAGCGCTGGGTGCTGGAAGGCACCGACTACGTCTATCCGCGCACGACCAACAAGATCCTCGAAGCCTATCTGCTTGCCAAGGGTGTGGCTCCTGCCGACATCTCCATCGGCTACACCCCGTTCGGCCACTCCGACTGGCAGACGCGCGTTGCTGCCATCAAGAAATTCGGTGCGGAAGGCAAGAAGACGGCAGTGGTTTCGACCATCAACGGTGACGCCAACGTGCCGTTCTACAAGGAGCTTGCCAACCAGGGCGTGAAGGCGACGGACATTCCCGTCGTGGCGTTCTCGGTGGGTGAGGAAGAGCTGGCCGGTATCGACACGAGCAATCTTGTCGGCCACCTTGCGGCCTGGAACTACTTCCAGTCCATCAAGGACAAGGGCAACGACGAGTTCATTGCCAAGTGGAAGACGTTCACCAAGAACCCGAAGCGCGTGACCAACGATCCCATGGAAGCGCACGTCATCGGCTTCGCCATGTGGGTCAAGGCGGTCGAGAAAGCCAAGACGACCGATCCCGACAAGATCATCGAGGCACTGCCTGGCATCGAAGCGCCCAATCTGACGGGCGGCATATCGAAAATGCTGCCGAACCACCACATCACCAAGCCGGTGTTCATTGGCGAAATCAAAGCCGACGGACAGTTCGACGTGGTCTGGCAGACCAAAGACTTGGTCCCTGGAGCGGCATGGTCGCCGTATCTGGAAGGCTCCAAGGATCTGGTTGCCGACTGGGTCGAGAAGAAGTGCGGCAACTTCAATACCAAGACGGGCAAGTGCGGCGGCGCTTAGCGCGATCCTGCTCTAACGGGCAGACCTGACGCTTGAGACTGTGTGGAACGGCGTTGGAAAACGATGCCGTTCCACGGTCCATTCGGCGACATTGCTTGCGAACCCAAGGTGATTTTGGTGCGGCCAGGCTTTCTTCGATTGCTGATTGCGCTCGCGCTCCTGCTGGCTCCGCTTCCCGCGGTTGCCGCGCCGCTGGACGACGCCCTCGCCCGGTTGGCGGCCGACAGCTATTCCGAAACCGAAAAGGCCATTGCGGAGATCACGGCATCGGGAGCCGAGACCGCGCCGGCGATCCTGGATGCCATGTTGGACCGGCGCCTGTTCGTCAGCGCCGCCGACAAAGGCGTCTATGTGAAGGACCGCGCCGGTGCGTTCCTGGACGCAAAGACAGGCAAGGCCAGCGCAACGGCACCGGCCGACTTGGCGATGGTCCGTCTTAACAATCGCCTGCGCGGTGTCATCGAGGCGTCGTTGGGTTCTCTGACGCTGCTGTCGCCCGATGCGGGCAAGCGGCTGTCGGCGGCCGAGACCGTCTTCAAATCCAAAGACGAAAAGCTGCTCGGCACGCTCGACGCTGCCCTCGCCAAGGAACAGAACACGCGCGTCAAGCGGGCCCTGACGGAGGCGCGTGCCGCAATCATCCTGGGCAAGCCCGACGCCTCTCTCACGGTCAAGGCCGAGGCCATCGCCGTGCTCGCCAATCGCGCCGATCGCGATGCGCTGTCAGTCATTCGCGGCGCGACGAGCACTCCGTCGCCGGAGCTGAATGCGGCGGCAGACGCAGCGGTCCAGACCATTGAGCGGCGCCTCTACATCGCCGGCCTGGTTCAGAATGTGTGGTACGGCCTCTCCCTCGGGTCGGTCCTCCTGCTGGCCGCCATCGGCCTTGCCATCACCTTCGGCGTGATGGGCGTCATCAACATGGCGCACGGCGAGATGGTCATGCTGGGCGCCTACACCACCTTCGTCGTGCAGGAAGCCTTTCGCACGATGGCGCCCGCCTGGTTCGACTGGTCGCTGCCGATCGCCATCCCGCTGGCCTTCATGGTGGCCGCACTCGTCGGCGTCCTCATCGAGCGCGGGATCATCCGCTTCCTCTACGGCCGGCCTTTGGAAACGCTGCTGGCGACCTGGGGCGTCAGCCTCATCCTCCAGCAGGCGGTGCGCACGACCTTCGGCCCCACCAACCGCGAGGTCGGAAACCCCTCGTACATGTCCGGCGCGTTCGATTTCTACGGCATCTCGGTCACGTATGGCCGCTTGTGGATCATCGTCTTCACCCTCGTCGTCTTCTTTGCGCTCCTGCTGGCGCTGAAGGCGACGCCGCTCGGCCTGCAGATGCGCGCCGTGACGCAGAACCGGCGCATGGCAAGCTCGATGGGCATCCGCACGGGGCGCATCGACGCCATGACCTTCGCGCTGGGGTCCGGCATCGCTGGCATCGCCGGTGTGGCCTTGTCGCAGATCGACAACGTCTCCCCCAACCTGGGTCAGAGTTACATCATCGATAGCTTCATGGTTGTCGTCTTCGGCGGGGTCGGCAATCTGTGGGGCACGCTGTTCGGAGCCTTTGCGCTCGGGGTTGCCAACAAGTTTCTGGAGCCGGTGGCCGGCGCGGTCCTGGGCAAGATCCTGATCCTGGTGCTGCTGATCCTCTTCATCCAGCGCAAGCCGCGCGGCATGTTCGCGCTCAAGGGACGTGCGGTGGAAGCATGATCACGGCGCGCCTTCTCGACAGCCTCGACAGTCGCGGCCGCATCTTTCTCGGCGTTCTCGCGCTGATGGCCGCGGTCATTCCTCTGCTCAACCTGCTTCTGCCGCCGAGTTCGCCCTTTCATGTGCCGACCTATGTCGTTTCCCTCCTGGGCAAATACTTGTGCTACGCGATCCTGGCGCTCGCGCTCGATCTGGTGTGGGGCTATTGCGGAATCCTGTCGCTCGGCCACGGCGCGTTTTTCGCGCTCGGCGGCTACGCGATGGGTATGTATCTGATGCGCCAGATCGGCACGCGCGGCGTGTATGCCCACCCCGTGCTGCCGGACTTCATGGTGTTCCTCAACTGGAAGGGACTGCCCTGGTACTGGTACGGCTTCGACTGGTTTCCCTTTGCCGCCCTTATGATTGTGCTGGTGCCGGGCCTGCTCGCGTTCCTGTTCGGTTGGCTCACGTTCCGCAGCCGCGTAACCGGTGTCTACCTTTCCATCATTACGCAGGCGATGACCTACGCGCTGCTGCTCGCGTTCTTCCGCAATGACATGGGCTTTGGCGGCAACAACGGGCTGACGGACTTCAAGGATATCCTCGGCTTCAACATCCAGGCGCAGGGCACGCGTGTCGCCCTCTACATCACGACCGTGGCCATGCTTGCCCTCATGTTCGTCATCGCCCGCATTCTGGTGACGTCCACCTACGGCAAAGTTCTGGTGGCCATTCGGGATGCCGAATCCCGGGTCCGCTTTCTCGGCTACCGGGTCGAGCACTACAAGCTCCTCGCGTTCACGCTGTCGGCGTGCATGGCCGGCATCGCCGGCGCGCTGTATGTGCCTCAGGTCGGCATCATCAATCCGTCGGAGTTCTCTCCCGCAAATTCGATCGAGGCGGTGATCTGGGTCGCCGTCGGCGGCCGCGGCACGGTGATCGGCGCCGCCGTCGGCGCTGTGGCCGTCAACTTCCTCAAGTCCACGTTCACGACCGGCTTCCTTGCACCCTACTGGCTGTTCGCGCTTGGGGCGCTGTTCGTGGCCGTCACGCTGGCGCTGCCGAAAGGCATTGTCGGGACCCTCTACGAATGGCTGGACCGTCGGTCTCAGAAAGACTCGAGCCCACAGAACGGACAAGCCGCATCGCAGCCCCAGGCGGCGGAGTAGACGATGGTCGAGCCCGATCTCAACGTCACAAAAGCCCTGCTGTACCTGGATGCCGTCAGCGTGTCCTTCGACGGGTTCAAGGCGCTCAACAAACTGTCGCTGGCCGTCGAGCCCGGTGAAATGCGCGCCATCATCGGCCCGAACGGCGCCGGCAAGACGACCATGATGGACGTCATCACGGGCAAGACGCGGCCGGACGACGGCGTCGTCTATTTCGACGGCAAGCACGACCTCACCCAGCTCGACGAGTCCTCGATCGCCCAGCTCGGCATCGGCCGCAAGTTTCAGAAACCGACCGTGTTCGAGACACTGGACTGTGCCGACAACATCCGCCTGGCCCTGAAGGGCGAGCGCACGCCGGGCTCGGCGCTGTTCGGCGAGCGCAATCGCATTGCCACAGAGCGGATCGATGCCATTCTCGAGCGCGTGCGCTTGCTGCAGCATCGGCACCGGCCGGCGGGCGATCTCTCCCACGGCCAGAAGCAATGGCTCGAGATCGGCATGCTCCTGGCGCAGGATCCCAAGCTGTTGCTGGTCGATGAGCCTGTTGCCGGCATGACGGATGCCGAGACGGAAGACACCGCTCACCTCCTCAGGGAGATCTCGGCAACGCATTCGGTCGTCGTCGTCGAGCACGACATGGCCTTCGTTCGTGCGTTGGGTGTTAAAGTCACCTGCCTGCACGAAGGCTCGGTGCTGGCCGAGGGCACGATCGACGCCGTATCGGCCAACGACAGGGTCATCGAAGTCTACTTGGGCCGCTGACAGGGGAAACGAGCCATGCTGCCACCACACTTGCCGGCCAGCCGCAAGATCGACCGTGCCGCGCCCGTTCGTATCGGTTCACGCAGTCCAAAGGCGCAAGCCGGCGTTGCCGGCACGAGAGCCGGGCTCAAGCGGCCGCTCCGCGTCATCGGCAGCAAGTCCGATGCGGCTGTGGCGGCCATGCGCAAGACGGGATCCCGCCAATGTTGAGCGTCGAGGGCATCGATCTGCACTACGGCGCGGCGCAGGCGCTGCGTGGAGTGTCGATCGAAGCGCGCCAGGGGGAAGTCACCTGCATTCTCGGCCGCAACGGCGTCGGCAAGACCAGCCTGTTGCGCGGCATCGTCGGGCACCAGAAGGTGAGCGCCGGCCGCGTCGTCTGGAACGGCGAGGACATCAACGGCCTTGCGGCCTATGAGCGTGCGCGCCGCGGCATCGCCTTCGTGCCGCAGGGTCGGGAGATTTTCCCGCTGCTGACGGTCAAGGAGAACCTCGAAACGGGGTTTGCGCCCATCAAGCGCAAGGCCCGCACCATCCCCGACGAGATCTTCGACCTGTTTCCGGTCTTGCGCAGCATGCTGCGGCGGCGTGGCGGCGACCTGTCCGGCGGCCAGCAGCAGCAGCTCGCGATCGCCCGGGCGCTCGTCACCCGCCCGGGCCTGCTGGTTCTCGACGAGCCGACCGAGGGCATCCAGCCGTCCATCATCAAGGATATCGGCCGCGCCATCACCTACTTGCGGCAGCGCGGCACAATGGCCATTGTGCTGGTCGAACAGTACTTCGAGTTCGCGCGGGACCTTGCCGACCGGTTTGCCGTCATGGACCGCGGGCAGGTCGTGATCAGCGGAACGCGCGCGGAGATGGTTGAAGCCGATGTCCGCCGCCGCCTCGCTGTCTGAAGACCCGGCCCACGCGGCAGCCCGTACGCTCGACAAGATCCGCGTCGATGGTGGAATCACGGCGACGTTCTCGCTCAGGCCGGACGGCCCGACCGGCATTGCCACACTCGCGGAGCGCGGCGGCTATCGCCTGAAGTTTCCGCGCACCCACAGCGACCATGCGGAAGCGGTGATCATAAACACGGGCGGCGGTGTTGTCGGCGGCGACCGCGTTAAACTCGATTTCTCTGTCCAGCAAGGCGCGGACGCGACCGTCACGACGCAGGCCGCCGAGCGGATCTACCGCTCGACCGGGCCGTACAGCGCGATCAACGCGCGCCTCGACGTCTCTAACCACGCGCGCCTGATCTGGGTACCCCAGGAAACGATCCTGTTCTCCGGCGCGAGACTGCGGCGCCGGTTCGAGATCGACGTGTCATCAAGCGCACGTCTCCTGTTTGCCGAAAGCATGATCTTCGGCCGCACTGCCAGCGGCGAGGTGATGGATCACGGCGCCCTGTACGACACCTGGCGGGTGCGTCGCGATGGGCGCCTCATCTTTGCCGAGTCCAATCGGCTGGATGATGTTTCGGACGACGTCCTGCGCCGCCCCGCGATCCTTGGCCCGTCTCAGGCGCTGGCCTGCATTCTTTATGTCGCGCCGGATGCCGAAGCGCGGCTTGCGTCCGTGCGCGAGGTGCTGGAAAGTGCCGACCCCGGAGCTGGGGCCAGCGCCTGGAACGGCCTGCTTGTCGTGCGCTTCGTGACCGATGCGGCCAGGGATATGCGTCATGCTATGGTCCGCGTCATGCAGGAATTGTCGGGCGCATCCATGCCGCGCGTGTGGTCGAGTTGAGCCAGGGGAGGGACGATGCATCTGACGCCGCGGGAGAAGGACAAGCTGCTGATTTCGATGGCGGCCATCGTGGCCCGTCGCCGTATGGAGCGCGGCATCAAGCTCAATCACCCCGAGGCGATCGCCCTCATCACGGACTTCGTCGTGGAAGGCGCACGTGACGGCAAATCCGTCGCCGCGCTCATGGAAGCCGGCGCCAGCGTGCTGACACGCGATCAGGTTATGCACGGCGTGCCCGAGATGATCCATGACGTGCAGGTGGAAGCCACATTTCCCGACGGTACGAAACTCGTGACGGTGCATCAGCCCATCCGATGAGCGACAGCCGCCTCACCCTCCTGACGCGCGCCGCGGATTTTGCCGCGCGGGCACACGTTGCGCAGCACCGCAAGGGGCTGGCCGAGGAACCTTACGTCAATCACCTGACGGAGGTCGCCACCCTATTGGCTGAGGCGACAGGTGGCGAGGACGCGGAACTGGTCGCGGCCGCCTACCTGCACGACACGCTCGAGGACACCGTCACGCGTTATGAAGACCTCGTCACCCACTTCGGCCCCGACGTGGCCAAGCTGGTCGGCGAGGTGACTGACGACAAGAGCCTGCCGAAAGCCGAGCGCAAGCGCCTGCAGGTGGAGATGGTGACGAAAAAGAGTGCCCGCGCGCAACTCCTCAAGATCGCGGACAAGACCTCCAATGTGCGCTCCCTGATCTCGAGCCCGCCGGCGGGGTGGAGCAAGGCGCGGCTCATGGACTACATCGAGTGGGCCGAGGCCGTCGTGTCTCAGGTCCGGGGACGTAACCCAATTCTGGACGCCGAATTCATCGCGGCACGCGACAACGCACGCAGGGAAATCTCTGCCAAGATAGACGAGGAAGCCAACTGATGACTTACCGATTGCTCCTGAGCACACCGCTTCTTCTCGCTGCGACGCCGGCCTTCGCGCACGTCGGCCAGCTTCTGGGCTTCTCGGCGGCCAACGGCTTCGCCCATCCGCTGATGGGCCTCGACCATCTGGCCGCGATGGTCGCCGTGGGCCTGTGGGCGGCGATGGCAGGCGCCAGGCGCATCTGGATCTGGCCGGCGGCCTTCGTCGTGGCCATGCTGGTCGGCGGCGTCATCGGCCACGCCGGCATCGAGCTGCTGCAGGTCGAGCCCATCATTGCCCTTTCGGTGGTCGTTCTCGGCGTTCTTGTAGCAGCAGGCGTGAGCGCTCCGGTTCCTGTCGGCGTCGCGCTGATTGCGGCATTCGCCATCTTTCACGGTCACGCGCATGGCGCGGAGGCGCCAGCCGAAGGTTGGGCCGGCTATGCCCTCGGCTTTGCGGTCGCGACGGCGCTGCTGCATCTGGTCGGCATCGGTGTTGGCCTGGGCTTGCAGCGGATGGTGGGCACGCTGCCGGTGCGTGCACTTGGTGCTGTGACCGCGGTATTTGGCATAGTCACCCTGACGCAGTGAGGTGTGCTTTGATCCCTGGCGAATGGTTCATCAAGGACGGCGACATCGAGATCAATGCCGGCCGCAAGACGGTGACGATCATGGTCGCTAACACCGGCGACCGTCCTATCCAGGTCGGCTCGCACTATCATTTCTTCGAAACCAATTCCGGCCTGTCGTTCGATCGGCAGGCCGCGCGCGGCATGCGCCTGAACATTCCGGCCGGTACGGCCGTCCGCTTCGAGCCTGGGCAATCGCGCGAGGTGACGCTGGTCGCGCTGGCCGGCGCACGCCGCGTCTACGGCTTCCGGCAGGACGTCATGGGTGACCTCTGAACCAGTCTGTGGGAGTGCTGGCCATGCTGCGTGCCTTGGCCTTCCTTATCGCTGGGTTCGTATCGGTGGGTGCCGTGCTGGCGCATCCGCCGGCCATCCTCAACCAGGCCGCCGAGAAGGCTGTCGTCGAGGAAATTACTGAATTCCGCAAGACGCTCGCCGCAGCGATCGAGCGCAAGGATGCAGCTGCTCTGCGCGGCATGTATGCGGACACGTTCGTGCACACCCACGGGTCCGGCAAAACGGACGGCAAGGATGCCCGTATCGTCTCTGCGCTGGCCGGCGATCCGGTGATCGAGACGGCGCCCGTCACGGACCTCGTTGTGCGCGTGCCCGGCGGCTGGACGGCGATCGCCACCGG
>JBKKCB010000271.1:0-3917 GCA_046713545.1 Hyphomicrobiaceae bacterium | reverse complement strand
TGATTTCGGTCAGCCGGCTCTCGATGTTGAGGTGGATGTCCTCGAGCTTCTCGGAAAAGGCGAATTTGCCGGCGTCGATCTCGGCCTGCACCTGATCCAGGCCGCGCATGATGTCCTTGGCGTCCGCCTTGGAAATGATGCCCTGGTCCGCCAGCATGGCCGCGTGCGCCTTTGAGCCGCGGATGTCTTGTGGGGCCAGAACCTTGTCGAAGGCGATGGAGGCATTTATCTCGACCATCAGGTCGGCAGGTGACAACGCGAAGCGTCCACCCCACATCCGGTTCGGATTTTTCTCGGTCACGGCACGGCCTCGGGCGCGTTGAGCGGGCGCTTCACGACAACGGTTGGGTCTTCAAGCATGACAAACGAGCCGAACGCCCTGCAAACACCGCGAACTTCGTTCGCGACCTATGCCTGGACGGCGGCGCTGGCCGCATTGGCAGGATTTGCCGCGGTATACGTCACGTTGCTCGGCCCTGACAACGCCAATCGTGAGCGGGCGGCGACCGCAGCCGTCAAGAGCGTCGATGTTGCGGCCTCTTCAGGCGAGGCGGCCAAGGCGTTGCCGTCCGGTCCAGGCGCCAATCCGCTGAGCACCGGCACCATGGCGCCCTTCGTTTTCAAGAAGGCCCCTGAGCCCGTCCCCGACACCGTTTTCCTCGATGCGACCGGCAAGGAACGCACGCTGAAGGACTGGCAGGGCAAGGTGGTGCTGCTGAATTTGTGGGCCACGTGGTGCGCCCCCTGCCGCAAGGAGATGCCGAGTCTCGACCGGCTTCAGGCGGAGCTGGGATCGGACAAGTTCGAGGTGGTGGCGGTCAGCGTGGACAAGACCGGCATCGACGGCGCCAAGAAATTCCTCGAGCAGATCAAGGTGGAGAAGCTCGGCGTCTTTGCCGACCCCAGCATCAAGCTCGGCACCGCCCTCAAAGCCATCGGCATGCCGTCCACCATCCTCATCGATCGCGAGAGCCGCGAGGTCGGGCGGCTGGTCGGCCCCGCGGAGTGGGACAGCGACGAGGCCAAGCGTCTCATCAAGGCAATGCTGAATTAGCATCGGTGTGTCCGGCCCGATTGTCCTAACGTAGATCCTGGCGCAGCCGGGAGACGCTGGACATGGATCGCACGGTCAAAGACTCGGCGCTGGCCAGATCCGGGACGCTGCCCGAGATCGTTGTGGTCGGCGGCGGTGCCGGTGGGTTGGAGCTGGTGACCCGGCTTGGCAACACGCTCGGCAAGCGCGGAAAGGCCACGATCACGCTCGTCGAGAAGGCGCGCACCCACCTGTGGAAGCCGCTGCTGCACGAGATCGCAGCCGGCAGCATGGATACCGGACGGCATGAGCTCGATTATCTGGCGCAGGCCCATTGGCACGGGTTCCGCTATCGCTACGGCGAGATGATCGGGCTCGATCGCGCGCAACGGCTGGCCCATCTCTCGGCCACGTTCGATGACGAGGGGCGGCAGATCACGCCGGAGCGGTCGGTGCCGTACGATATCCTCGTCATCGCCATCGGCAGCGAGAGCAATGATTTCGGCACGCCCGGCGTCGGCGAGCACGCCATCACGCTCGACACGCCGGAGGAGGCCAAGCGCTTCAACCGGCGCCTCGTCAACGCCTGCCTGCGCGCGCACACGCAGCACGAGCCGATCCGCCCAGGCCAGCTGCACGTCGCCATCGTCGGCGCCGGGGCCACCGGCACGGAGCTGTCCGCCGAGCTGCACCGTACGGCGCGCGGTGTGGTCGCTTATGGTCTCGACCGCATCGATCCGGACAAGGACATCAAGATCACGCTCATCGATGCGGCCCCGCGCATCTTGCCGGCGCTGCCGCAGCGGATCGCGGATGCGACCATGCAGATTTTGAAGAAGCTGGGCGTCGAGGTGCGAACCGGCGCCCGCGTCATGCAGGTGCGCGCCGACGGCGTGGAGCTGGCGGGCGGCGACGTCATTCCCTCCGAGCTGGTGGTGTGGGCGGCGGGCGTACGCGGACCCGAAGTGCTGCAGCGCCTGGATGGCTTAGAGGTCAGCCGATCGTCGCAGCTCGTGGTGATGCCGACGCTGCAGACGACGCGTGACAGCAGCATTTTTGCCATGGGCGATTGTGCGTGGCTGGTGCCGGAGGGTGCAACGCAGCCGATTCCGCCGCGGGCCCAGGCGGCGCATCAGCAGGCCTCGCATCTCTATCGCCAGATCCTGCGGCAGCTCGATGCAAAGCCGCTGCAGCCGTTTGTGTATCGCGACTTCGGCTCACTGGTGTCGCTAGGCGAGTACAGCACGGTCGGCAACCTGATGGGATTTCTCGCCGGACGGAGCCTGTTCATCGAGGGCTATTTCGCGCGCCTGATGTATCGATCGCTCTACAAAATGCACGAGGTCGCTTTGCACGGCCTGACCAAGGTGGGGCTCGAAACGCTGTCACGGATGCTGACGCGCCGCACCGAGCCGCAGGTCAAACTGCACTGACGGGGTCAGTCGATGAGTGCGGCTTTCATGTCGGGGATCCACTGCCCGGTAGCTCCGCATGGCGTATAGGACGCGAGGTTCCGGCAGAAGTCCCAGTAGGCCCATCCGAACCCGCGCTTCTCGGCTTCCGTGCGCACGGCGCGCGCCCAGCGGGCACGCGATGCTGGGTCGGCCTTGATGACGACTCCGAATTCGCCGAGGTAGACGCGCAGGCCGGTGCGATCGGCAAAGGTCTTGGCGATGTCCATCTGCGCGACGATTGCGGCCAGTCCGCCCGGATTGGTCTCGGCGGGCTCGCTGTTGTAGCGCTGAAAGAATGTGCGGCTATCGGACGACTCCTCGGCTGCCGGCAAAGGTACGACCGGCGTTGCCGGCGGCCCGGGAAAAACGACACCGAGCGTGCCGAACTGTGGCGGCATCCAGCGCGCGCCCTGATGCGTGAAGAAAATGGGATGATACATGTGGAAACTGGCGATCAGATTTCCGTCGCTGGCGGGAAACTGCAGCGTGTCGCGCAGGTCCGTTGCCGAAGCCCAGTTGGCGCCCTCGATGATCAGGAGGCGTTCGGGGTCTATGGTGCGGATGTCGCCGATCACCCGCGCCAGGATTGGATTCCAGATGTCGGCGGTCAACTTGCCGGTCGGCTCGTTCAGGATCTCGAACACGACCGCGCGCGGGAGCTCCCGATAGCGCAGGGCGATCGTGCACCAAAGCCCCGCCAGGCGATCGGCGTGGGCGTGCGGCTCCTTCATAATGTCCTCATAGTGGTGCATGTCGACGATGATGCCGAGATCGTTGGACAGCGCCTGGTCGATGGCCCAGTCCATGCGTCGCAGAAAGTGGTCCAGGATGCGGTAGGGCGGTTCTTTCTCCGCATGGGCGGAGATACGCATCGGCACCCGCACATGGTCGAACCCCGCATCCTTGACGGTGCGAAAGTCCGAGGCCGACAGCCGCCAGCCCCAGGCACCTTCGCGTGGCGCGTCCATGGCATCGCCGAAGTTCATGCCGCGGCGCAGGTCGGCCGTCGCGCGGGTGGTGATGGTGCCCTTGCTGAAGCCTGCAATGCGCTCGGCCGGATCGGCCTGCGCCGTAGGCGTCAGCACGGCAAGCGCGAGTGCCAAAGCCGGGATTGCGCGGAGCATGGAGACACGCCCTGGACCTGACTGCCGATCGGGGACACCGACCAGAATGATCTACATGATACGGGCGTCTGTTGACACTCCCCGTTGCCCGCGCCACAACGCTCGGGCCTTGAAACTCACGTCCGGGAGCCTCGCCCCAATGTCGCACGCAAGCCTGCAATCGACCATCGAAGCCGCATGGGAGAAGCGCGACGGCATCAACGCGCAGACCAAGGGCGAGGTGCGGGAGGCGATCGAGACCGCGCTTGACCTGCTCGACAGCGGCAAGGCGCGCGTTGCCGAGAAGACGGGCAGCGAGTGGGTTGT
>JBKKCB010000270.1:0-4156 GCA_046713545.1 Hyphomicrobiaceae bacterium | reverse complement strand
CACAAACGGGTTTCACACGTGGACGCCGGATGAAGTTCGGCAGTTCGAGGAGCGGCACCAGATTGGTACCAAGGCCCGGCTCGCATTGGCGCTGCTCCTCTTCACCGGAGTTCGTCGCAGCGACGTTGTCCTGCTTGGACGGCAACATGTGCGGGATGGGTGGCTCAGGTTTGTGCCGCGCAAAAACGCGCGGAACCGGCCGGTGACAGTCGAAATACCCTTCCTAGATGTCCTCCGCGAAATCATTGATCAGAGTCCTACTGGAGAGTTGGTGTATCTGGTAACCCCGTACGGCCGGCCGTTTACCGGCGATGGCTTCGGCAATTTTTTCAGAGATCGCTGCCGGGAAGCGGGGCTGAGCAATTGTTCACCCCACGGGCTGCGTAAGGCAGGGGCCACGTTGGCGGCGGAGAATGGCGCCACGTCTTCCCAGCTCATGGCCGTCTTCGGCGCACTCTGCAACAAGCTGAAAGGTACACGCGATCCGCCGAGAGAAAGCGGCTGGCAGCCGAGGGAACGCGTTTACTCATCAGATCGAAAAGCGAACAAAGTGTCCCACTTCCGCCGACAAATGGTGTCCCACCACCAAAACTAGGCTGAATTTGCAGGGAAATTAATGGCGGTGGTGGGCCCGGCAGGACTCGAACCTGCAACCAGACGGTTATGAGCCGCCGGCTCTAACCGTTGAGCTACGGGCCCGGTCGCAAACAAGGGCGGGCGTCTCTATATCAGACTCCCGCCGGTCCACGAAGTCCCGGCGTGGCGCCGTTTGGCCGCAAATTTTGGATAGGATCAAGAGACGCATCACAGAGAGGTTGACGCTCTTATGGCTCGTTTTGCGCGTGCTGGCTTTGTTGCCGTGATGGTCGCTTTGACATGGATTGGAACTGTCATGCCCACCTCAGCCCAAGAAAAACGCACAGAGAGGACGGTCACCGTCGGAGCCTCCGGTACGGTCTCCGCCGAGCCTGACATCGCGCATATTTCAACGGGCGTCCTCAGCGAGGCCGACACCGCGCGTGAAGCCTTGCAGCGAAACAGCGCCGCCATGAAGAAGGTGGTCGACGGACTGAAGGGAGCAGGGATCGATCCCAAGGATATTCAGACGGCGGGGTTCAGCATCGATCCTCGTTACGATCAAGCGAAGGACGGCCGGGCCGCCCGGATTACTGGCTATCGCGTCACCAATCAGGTTCGCATCACCGCGCGGGAGATTTCCAAGCTTGGCGAATTGCTGGATCTCGTTGTCACGCTCGGCGCAAACCAGGCCGGAGGCATCAGCTTCGACGTCTCGAACGCCGAGACGCTGAGGGATGAAGCACGCCGCCAGGCGATCGCCAATGCGCTGCGTCGCGCCAAATTGTTCGCAGAAGCGGCGGGGGCCTCGGTCGGAGAGGTGTTGACGATTTCCGAGGACGTGTCTTCGCCCTCCCCGAGACCCTTTTCGGGGCGCGTCACGATGGCGGCAGAGGCCGTGCCGATCGAGCGGGGAAGCCAGTCGCTCGAGGTGCGGGTGCAAGTCACATGGGCGCTCCGCTAGTGTCCCGATTCCGAAGTTCACAGGAGCTCTCGGCTGGGTTGGAGAGCGAACGTCGGAATCAAAAGGGACACTAGAATCATAAACTTGCTAGTGTGATTCAGATCGAGAAATTCGCTCAGAGGCGGCCGGTAGATACGGCGAATTTTCTCGATCATCACACTAGCTATGTCAGACTGACCACTTCGACAAGATGCGCGAGCGGCGCCGCTCCCGGCTGCGCGTTCCAATCGCTGGAATTGCGCATTTCACCGGTTGCACGCAGATCTCTGAGCGCGCCCAGATCGATATCGGCGAACACCCAGCCGGGTTCGTTGAGGCGGCCTTCGGCGAGGATGCCGGTATCCGACACGCTGGCTTCGGCGGGCAGGTAGATGCCGCCAATACCCTCGTTGTAGTCGACCGTCAGACACCATGGCGCGTCGCCGACGGTCGGCGACACGATGGTGGCGCAACCGTTTTCGAGGGCCCGTGCCAGCGCCGCGGTGCGCACGCGATGCGCGCCCGAGACGCGCTCGGTGCATGACGGGATCAGGATCAGATCGGCGCCGGCTTCGGCCTGCGCCCGCACAAGGAGCGGGAATTCGCTGTCGTAGCATACGGCGACGCCGATCCGCCCGAGGCTGGTATCGAACACGCGCTGGGGCTGTCCGCCCATGATTCCCCACTCACGCTCGAACGGGGTCATGACGAGCTTCTGCTGTGTGCCGATATCGCCCATCGGGGTTATCAGCCGAGCCGCATTCACGTACCGCCCGTTGGCTCGGCGCGACGGGCCGCTCGCGGCCAGGATATGGACGCCATGCTGTTGCGCCAACTCGGCGTGCAGCGCATCCATTTCGCCGAGCATGTCTGAAACCGCCGCGAGGGAAGCCGCGACATCGGCCGCAACCTGGGGCCCGCGGATGGCCGACAGCTCCATGGCCCCATATTCCGGGAACACCAGAAGCTCGGCGCGCTGGCTTGCCGCCTCGCCGACCCAGCGGGCAATCTTGTCTCGCGCCGCAGCCATCGTCGAAAGCTGGTCAATCGGATACTGGGCCGTTGCCACCCTGATCATTGGGCGGCCGCTCATCGGGTGAGCGCCTTGACCCAGAACTGCATGCGCTTGGCCGTTTCCTCTGGTTGATCGATATCCTTCCAGGAGAAGGAGGTAGTCAAGCCCTCGGCTTTCTCGAAGCCGCGCTTGCGCCAGAAGGCGTCGAGCGGCACGTAGTCGTGCGGCTTCAAGGGGTGATCAGCCGGCCGCTGGACGGCACAGAAGGCTGCCAGAGTGAAGTTTACAAAGCTGCGCGCGTGAGCCTCGCGATGGTCGAAGAACGCATGCCCGAGCCCGCGCCCTCGATAAGACATCAGCAGCACCGACTCGCCGAAATAGAAGATCTTCCCCGGGTCGTCACCACGCGCCAGGAACGGATCCGCAAACTCGGCCGCGCTGCCAAGCAGAGGTGCGGCCGTCGCGGCCCCGATCATCGCATCGGCGTCATAGGCCGCCACGACAACCGCGCCGGAGGCCGCGGAGAACGTCGCAAGGTAGTCCTGCTCGTAGGCGAGGGTCCCATCATAGAGATAGGGCCAATCGCGAAACACGCTCATACGCAGTCGCGCCAGCTCGGGCACCGCATCTGCCAGTGCGCCGCCCGTGAGCCGCTCGACGCGCAGGCTCATTGCGGACCTTCGCCCGTGACCTGCATGAGCCAGTCGGTGAGATTGTAGTAGGTGGTCACGCGCGTGATCTGATCGTTCTTGATCGAGAAGAATGTACCCGCCGGCAGAACGTATGTCTGGCCGCTGGCGGGCGGCAGGCCTTCGTCGGTCTGAAGGTAGGTGCCGTGCACGTTGAACTCTGCCGCCGCACGAAGGCCATCGCTGCCGGCCATGACGACAATGTCGGTCAGCTGCTCGCGGTAGCAGCGGGACATATGCTGACAGAAGGCACGGAACGCCGCCTTGCCCTGGCGGCGCATGCCCTGGTTCACGTCATGCACGACGTCGTCGGCGATGCAGGCGAGAACACCGTCCGTGTCGCCGCGGTTGAAGGCGTCGTAGTACCTGCGGATCAAGGTTTCGGTGGCAGCTTGGCTCAACGGTCTGGTCCTCGGCTTGGGTCATTATGATCGGCCCGATGGGCGAATATAAAGCTTCCGGGTGCGTCTCCAATGGCTGATCTGAGCACACGGGGCCCGACGCGCCGTTTGACATCTCAATGGCCCAGTGAAAATCTTGTGTGGCGTCGGGCCCGCGCCCGTCAGCCAAGGCAAGGGAGGCCGACATGGTTGCGCAAACACCATTCCTCAAGGGCGATGAAAAACTTGGGCCCCTGGCGTCCCGCTACCTCAACGTGGCCGAGCTTCCCTGGCAGGAAACGCGCTTTCCGGGCGTCACCATGAAGGTGTTGGTCGAAGACAAGGATACCGGCCTGATAACCTCACTGTTCCGCTTCGCGCCCGGCACGAAGCTGCCCTATCACGAGCATGTGGCGATCGAGCAGACGTGGGTTCTGGAGGGCACGCTGGAGGATGACGAGGGCATTGCCACAGCTGGCAATTTCGTCTGGCGTCCTGCCGGCAACAGGCATGATGCGCATTCCCCCAACGGCTGTCTGGTCCTGTCCGTCTT
>JBKKCB010000269.1:0-15522 GCA_046713545.1 Hyphomicrobiaceae bacterium | reverse complement strand
CGGCTGCTCCTGCCGAACTTCTTCACCCTGCTCAGCCTGTGCGCCGGCGTTACGGCCATCCGCATGGCGATCGAGAGCCGGCTGGAGCTGGCGCTGGCCCTCATTGTCATCGCTGCCCTGCTGGACGGAGTGGATGGACGGCTCGCCCGCGCCCTCAAGGCGCAATCGAAGTTCGGCGCCGAGCTCGACAGCCTCGCCGACTTCGTCAACTTCGGCGTTGCCCCCGCGGTGCTCGTTTTCACCTGGGGTCTCGGTGACCTGAAGGGCTTCGGCTGGATCTCAGCCCTTGTTTTCGCGTGCGCGATGGGCCTGCGGTTGGCCCGCTTCAATGCCATGCTCGACGTGGACAAGCCGAAATGGCAATCCAATTTCTTCACGGGGATGCCAGCCCCGGCGGGTGCCGTCACTGTCCTGCTGCCGCTGTATCTCAACGGCTTGGGATTTTTCGATGTGCGCGCCTTCCCGATCCTGATCGCGCTCTACACCCTCTTCATGGCGTTTCTTCTGGTCTCGACCATTCCGACGTTTTCAGGAAAACTGCTGGGCGAGCGTATCGAGCGGGAGCTCGTGCTGCCCATCCTCATCGCCGTCGCAGCGTTCGTGGCTCTGCTCGTGACCTATCCCTATGGGACGCTCACCATCGTGACGCTGCTCTATCTCGCAACGATCCCGCTCAGCTATCGGCGTTTCGAACACCATAGAAAGGCGTGGGAAACCACAACCGCTGGAGCTGTTGTGCAGGCCGATCCCGCAGCCGCCCCTCCTCCCGGCGAGACCAGGCATTGAAGCCAGTAGCGGCTATGCCGTCTCGTCTGGATTGCGGTGATAGACATCCTCGCTGCGGATGATGTCGTCTTCGCCGAGATACGTGCCGATTTGCACCTCGATGAGCTCGAGCGGGACCTTCCCGGGATTTTCAAGGCGATGCCATTGGGTGGCAACGATATAAACGCTCTCGTTTTCGCGAACGAGCGTCTCGGTGTCTCCGATGGTAACCTTGGCGGTGCCCTGCACGACGACCCAGTGCTCGGACCGATGATGGTGGCGCTGCATGGACAGCTTGCCACCCGGTTTCACGTGAAGCAATTTCACCTGAAAGCGCGGCCCGATCGACAACGTTTCGAAATATCCCCACGGCCTGTAATTGCGAAGATGCTGCTCCTGCTCCTTGCGGTTCAGCTGCCTCAGTCTGGCAACAACCTTGGATACATCTTGGGCGCGCGCCCGATCGGCCACCAGAAGCGCGTCCGGCGTGTCGACGATGATGAGGTCTTTGACGCCGATGGTCGAAACCAGCGAACGCTCGCTGTGGACGTACAGCCCGCTGCTGTCCTCGAGCACGGCATCGCCACGAACGTAGTTGTTCTGCGCATCGCGCGGACCGAGTTCCCAGAGCGACGTCCACGAGCCCACGTCATTCCAGCCGATATCAATCGGCAGCATCACCGCCGCATCGGTCTTTTCCATCACCGCATAGTCCACGGAGATGTTCGGAGACAGGGCAAACGCCGCTTGGTCGAGCCGCAGAAAGCCAAGGTCGCTCTGGGCGCGCGCGAGCGCATTGCGCGCCGCCTCCATGACGGCCGGAGCCAGGCGCGCAACCTCGTTTAGAAACGTCCGGGCACTGAATACGAATAGACCGCTGTTCCAGAAGTAGCCCCCCTCGTCGAGGTAGCGTTTTGCAGTGCCGGCATCAGGTTTTTCGGCGAACCCTGCGACCGCAAAAGCCTGACCGTCGAAGCCTTCGAGGGCCGCTCCCTGCCGGATGTATCCGTAGTCCGTGCGTGGCGACGTTGGGTTGATACCGAAGAGGACGAGTTTGCCCTGGGCTGCCACTTTGGCTGCCAGGCGAACCGCCTCGACGAACCGATCCTCGTCTCGAATGGCATGGTCTGACGGCATCACGGCGAGGATGCCATCCGGATCCTTCTGCATGACAGCCAGCGCCGCCACCGCAATGGCGGGGGCGGTATTGCGAGCGACCGGCTCCAGTATGATCTCGCTCGAGGTCAGCGCGGCCTGCTCCAGCTCTTCCCTGACGAGAAATCGATGATTGTTGTTGCAGATGAGAGTCGGTGCGGCAAAGCCCGCTTCCGATTTGAGGCGTCGTAACGTGGAACCGAGAAATGTCGGTCCTTGACCATCGAAGAAGCGAATGAACTGCTTTGGGTACATCGATCTGGAAAGCGGCCAGAGTCGCGTGCCCGAACCGCCCGATAGAATTACGGGATGAATAGTACCCATCAATAGCCCCTGGAAATGAGGGTCGCTTCTTTTAGAGGTGAGATGCGAATCCGATTAGCGCCCGCAGTCATGCACACCCTGCATCAGCAATAGTAGCGTCGCGTCTGGCAAGGTCCAACAAAACCAGCCGCCAGCGGCACACATCAGTCGAGAACAGTATGCCGGAACGTCTCTCAACGCGTGGGCGTACGCTGGGACAGCCGTTCGCGCAGGGAGCGCAAGGCTCCTCCGGGCTGCGTTTGCGAAGAACTGGACGCAGGCGGCACGGCAGACACGTCCCGACGCGGCGGAAGCGCGTCACGCCGGCCCCCGCGTCCTCCAGATGCCGCGGGCGTGTGCGCCTTGGCCGGCAGCAATGGATCCTGAACGTAATGTGTTTCTTCCGTATCGCCTGTTGCGGCGAAATCTGATGGCTGCCGTTGCCTATGCGCTTCGGCGGCGTCATCGAATTCCACTTCGGCAGTGGAGGGACCCGGCGCATCCAGGGCTTCGGCGAATAATGCCGCTTGCTGGATGATCTCCGTTCCCCCGCCGCTGGCCGAGAGGCGCCATTTCTCGACAATCTGCTCGAGAAGGGCATCGTCACCCGCCGACCGTTGCCACATTTCGGAGAACCGAGCCGTAGAACTTCGCGGCATCGCATGTTTCGGCAATTCGTCGAAACGAATGCGGACCGGCAACGTCACTCCGTCGCCGAATGCTATGGCCTCGCGCTGCCCCAATGCAGAGAGGAATTCCAGCAACCCTGAACCGCTGTCCGATATCGCCGAACTGACAATCGCCTGGTCGCGATCATTCGACATTCGCAACGCGAATACGGTGTTGCATTGTGACAGGATGGTCGGATCAATTTCCGCAGGGCGCTGAGTGATAATGCACAGGGATGCTCCGTACTTGCGACCCTCCTTGGCGATCCGAGCGATGGCGCGCTTGCACGGTTCGAACCCGAGGGCAGGGTTCGCCGGCACGTAGCGGTGCGCTTCTTCACATATCAGCGTTACGGGAATTTTGCCTTCGCTCCACAGGGCGAAATCGAAGGTCATCCGACACAGCACCGCGACCACGACATTGACGATCTCGGTGGGCAAGCCGGTCAACTCGAGGATTGTAATCGGTTTGCCGTTGACGGGTACGCGAAAGAGACGGCCAAGCACTTGCGCCATATCATCGTTGACGGTGAGGGAACCGAACATGAAGGCATAGCGCGGATCGACAGAAAGTGTCTCGATCCGGGTCTTCAGGTTGCGGTAGGGCGCCAGGTCGCGTTTGTTCTCGAGCTTGCCCATGCGATCGTCGATGAGCGAGATCAGGTCTGACAGACGATAGGGCACGGGCGTGTCGACGGTATAGCGGCCGGAATCGTGCATACGTGCTCTAAGCGCCTGAGCTTCCCTCCCGCGACCCGCGCTGTAGCGGCTCTTGGCGATGGGTATCAGCTCCTGCAGAATTTCGATCTCGTTCTTGCGCTCAGAGGGATTGCCGACCACCACTTCGGCCAATTCCTCGAACGTCAGCAACCAATAGGGCAGTTGCAGGTTGCGCGGAGACAGAACTTCGGCCCACTCCGTAAACGCTGTTGCATATTCGTTGTGGGGATCGAGCAGAACCACATGCGCTGCAGGGTTCTTTTCCAGGATGGCGCGCAGAATGAGCGCCAACGTGCAGGATTTGCCGGTACCGGTGGTCCCAAGCACGGCGAAGTGCTTTCCCAGCAGTTCATCGACCCGGATCATCGCCGGAATGGAATCGTCCTGCCGGATGCTGCCGACGCGAACCGATTGCTCCATGTCACCGCAGAAGGCCAGCTCCAGTTCTGCCTTTGAAGCCACACGAACACGATGTCCGAGCGCCGGATAGCTGCTGACACCACGGTTGAAGGTCGACGGCCGGCCGTCCTTGCTGCGCCACAACTCGCCAACAAGTCCGAGTTCGGCAATCCAGATCTCGTTTTCACCCTCGCGCTGGGCGGGCACCGGCACGCTCAAGGCGGATACGATGGCAAGGGCAACGGTGCTTGCCGTATCGATTGCGAGAAGCGTCCCCATCTCTGGACGCTGGGAGGCGCGCACGGCATGCGCCTGACCATTGTCGAGCAGGACAATGGCCTTCGAACCGGTCACCGACACGATGCGCCCGATGGAGCCGTCGTCCAGTCTGGGTTGGCGGTCGGGTGCGGACGTTGTCACCTGCATGGTTCCTGACATTTGAACATCATTACCCGGCATTCTGGACCGACCGCGCCTGCCCAAGATGCCGGCCTTGAAGCATCGTCACGAGTTGTGGTGACGGCAGAACGACGGCGACCTCCGTGCCCTGATCGCGCTGGCTCCGGATCCGAAGCTCCCCGCCATGTAATTCAACCAACGCATTCGCGATCGGAAGTCCGAGACCGGTTCCTTCACGCCAGCGCGAATGACTGCCGTCGACCTGGCCGAAGGGCGTCAGCGCGATATGAATTTCCTCTTCATCCATGCCGATGCCGGAATCTCGAATGAAAACCCGGGCCCCTCCATCGGCCAGCGCCTCCGCCTCTACGCGGACCGTGCCGCCAGCGCGCGTGAACCTGACGGCGTTGCTAATCAGGTTCAAGAAAACCTGTTTCAGCCGTTGGGCGTCACCACGAATGGCCGGCAATTCCCGATCGCAGTGAAAATCCAGCCTCAATCCCGCAGCTTCGGCCACGGACCGATAGCTCGCCACTGACGCGGTGAGCAATTCCTCGAGACAGATCTCGTGCGCATTGAGCGTGTACTTGCCGCTTTGGATCTTGGAGATATCAAGAATGTCGTTGATCACAGCAAGGAGGTGGCCGGCCGCATCATGAATGAGCCGCGCATAGTCGGCGATATCCTGCTCTGTCAGCTGCCGGCGCCCGTGCTCCGCGAGCAGTTTGGAAAAGCCGATGATGGTGTTGAGCGGTGTCCTCAATTCATGGCTCATATTGGCGATGAACTCGGACTTGACCTTATTGGCCAGTTCAACCTCGAAACGCGCCGCCTGCTCGGCGTCGCGCGTCCGATTGCGCAGCACGGCCTCGCCGAGACGAACGGCATAGTCGCCCATCAGCGTGTTGGGCTTTGCGGCTCCAATGGCCCCGCTGTACATGAATGGCTGCTCGCTCGATCAAACCTTCGACAGGGTAGGGCGCACTGGATAACTTGAGGTTAATGAGACAAAGTATAGGTATTACATAAGGCTGCCGCGGTGCAGCATAGCGACCGCACAAAAGCTACGAACGAGAACGGCATGCCGAGCAATTTGACCATCGACGGTGAGCGCCTCTGGCGCACGATCGAAGCCTCCTCCGCCATCGGTCGAGGGCCTAAAGGCGGCCTCCGCCGCCTGACGTTGACGGATGAAGACAAGCAAATGCGCGATCTGTTCGCTGGCTGGTCCAGCGAGGCGGGCTTTGCCGTCCGTGTCGACCGGCTCGGCAATATGTTCGTGCGCCGTGAGGGTCAGCACCCCGAGCTGCCCCCGGTGCTGATCGGCAGTCATCTCGACACACAGGCCGCCGGCGGCCGCTTCGACGGGATTCTGGGCGTTCTGGGTGGCCTGGAAGTGCTGCGCACCCTCGATGAAAGCGGGATCGCCACGCCACGGGCGATCGAGGTCGTGAATTGGACCAACGAGGAGGGCGCGCGCTTCTATCCCCCGATGCTGTCCTCCCTGGTGTTTGCCGGCAAGGAAAGCGTCAGCTGGGCCGAGGGCCGAACGGACAAAGGGGGATTGCAGCTCGGCGACGAACTCGAGCGCATCGGCTATCGCGGCGATGCACCGGTCGGAAATCGACCGATCGACGCCTATTTCGAACTTCACATCGAACAAGGCCCAAAGCTTGACGCCGCAGGTATCCCGATCGGCATCGTGACCGGCGGATTTCCAACGCGCGGCATGCGTATCGATGTGGTCGGAGAGACGGCGCATGTCGGCCCGACGCCGATGGAGCGGCGAAAAAATGCGCTCGTTGGCGCGTCGCACGTGGCGGTTGCGATCGACGACATTGGTTGGCGCTATTCTTCCGGTGAGGGCAAGACAACGGCGGCCCGCCTCGATCTATGGCCGAATTTGCCGGGCATCATCAGCGAACGCGCGAGCCTCTTCTGCGACATGCGGCATCCCGATCCAGCCATGCTGGAGCGTATGGTCTCAGACCTCGATACGGCGCTGCCTGATTGCGCCCGTCGCAGCCGTTGCTCGATTGAGATTGCCGAGCGTTGGGGTTTTGGCGGGCTCGTGTTCGATGCCGGCCTCATCACTCTCATGCGCGACGCGGCGGCCGAACTGGGCCATACAACGCTGGATCTGCAATCGGAGGCTGGCCACGACGCCTACAACATGGCCTCCGTCTGCCCTACAGCCATGATCTTCACGCCCTGCAAGGACGGCATCTCTCATAATGAAAAGGAAGACATGACCCGCGAGGACGCGCTGCCCGCAACGAACGTACTGCTGCACGCTGTTCTGGCGCGTGCCAGCCGATAAGGCGGCCGGCAAAGGCGCTGCGCGACTAGCCCGACGCTTGCGTGAGCGCCTCAATTAAAGTCTCAATCCGGTGCGCCTCCGTGGCAGGAGCGTGCGCAACGGCAGGGTGAAGAAGGATTTCCGTAACGGCCGCGAACGGCCGGCGCTCGAGATCCGAAAACAGCCGCGCCGCATGCCGCAGGGTTGCAAGCCGGGACGTGTTTTCAGGTGCGGAATTGGCCGTCCGCGACTGAAGCTCGGCCACCGCACAAGCAAGCGACCAGGCGGTTCTGTCTCGCACCAAATGACCCTGTATCGCCGGGGAGCCTGTTGGCACAGGCTCCGGTTCGGCGAACCCGGCCGATACTGCGGTCGCCGATGGAAGCATGACAGCATCGTGCTTCGAGGTGGGGGACGTCGTCCCGAGCAGGTCGTTGGGGCTGAGGTCCAAAGTCTCACAGATTTGCTGGATCAGCTTGATATCCGGCTCGACTTCCGCGCGTTCGTACCGGGTGTACCGGTTCTCGTCGATTTCCAAGGCCTGAGCGAGACTGCGCGCAGTCTTGAAGCCCCGAGCGATGCGGAATTCGCGTAATCGGCGCGCAAATTGCTGGCGGGCGATGGGAGACTGGATCGTCATCGGCTAACATTAGTGAGCTTTCCCAAGCCACCCAAGTCTTCACTCCACGCATATCAACTGTTTTGTCTCCCGCCTATACTATTCAGTGTAATAATTATACTTCGCAATCTCAGATTGTATTATTGATGTTGCGCGCACCATTGGCCTGCCGATACCGCATCGACGACGCCAACTGCGCATGACTTTTGTCCCCGCCAAGAATGCACTAAGGACAGCTTTTAGGACGGAACGGAGATCCCCTACGTGCTGAAGACCCACTCCGAGACCCCGCGCACGGAGTCCACAATGGCTGGAGCGCGCAAACGATCGCTCAGCGTGGTGATCCCAATTCTCAACGAAACACGCGGGCTGCCCGCGCTGGAGCAGCGCCTGCGCGCCGTTCTGGATGGGCTCGACCGCGAATGGGACGTCGTCCTGGTCGACGACGGTTCGAGCGACGGCACACTGGATGCGCTGCGGCACCTTCATACGCGTGACCCCCGGTACAAAGCCGTATCGCTCAGCCGCAATTTCGGAAAAGAAATTGCGGTCGCGGCCGGACTGAGGTTTGCCATGGGGGACGGCGTGGTCGTGATGGACGGTGACTTGCAGCATCCCCCCGAATTGATCCCCGAATTCATCGAGAAGTGGAACGCGGGGTACGACATCGTCTACGCCCAGCGTTCGAGCCGGGACACGGACGCTGCCCTGCACCGGTGGTCGGCGCGACTCTTTTATCGCATTTTCCGATCGGTCACGGGAACGGAGTTGCCTGACGGCGCCGGAGACTTCCGGCTACTCGACCGCAAGGCCGTCGATGTCTTCAATCGGATGGGCGAGCGAGCGCGCTTCAACAAGGGCCTCTACGCCTGGATCGGCTTCCGTTCCGTCGGCATACCTTACGAGGTGGAAGCCCGCTCCGAGGGGCGCTCCCGGTGGCACCCCAGGCAGCTGTTGCGCTTTGCCCTCGACGGACTTGCCTCCTTCACCACCTTGCCGCTGCGCATTTGGTCCTATGTCGGCCTGCTCGTGGGCGCGGCGGCGTTTGTCTACACCGCAATATTCCTGACGAAGACTTTGATTTACGGCACAGACGTGCCGGGCTTTCCAACGCTGGTCATCTCCGTGATGTTTCTCGCGGGCGTACAGCTGATTTCACTTGGCGTCATCGGAGAGTATCTGGGGCGCGTCTATGAGGAGGTGAAGGGAAGGCCCCTGTTCATCGTTTCGGAGACGATCGGCACTGACGAACCCGTCCCGCAGACACCAGCCAATGCGGCAAAGAGAAGCGCGAGCGACGCGTGACATCCGGGTCCAGCAACGCCGAGCCGGTTATTCTCTGCGCCGACGACTATGCGATGACGGCAGGCGTGTCGCGCGGGATATTGGAACTGGCTGAGTTGGGCCGGCTATCGGCCACAAGTGCGCTGGTCACTCTCGAGCGATGGCCTGAAGATGCCAAGGCCGTCGCCATGGTCCGCCACCACATTGCCGTCGGTCTTCATATCGACCTGACGCTTGGCAGAGCGCTCGGTCCCATGCCGTCGCTGGCGCCTCGGGGACACTTCCCAAAACTGCGGCAGCTTCTTGCAAGCGCACTTACGGGACGCATCGACCAGGACGAGATCGCAGCCGAGGTGACACGGCAGCTCGATCGCTTCGAGGAAGCCACGGGCTTTCCTCCCGATCACATCGACGGTCATCAGCATGTGCATGCGCTCCCCACCGTGCGCAAAGGCGTGCTCAAGGCGCTGACGAAACGCTTTCCATCCGGCGGCCCTCTCGTGCGCGATCCCGCCGATAGTATTTCGGCCATTCGAAAGCGCGGCTTGGCCGTCCGGAAATCTATTGTCATCAATCTGCTATCCTCCGGCTTCGGCTCCGCCGTGCGCGCCCGAAGATTTGCGACCAACGACAGCTTTGCCGGCACCTCGCCATTCAAAGAAGGACAGCCGTATGGCGATGAGCTGGAAGCTGCTTTTTCGGCGGGCCGGCGATGCCATCTGGTGATGTGCCATCCCGGTCATGTCGATCCGGAGCTCTCCAGCCTGGACCCCGTCGTCGCCCGAAGAGCCGAGGAGTACACGGCCCTTGCGCGAGCGCAGGACTTGCCCGCCAAACTGTGGCACCCCCAACGGGCTGCCGACGGGCCCCCAGTCACGTGGCAGCGGAGCTGATGGGCATGGCCGATGACGATGCCGAGGTCAGTTCGCGTGCACGCCGGTCTGCGGTCTATCATTGGGCCGGTTTTCTGGCATCGGGCCTGATCGCTCTGTCAGTCGACGCCACAGTGCTGGAGACCGGCGTTCGGATGTTCGGGCTTCATCCGCTGGCCGCCCGGTTGCTCGGCATTTCCTGTGCCATGGTGGCCGGATGGCTGGCACACCGCACATTGACATTCGCTCTGCGCTCACGCCCCAGCGTTGCAGAATTTGCGCGCTACGCCGCCGTCGCATGGACCACAGCAGCCGTCAACTACGGCACCTTCGCATCCATCCTGATCGTTCGACCGGCAATGCAGCCTCTCGTGGCGCTTCTGTTCGCCTCGATTGTCGCGACGATCTTCGCTTACCTGGGCATGCGTTACGGCGCATTTCGCGGTCGTCAGTAGACGGACGTCGTCCGTGGGGCCGCGGGCCCCGATTGGGCATTCATCTATGGTTCAGCAAAGATGGGCTTACTTACACTGCTACATGCCTGATGGGGGTCATGGTTAACGGGTGGACTTGATCCGGAACCGGACTGCGACATCAGGGCGGCTGTGAAAGCTCAAAGGGCTTGCACAACTGCAATGAACGACAAGTAGGACAAAGCATGTCAATACGCAGTTCATTTTCTGATAGCGTATGCGTGCGCCAAATCGCCTGGAGGCGTGGATGAGATCGAATGCAATGAAGTCAGTGAAGTTGGATATCGATTGGTCCGCCCAGACGATCTTGCCGATTGAGTTCGAGGGCCGGGAGCTGCAACTCGAAGCTCGCGCCTATCAGGGCCTCGACCCCCATTGTCAGGCGATGGCGCTCATCAATCAGCCAACTGACGATGCAACGGATCTTCCCGTGGTCCGCGTCCACAGCGGTTGCGTAACCGGCGATATCTTTCATTCGCTGCGCTGCGATTGCTATGCCCAGCTGCAAGCCGCGATGGCGCACATCACGCGCGTCCCGAACGGCGTGCTGCTGTATTTGCCTTATCACGAAGGACGCGGCATCGGGCTGGTGAACAAGATCAAGGCTTACGCCCTTCAGGATCAGGGGCTCGACACGGTCGATGCCAATGTCGAGATTGGCGCGCCCATCGACGCGCGCGATTACGATCTGGCGGCCCAGATCCTGTTTGATCTCGGCTTTCCGCGCATCAGGCTGCTGACCAACAACCCAGCCAAGGTCGATGCCCTGCGCGCCTCCGGCATCATTGTTGTGGAACGTCTTCCGGTGATTTCCAGCCCGACGGCGCACAACAAGCGGTATCTGTCGACCAAGAAGGAGCGTATGGCTCATCAGCTCTGAGCCTGCGTTCACTTTGCCGGTGATGTGAGCGCGGCCCAGGTGCCGCGCAGCGCTCCAAAACTCAATGTCACGACGTGCTTTCCGGGTGGAACTGCGACCGCCCGGAAAAGCACGTTTGCTCGCAAAAGCGGCACATCCCGGCCATCCATGGCCGCAAACCACCACGGATGCCATAAGTCGTTGACGACGACCCAACCGCCGTCCGGGCTGTCGACATCTATGACGATTTCGGTATTTCCATAGGTCCGCATCAAGCTCGTACCCGGCCCTCGCGTTGCAGTCGTTGCCGGCAGTCTCTCGAGCAAGACAGTTGTTTCGGGATTGAAATCGGGCCAATTGCCTGTTGTCAGCAGCGCCTCGAAATCGGCCTCTTGCGCGGTGCTGGCAAACAGGACGCGCGGCAGTGTGCGCGTATTCTCATAAACGTAGCCTTGGTTGGTGCGCGCAACGAGTTGCAGGTCGCCAGGCTGCAGCCGCTTGTCGATCTGCTCCACCGGCACGCCGGCAGCAATGAACCGCAGACCAAGGAGATCGGCCAGTCGCGATCGATACGACGGCATCAGGGGCGAGAACTTGCGCTGATCGGGAAGACCAACGTGATCCTCCGCGCCCGTCGCCCGGCTGTAGAGCCCGAGGCGGACGGGGCTGTAACCCAACGTATTCTCCAGGCGATGGGTCATGCTGGCGTTCGGCCAGTGAAAGCCGAGACCTGCCAGTTCGATGCGATCGCGGCGCGTTGCGTCAGCCACCACGTGGGACTTGAGAAAGGTGATTGTGTCGTCGCGCGTCGTGGGCTGCAGGACATCATAGTGCGCGGGGGGAAGAGCCGACGACGTGCTGGGTCCGTTGTTCCAGGCCAGATCTGCAGTGACCACGGTCGCGAGGACGAGAGCTGCGGACCGGGCGTCGATGGCGACCTGCCGGCGCGCCCAGGCCAGCGCCAGGATGCCGCTGCCGAAGCACAGAAGGGCGACACCGAGGCCCCCCCAAAGTCGCGGAAGGCGGTCGATCGACAACCCGACCAACAGCGCCACGGCGAGGCCCAACAGCAGGACGGTGGCGATACCGCCGAGCTGGTTTCTTGACCCTTGCATCCACGGCTGGGTGAAGAGCACGTGCGTCGCGTAACCCGTGAGGATTGCCCCGAGGGCACCGACAAGGAACACGGCGTCGGCTGGCCGGCGATACAGGTTCACACCCGGCAGGACGGCATACATGAGACGGAAGATCGGCGTGTACCAACCCAGCGCATAGACCAGCATGACGGCACATGCGATGGAAAAGAAGCGGATCTGCCGATCCCAGAGGTGTCCGCCAAACAGCGCTCCGGCAACGAGAAGCAGCGGGATGGCGCCGACGTAGAGCTGCCCGACATTCTGCGCAATGAACAGGCCTGTGTCTCTCCAGGCGAAGCTCGGCGGCCCCCAATAGTCCTTCATATCGCCGGAGGCGCCGAACACGTCAGGAGCAAGAAGTGTCAGCAGCAGGGCCGGATGCAGCGAACCGCGGCCGGCACCGATGTAGTCGATCTCAGGCCGGTTGGAGTCGGCCGCCAGCAGGATCGTAAACAGGACGGGGATAACGACAAGGACAAATCCGGCCAAGGCGGCGACACCGAGCGCTATCACGCGCTTCGCCAGATCGGCGCGCGCGCCGGCGTCCGCAAACAGACGCCAAAGCACGTACGCCACAAGCAGATAGACGCAGAGCAGTGCGACCTGATCGCGGCCGAGAACAATGCAACCTGCTGCCAGGCCGGCCGCCAAGCCGTACCACACCGATCCCCGGTTCAGGGCGCGATCGAGGCATAGGAGAGTAACGGGAAGGTACACCAGACTGAGGACCTGGCCGATGTGCTGGATGCGCCAGGCCATGGCCGCGCCGAAGCTGAAGACGATCGCCGCCAGAAGTGAGCCCGCCCAATGCCAGCCCTGATCTCGACCCCAGGCGATCAGGGCGATGCCACAACACAACATCGCCAGCAGCAGCGTGACGTCGACCGCCCATAAGCTCGGACTTCGATTGACCAGCGCCAGCAGAAGAAAGGGCGGCGAGAAGATCATCGACTGCGGGTCTGCAATCTGCGGCTGGCCCGAGAACACGTAAGGATTCCAGAAGGGCCATTCGCCGCGCGCCATGCAGTCCGCGAGAAACTGGATCTGCGGCTGGAAATGCGCCTTCGCATCCCAGGGGATTGTGACCCAACCCGACAGCCAGGGCGCAGTCATGACGCAAAAACACAGGGCAAAGGAAAGCGCGACCGGGAGCAACGGCCAGCCCTGGGCGGACCCCGAAGACTCCAGGTCGAATTTATCTGCCCAGCGGGCCTGGCGTCTTGGCGCCCTCATCGCGGCGACTTGTCCTCACCCGTGTTCATCAACCGGTCTTCGATTCTCTATAACACTTGACTTCACGCTGCGGGCCGACTGTCTTTCGCCTTGCACTCCAGCTGTCGACGTGGCGCCGAGTTTGTCACGTTGGGTCCAGGATTAATCTGCCATCATGTCGTCGACCGGTATCGTTACCTGTACCCAGAGCGCCGCGGCGATTGAGCGCGTGTTGACGGCGCCGCGCGACCGTCCATTTGTCGTGGCTCAGCTCGGACAATCGCTCGACGGGCGAATCGCGACGCTGACCGGCGAAAGCCAATGGATCAATGGCGACGGCGCGCTTGATCATGTGCATCGCCTGCGGGCTGCTGTCGATGCCGTCATCGTCGGGGTGGGGACTGTCATCGCCGACAACCCGCGGCTCAATGTGCGTCGTGTTGCGGGGCGCAACCCGGCCCGTGTCGTCATCGACCCGTCCGGCCGCGCGCCACCTGGGTCACATTGCCTGGCGCCGGATGGTGGCAGGTGCATTGTCGTGACGGCGCACGAAGGCAAATTTTCCGACGATGTCGAAGTTATCGTGTTGCCGCGCGAGAACGGCCGGCTCAAACCCGCATCGATTATTTCCGCTCTCTGGACTCTCGGCCTGAAATCCATCTTGATCGAGGGCGGCGCCCATACCGTTTCGAGCTTCCTGGACGCGCGTGCTGTCGATCGTCTGCACGTTCTCGTGGCGCCGGTCATTCTGGGATCGGGCAAGCCCGGTCTCTCGCTGGAACCTATCGACACACTCGCTCAAGCCCTGCGACCGGCCACCCACGTGCATGTGCTGGCGGACGGCGATGTGTTATTTGATTGCGATCTGAGACAACAAGCTTAGGGGGCCGACCATGGAGCGCACGCCGACGCCAGACACGCAGGTCGAAATCTACAGCCCGCCCGCACGCCGCTTCCACTGGTGGACGGCGGCGCTGATCCTCATTCAGGTGCCGCTCGGCTTGTATATGGCCTATCGCGGCAACACGCTCGGCATCTTCGACGACCTCACCAACAACCTCTACAGCAGCCACAAGTTGATCGGCATCATCATCTTTGTCGTCGTGCTGGCTCGGCTCGCATACCGGCTCATGCACGGTGCACCGGCGGACGAGCCGACGCTCGAACCGTGGCACAAAGCGGCCAGCCATCTGAACCACTGGGGTCTTTACCTCCTGCTGCTGGTGACCCCGATTGCCGGCTACATCGGCATATCTCAGTATCCGGCTTTGAACATATTCGGCATACCGCTGCCCGGCATCGCTGCTGTGAACCAGGACGCAGCCAGCCAGACCTTCCTCATCCATTTCTGGCTTGCCTTTGTGCTTGTTGCTTTCGTAGCGATTCATCTCGGCGCGGCGCTGTATCACTACGTGATCCGCAAGGACAATGTCTTGACGCGCATGCTGCCAAGTCTGCGGCGGTCCTGAAGGTCAAGGGGGAACAGCAAGCGTATCGGTGTGGCCGACCTCGGCGCCCGTGCGCACGACCTTGGCCCAGGCATCGACCGACTTGGCATCGACCTGGCGGGTCTCGCGCACGGCGTCGGCAAATCCCGACGCCAGCTCCGCGACAAGGGCCTGATCTTTCGCATCGAGCAACCACGGGCTTTCGCCCTCGAGCACGTTGTAATCTGAGACGCGGAACGCATCGGCCAGATGCGCCGGCGCCATCGGGCCCGCCGAGGGGCCGAACCCCTTGTCGGTCATTTGATGGGCGTGGAACGACGCGATCAGGGCGCCATCGCTCGGCTGACGTGGCGTCCAGCGCTGAATACCGTTGTAGGTCAGCACCGTGTAAAATACGGCGCGACGCTGCGCGACGGCCCGTGCAAACGTCTTGATGAAGGCTGCCGAGCACAGGTCGAACAGCGCCGAGGCCGTGACGAGATCGGGTTTTTCGCCAAGCGCGGCCTCGAGATCCGCGTTGAGATCCGCCCGGCGAAACTGCACGCTGACCTGCTTGCCGCCTTTGGCAAGGACTAGCCGCTCTCCGTCCGCCTGGGATGTATCCGCCCAGCGAAGCAGCGCGTCGCGTGCGGCGCTGAGCAGGCGGCTATCGTAATCGACCAGCGTCCAGTTCTGAGTGTCGGGCAGCAGCGGCACCGTCGCCCTCAAGTTCGAACCTGTCCCGCATCCGAGATCGACGACCTTCACCGAACTGCGCTGTTGAAAGCGCGAACTCAGGCCCTGAGCCAGCTCCGAATTACGCGAGCGGTGATCGATCGGCTCTCTGAGCGCCAGCCATTCGGGTGAAAAGCCGCTCATGCCGCAATCCTCCGCAAGGCGTCCGCGATGGTCCGCGCCGTCTGCTCCCAGCG
>JBKKCB010000268.1:0-10378 GCA_046713545.1 Hyphomicrobiaceae bacterium | reverse complement strand
CTCGAGAAGTGTCGACATGCGATGCAGGCACACATTCGACATTGCGCGCAGCCGGCCGTCGGTGTCGCGGATGACGAAAATCGGCTGGCCCGCGAGCTCGTAGGTCAGATAGTCGCCTGGCTTCGCCAGTGCGCTCGCGCGCCCAACGGAGACCCACTCGCGCGCAAACACATCCTTGATCTCGTGATTGAGAAAATCCGGGCTCGTGTAGACGCTCGGCGGCATGGCGTGCGCCCGGTCGAACGGCTGCCGGACGTTATCGAGAAGCTGTGCAACCGACGGCACGATCGTCATTTCAGCCTGCCTTGCTCAATGTCTATTCGATATCCGGCAAATCTATACCGTCAGCGACAGAACTTACCAGAGCAACGGCGAATGCATCAGGGTGAGGTCACTCCCATTAAGCGTTGGCGAGCGGGCGAGGCCCGGACACCGGCTCATTCGCGCCATGGCTATCGGCGCCGGCGTCGTTGGAGTGTCCATGCCTCTTGAGCGGCCGGTTTCCGGACAGGCCACGCAGCAGGACGTAGAACACGGGCGTCAGGAAGATGCCGAACGCCGTGACGCCGATCATGCCAGCGAAGACGGCAATGCCCATGGCCTGGCGCATCTCGGAGCCGGCACCGGTGGCAAACACCAGCGGCACGACGCCCATGATGAACGCCAGCGACGTCATCAGGATGGGCCGCAAGCGAAGCCGGCTGGCCTCGACGGCCGCCTCGCGCGGCGTGCGCCCGGCAAACTCGAGCTCGCGCGCGAACTCGACGATCAGGATCGCATTCTTGGCTGACAGGCCCACCAGCACGATCAATCCGATCTGGGTGAAGACGTTGTTGTCGCCTTGCGTGAGGTAGACGCCGGTAATGGCGGCCAGCAGACCCATCGGCACGATCATGATGATCGACAGGGGCAGCACCAGGCTTTCGTACAACGCCGCCAGCACGAGAAACACCAGCAGGATGGCGATCGGGAACACCCAGAGGGCGGAATTGCCGGCCAGGATTTCCTGGTAGGTCAGCTCCGTCCATTCATAGCTGATGCCATTGGACAGCGTCTCAGCGGCGATGCGGTCGATGGCGGCTTGCGCCTCTCCTGAAGAGAAACCAGGTGCAGCAGCGCCGTTGATGTCCGCCGACAGGAAGCCGTTGTAGCGCATGGCGCGCTCGGGGCCGGCACTCGCGCTCACCCTGAGAACGGCCGCCAGCGGTACCATTTCGCCGGACTTCGAACGCACCTTCAATTGTCCCACGTCTTCTGCACGGGCGCGATACTTGGCGTCCGCCTGAACGCGCACGGAATAGGTGCGGCCAAACTTGTTGAAGTCATTGACGTAGAGCGAGCCCAGATAGATCGACATGGTGTCGAACACGTCCGACACCGTCACGCCGAGCTGCCGCGCTTTCGTGCGGTCGATATCGGCATAAAGCTGCGGCACGTTGATTTGATAGCTCGAGAAGAGCCCGGTGATCTCGGGTGCCTGTGCCGCCTTGGCCAGGAACGCCTTGGTCGCCTGATCGAGCGCCTCGTAGCCTAGTCCGCCGCGATCTTCGATCTGCAACTTGAAGCCGCCGATGGTGCCCAGCCCCTGCACGGGAGGCGGGGGAAAGATGGCAATGAAGGCGTCCTTGATCGACGCGAACTGCTGGTTCAGCTGCCCGGCAATGGCGGTGCCGCTGAGGTCGGCGGTCTTCCTCTCGTCGAAGGGCTTCAGCGTGGCGAAGACGATGCCCGCGTTGGAGCTGTTGGTGAACCCGTTGATGGAAAGGCCCGGAAACGCAACGGCGTTCTGCACACCCGGCTGCTTGAGGACGATATCGCTCATGCGCCGGATCACATCCTCCGTCCGGTCGAGCGTTGCTCCGTCGGGCAGTTGCGCAAAACCGACGAGGTATTGCTTGTCCTGTCCCGGCACGAAGCCGCCGGGCACGGCCTTGAACAGGCCAAAGGTGGCACCGACGAGAACAAGGTACACGCCCATGGCGAGTGCCTTCCGGGAGGTAACGCGCCTTACGCCACCGCTGTAGGCATCCGTGCTTCGGCTGAAGGCGCGGTTGAAGCCGCGGAAGAACCACCCCAGCACCGCGTCCATGGCGCGCGTCAGTCCATCCTTTGGCGCGTCATGCGACTTGAGCAGGAGCGCGGCCAATGCCGGCGAGAGCGTGAGCGAGTTGATGGCCGATATCACCGTCGAAATGGCGATCGTCAAGGCAAACTGCTTGTAGAACTGCCCGGTCAATCCGCTGATGAAGGCGAGCGGCACGAATACGGCGATCAGCACCAGCGCGATGGCGATGATGGGGCCGGACACTTCCTGCATCGCTCGATAGGCCGCGTCGCGCGGCGACAGGCCGGCCTCGATGTTGCGCTCGACATTCTCGACGACGACGATGGCGTCATCAACCACGATGCCGATCGCCAGGACGAGGCCGAACAGGGTCAGGGCGTTGATCGAGAAGCCGAAGACGTACATGACCGCGAACGTACCGATGATCGAGACCGGCACCGCGACCAGCGGAATGATCGAGGCCCGCCACGTCTGCAGAAACAGAATGACGACCAGCACGACCAGGGCGACGGCTTCGAGCAGCGTGTGCACCACGGCTTCGATCGACGCGCGGACGAACTGGGTCGGATCATAGACGATCTCGTAGTCGACGCCCTCCGGCATCCTCGTCTTCAGCTCGGCCATGACGGTACGCACGTTGTCGGAGATGGCGATGGCGTTGGACCCGGGCGCCTGAAAGATCGGAACGGCCACCGCGGACTTGTTGTCCAGAAGCGAGCGCAAGGCGTACTCGGAAGCCCCCAGCTCGATGCGTGCCAGATCGCGCAGGCGTGTCACCTCGCCGTTGGCGCCGGCCTTGACGATGATATCGCCGAACTCCTCCTCGCTCTCCAGGCGTCCCCGGGCGTTGATGGACAGCTGCAGGTCGAGGTTGGGCAACCCTGGGGACGAACCGACGACGCCGGCTGCGGCCTGGACATTCTGCGCCCGGATCTCGTTGACGATGTCGGTAGCCGAAAGCCCGAGCTCTGCAACTTTTTGCGGGTCGAGCCACACGCGCATGGAGTAGTCGCCGGACCCGAACAGCTGCACCTGACCGACGCCGTCGATGCGCGCCAGGCGATCCTTGACGTTCAGGACCGCATAGTTGCGCAGGTACGTCATGTCATAGCGGTTGTTCGGCGAGAGCAGATGCACCACCATGGTCAGATCGGGTGCGCTCTTGACCGTGGTGACGCCGAGGCGCCTGACCTCCTCGGGCAGGCGCGGTTCAGCCTGCGAGACGCGGTTCTGCACCAGCTGCTGGGCCTTGTCGACGTCGGTGCCCAGGCGAAAAGTGACGGTGAGCGTCATCAGGCCATCCGTGGTGGCCTGACTGCTCATGTAGAGCATGTTCTCGACGCCGTTGATCGCTTCTTCGATCGGCGTCGCGACCGTTTCTGCAATCACCTTCGGATTTGCGCCGGGATACTGAGCCCGCACGACCACTGACGGAGGGGCCACCTCAGGGTACTCGGAAATCGGCATGACCCTGAGGGCAAGAAGCCCCGCCAGGAAGATGAGGACCGACAACACACCGGCGAATATCGGGCGGTCGATGAAAAACTTGGACAGGTTCACAGCGACCTCGTCGATGTTCGAAGGTGAAAGTGTTAGCGAAGCACGGCGTTGGCTTCGTCCGCCTGAGCCTGGCTCACTGATTTTCCGTCCATCGCCACGGCCTCCGGCGCCACGCGCATGCCGGGGCGGACGCGTTGCAGGCCGTTGACCACGATGCGCTCTCCTGATGCGAGCCCGCTGTCGACGATACGCAGCCCTTCGACGAAGGCTCCGAGGGTCACTTCGCGGTAAGCCGCCGTGTTGTTCGGTTCGACGATCATGACGAACTTCTTGTTCTGGTCGGTGCCGATGGCCCGTTCGCTGATGGCGATGACCGCTGTTGCCTTGGCCCCGGCCATGCGAAGGCGGGCGAATTGACCTGGCATCAGCCGGCCGTCTGGATTGTCGAACACGGCACGCACGCGCACGGTGCCCGTGCGCGCATCGACCTGGTTGTCGATCAGCTGCAGGCGGCCCTGGATAGGTTGCCCGTCATGGGGCGCCGTCGTGATTTGCACGGGGATCTGGTCGATCTGGGCGGAGTCACTGGCATCGCGATCGAATGACGTCAGCGCGCGCCCCACAATCTCCTCGTCTGCGTTGAAGCTGGCGTAAATCGGGTTCACCGAGACGAGCGTCGTCAGGATCGGTGCACCCGGGCCTGCCGCGACAAGATTGCCGGCCGTGATTTCGAGCCGTCCCACGCGACCGGAAACGGGCGCTCGAACGGCCGTGTAGTCGAGATTGAGCTGGGTCGATTGCAGGGCTGCCTTGGCGGCGCGCAGATTGGCATCCGCTTCACGATGCGCATTCACCCGCTGGTCGAAATCGCGCGGAGACACGATGCGCGAATCCACCAGCGGCTGACCTCGATCAACCTCACCTTTGGTAAAGGAGAAACGAGCTTCGGCAGCGACGAGCTGCGCCTGCAGGCGCTCCACTTCGGCTGCATACGGTGCCGGGTCTATGGTGACGAGCAGGTCCCCCTGCTTGACCAGGGTGCCTTCGCGAAAATGTACGGTCTGAACGGCGCCGGCGACCCGCGAGCGGACATCAACCCGTTCGACGGCTTCCAGGCGACCGGAGAACTCGTCCCACGTCAGTGCGGTCTTTGGCTCAACGACGGCGACGGAAACGGGGACCGGAAGAGGCGCACCTTTCGCACCGCTGTCCGCGCGCGTGCGTGAGATGGGCAGATCGACGAGGAGTATCGCTCCGATCGAGGTAACAGCCAGGACGGCGGCGACACTCCACAAATAGCGGCGAAAGGACGGTTGCTTCACGTTGAACTCCTATAGCCAAGTCTTCCCTGCCCGGCAGCCGTGGACCGGCGCCGGCGTGTATGGTCGTGACGAAAGTGTTTCCGCCCGTTGTTGTTGGCAGCGCCGCTTGGGCGCAGACCCCCTGTGAGCCTTGCTTAGCGTGACTGCTGACTTGGATCGTCACTCCAAGGACGTGCAGACAACGGCAAGTCCGACATTGGCTTGTTATGTACCGTTGGGTACTGATATAGGGTTGGCGAGGAGCGTGTCAATGACTATTTGTATCGGTAGGTATGAAAATGGTATAGTGCCCAAAATATGGGAGTGAAAGACGGTGCAAAAGGGCCGCCCACGAGAATTTGATGCCGATCAGGCACTTGACCGTGCGCTGGAAGTATTCTGGCGCAAGGGATACGAGGGCGCGTCCCTGTCGGAGCTCACGGAGGCCATGGGCATCAATCGTCCCAGCCTCTATGCGGCCTTCGGCAACAAGGAGGATCTGTTCCGCAAGGCGTTGGACCGCTACGCGGACGGACCTGCGGCCTACACGCGCGAGGCGTTGAACGAGACGACGGCACGCGCCGTCGTCGAGCGGCTGTTGCGAGGCGCAGCGGACGCGCTGACCGATCCCAGCAATCCTCCTGGCTGTCTCGGCGTGCATGGGGCGCTTTCCTGCGGGGAGGCAGCCGAATCGATCCGCGATGAGCTTTGTGCACGCCGCGCCTTATTTGAAACGGCGCTGGCACAGCGCTTCGAACGAGCCAAATTGGAGGGCGATCTTTCGGCGGATACCAATTGCGCCGATCTTGCGCGCCTTGTTGCCACTGTCATGCAAGGCATGGCCGTCCAAGCTGCCGGCGGCGCGACCCGCAACGATTTGCGAAAAGTTGCGGAGATGCTGCTGGTCGCCTGGCCGACGTAGGCACCTTGATGTTTCAGGCGTGCAGGCGGTCGCGTAGCCGAATGCCGATCATAGCCAGCGTGTCGCGAGCGGCCTTGGCTTCCCGCGTCCAGCCAAGAAATCCATGTGGATGGTCGGCGACCTCGAGTGTCTCTGCATCGACGCCTGCTTCGCGCAACCGTCGCGCATAGGCCAAGCCTTCGTCGACCAGCGGATCGAGCCCGGCAACGACAACAAGGGTGGGCGGTAGCCCGGCGAAGGACGGCGCCAGGAGCGGGGACGCCTGGGCATCTGTGGCCTGACCGGGGTCTCGAAGGTATTGGGAAATGTAGAAGCGCATCCGATCAAGCGTCAGCGGATAGCCCGTGCCGAGGTCCGTGTAGGACGGCTGAGAGCACGTCAAATCGGTGACAGGATAGACCAGCACCTGGAAGCGGAAAGCCACGTCGCCGATGGCTACGAGATGCCGAGCGGCCGCCGCCGCCAGATTGCCGCCGGCGCTGTCTCCGCCGATGGCGAGGCGGCTTTTGTCGATGCCGAATTCGACGCCGTTTTGCGAGATCCAACGCGCAACGGCGATCACATCTTCCAACCCGGCCGGGAACGGATGCTCAGGCGCCAGTCGATAGTCGATGGAAACGACCACGATGTCGGCATCCCTGCAGATCGTCCGGCAGATGGTCTCGACCATGTCCAGGTCTCCGACGACAAATCCGCCGCCGTGAGAATAGATATACGCTGGCAAAAGCCGGCCGGCCTCACCTGCGGGATAGTACATGCGGACGGGTACGCGATTGCCCTCGGTGGTGACAGTTCTGTCGAGGATTCGCCCAACGGTCGGCGGCTCGGCGGCGAGACGGCGGGTGCGCGCCTTCATGAGCGCGCGCATCTGGGCGATCGGGACCGGTGGAACGACGCCCTGTTCGAGTTCAGCGATGATATCCTGAACCCGTTGGGCCTCGGGGTGGAGCGGAGCAATCTTGCGCATTTTCTTCTTCGCCTTTCGGATGAATTGCGAGGATGCGGGCCCATCGTACGCGACAGATCTTCCTCAGCTCAACGCTGTCTGTGCGCTAAGGGTAGCGCACATAATGCTAAGGGCAGTGCGCCGGATCGCGCACTGCCCAAGCTTTGCTTCTCGAAAGCGATTGCCCACTATTCCTTGACTTCGATGCCGCCTGCTTTCTTCACGACATCGATCCAGCGGGCCACGTCGCTCTTGACAGTCGCGAGCATGTGATCGCCGCCCCGACGTTCGGGCTTCGGTACGCTGCCGCCGACATCGATGAATTTCTGCTGCACTACGGGATCGTCCAGCGATTTCACCGCGGCTTCCCGCAGTTTCGCGAGAATTTCCGGCGGTACGCCCTTCGGCGCATAGAGACCCAGCCAACTTTCCACCTTGAAGGCCGGCAGTCCGCCTTCGGTCGATGTCGGAATATCCGGCAGTGCCGGCGATCTCTCGTCGGCGGCGACGCCGAAGCCTTTGACCGATCCGCCCTTCACGTGTCCTGTAACGGAGGCGACGAGCTCGCACGTGCCGTCGATGGCGCCGGAAAGAATATCATTGATGGTCTGGCCGAAGCCGCGGAAGACGACGTAGGTGGGCTCTACGCCAATGAGCTGGAAGAATACGGTGCAGGTCAGGTGCGCCAGCGATCCGGCGCCGTTGTGCCCCATCTTCAGATCTTTGCCCTTCTCCTTGGCGTAGGCGATGAACTCCTGGAGATTGTTTACCGGAAGGTCCTTGCGGACGATCATGATGTTCGGCGTCACCAGATGGATGCCGAGGTAGTCGAAGTCCGCACGCGGATCGTAAGGCAGCTTCGGGTTGACGGCCACGGAGGCGGAATGCGTGCCCATGTGGCCGAAGCCGATGGTGTAACCGTCGGGCCGCGCATTCTTACCTCGGAGTGATCCGGTCGCGCCGCCAGCGCCGGCAACGTTCTCGACGACGAGCGTCTGGCCGTTGAGATGCTTCGACATGGCGTCCGCCATGATGCGCGACGAGACGTCGGATGCACCGCCAGGAGCAAAAGGAACGATCAAGGTAATGTTGCGCTCGGGAAAGCCTTGCGCCTGAACAGCGCTGCTCCAGGCAAGGCCGACGACGAGCGCGGCCCCAAGCGTTCCTACCGCGCGTCGCGCGGCCACGCGCAGAATATTTCGTGCACATCTCAATTCTGGCATTCGTCTTCCTCCCGGCTTGTGGCCCACGGATTGTTTTGAGCGGGCTGTTGCATCAATGAATGCATGAGTTGATCGGGCGATCTACTTTTTTCTGCGCTGCTATTCTGCGAAGACCTCGGAACGGCTTTTCCGTATCGAAGGCAAAATGACGATCACCATGAGCACGAGGGTGAGCGCGAGCAGCACTGCCGCCACGGGATGATCGATGAACGTCTTGAAGCTCCCACGCGAAATGGCGAGCGCCTGGCGGAGCTTTTCTTCCATGAGCCGGCCGAGCACATAGCCGAGGAGCAGCGGTGCGGGCTCGAAATCGAACTTGATGAGGGCATATCCCAACAGGCCGAACGCCGCCGTCAGATACACATCGACGGGATTGTTGTTCACCGAGTAGATGCCGATGCAGCAGAACAGCACGATGGCCGGGAACAGCAACCTGTAGGGAACCTTGAGCAGCCGCACCCAGAGGCCGATGAGCGGCAGATTGATGATGAGCAGCATCAGATTGCCGATCCACATAGAGGCGATCATGCCCCAGAAGAGCCGCGGCTGCTTGGTGAGGATCTCAGGACCGGGCACGATCCCGTGAATGGTCATGGCACCGACCATCAGTGCCATGACGGCATTCGGCGGTATTCCGAGAGTCAGCAACGGAATGAACGCGGTCTGCGCGCCGGAATTGTTGGCGGACTCCGGCCCGGCGACGCCTTCAATGGCGCCTTGGCCGAAGCGGGACGGATCTGCGGCGAGCTTTTTCTCGAGCGTGTAGGATGCGAAGGGGGCGAGCACTGCTCCATTTCCGGGTAGGAGACCGAGGAAGGACCCCAGTGCGGTGCCGCGCAGAATCGGCTTTGCGGATTGTCGCAGGTCATCTGATGTGGGCAGCAGGCGGCCGATTCTCTGTTGCACGACGCTGCGTGTTTCGGGGGAGTCGAGGTTTCGCAAAATCTCGGCGAAGCCGAACAGCCCCATGCCGATGACGGCCACTTCGATGCCGTCCGCAATTTCGCTCCAGCCAAACGTGAGCCGCTCCTCCCCGGTCTCCAGGTCGAGGCCCACCGTCGAGAGCAGCACGCCGACGAGGGTCATGGCCACGGCTTTCGGCACGGACCCGCGCGCGAGAAGAACCGCGACCATGAGCCCGAACACCATCAGCGCGAAGTAATCGGCCGGCCGGAAAAGGAGGGCCAGCTTGGTCAACGGCAGCGCGAGCGCCGCGATAAAGATAGTCGCGATGGTGCCGGCGATGAATGATCCGATGGCGGCAATGCCGAGCGCCACGCCGGCGCGGCCCTGCTTGGCCATCTGATGGCCGTCGAGTGCCGTGACAACCGATGTCGCCTCGCCCGGAATATTGACGAGGACGGCGGTGGTCGATCCTCCGTACTGCGCGCCGTAGTAGATCCCCGCAAGCATGATCAGCGCGCCGATGGGATCGATCCCGAAGGTGATGGGGAGCAGCATCGCGATTGTTGCAACCGGGCCGACGCCTGGCAGCACGCCCACAAGCGTCCCGATGAGGCAGCCGAGAAAACAAAATGCGATATTGTTCAAGCTCAGGGCCACACCCAGGCCGAGCGCGAGATTACTGAACAAGTCTGGCATTGTGCGCGTATCTCAATAACCGAGAACAACAGGCAGGAGTGGAATTGGCAGCTTCAGCACGAACTTGAAGAGACCAATGCACAATGCGGTCATGAGCGCGGCAAACAGCACGGTCTCGAAAAAACGGCTGTCCTTGTCGCCGAGCGCTGCGATGATCCAGGTCAGCGGGCCGGCGGCTGCCAGCCCGAGGGTTCGGACGGTAGCGGCAAAGACGACGACCGATCCCAGAACAAATACGGGCCCTCGCACGCTCCAGCGCTGAAGCCGCTCGGCCTTCGGCGAAACTCCCAGGCTCATGATCAGGAGGCCGAGCGCGGCAATGAGACCGGCAACGAGCTTCGGCATGAGTCCCGGCCCTACCCCGGACCACACGGACGGCAGGTCAAGGGCGCCGGCGTAGCCGAACGCAGCGATCGCAAGTAGAAAGAGTCCAGCGCCGATGTCGCGCGGGAATCGTGTGGTTCGAGCCTGATCGGATGATGCAGTCGACGGCATCGCCTCCCTCCCAATTGGTCTTTTCTTTTGCAGGCAAGCATACACCCAGGCTGCAGTTCCGCTACGGCCTCATCGGCTATGTCCGCTTTCCGCGCGAGATCCAGCGCCGGCCCGGCCATCGGCCTTGGTCGACATCAGCGAAGCTATCGACAGGATTCGGTTCCAACGCCAGCAGAGGCTGCATTGTGCTTTCCGTGTATTCTGCAGCGTTTCCGATGCGGGTGCTCCCACAGCTCCCGTTCGCCATTCGAGGTTGCCCATGGATATCCGCCAGCTCCAATACTTGGCCGCTCTCGCCCGTGAGAAGCACTTCACCCGCGCGGC
>JBKKCB010000267.1:0-26346 GCA_046713545.1 Hyphomicrobiaceae bacterium | reverse complement strand
GCGCACTCGGCGAATACAACGGCAAGTTCATGGTGAGCCAGCAGGTGCTGCGCGGCAGCTCCTGCGCCACGCCGGAAGGCCATTCCCGTCCGACCTACCGCAACTTCTTCTATCCCCATCAGCGCTGGCAGTTCGTTGGCCTGCGCCTCGCCTCGGAGATCGTCTGATGTCCAATACGCGTGACCTGCTGTCCGAAAGGTTCGCTCTCGTCGATGCCGCGTTCGCGTCTGCCGTGCTGCACGGCTTGTCGCGGCCGCAGAAAACTCTGCCGTGCCGCTTTTTTTATGACGCCCGCGGCAGCGAGCTGTTCGAAGAGATCACACGTCTTCCAGAGTACTATCAGACCCGCACGGAGGCTGCGATTCTGGCGGCCCATGCCGGCGAGATGGCCGACAACGTGCCCGCGGGCGGCGTCCTGGTCGAGTTCGGGTCCGGCTCCAGCCGAAAAACAGAAACGCTGCTTCAGCATTTGCAGCAGCTTCGCGCCTACATCATGATCGATGTTTCGCGGAGTGCGCTCGAAGATGCCAGGGTTCGCCTGGCAAAGCGCTTCCCCACGCTGGATGTCCGGCCCATCGCCGCCGACTTTTCCGATCCAGTCACGCTTCCGGCCGATCTTGCCCACAGCCATCGCACGGGCTTCTTCCCCGGCTCCACCATCGGCAATCTCAATCCGGTCGAGGCGCAACGGCTCCTGCGCGTATTTCGGAGCGTGCTTTCGCCGGGGAGCCGGCTGATCGTGGGCGTCGACTTGAAGAAGGACCTCTCGGTGCTTCTGCCGGCTTACAATGATGCAGCGGGTGTCACGGCAGCGTTCAACCTCAATCTGCTCGCACGCATCAACCGCGAGATCGGTCCGGTCTTCGATCTCGACGCCTTCCGCCATGAGGCCATCTACAATGCGCGGGACGGCCGGATCGAGATGCACCTCGTCAGCATCAAGGACCAGCACGTCGCGATCGCCGATCGCCGCTTCCACTTCCGGCGGGGCGAAACAATTCACACCGAAAATTCGTACAAGTACACCGTGCTTCAGTTTCAGGATGTCGCCCGCGCAGCCGATTGGCTTCCGAGCCGTGTCTGGACCGACGAGGATGCCCTCTTCAGCGTTCACGAGCTGTTGTGCAAGTGACGAACGGCGGCTGGCGTCAATCCCAAGCCGCACCGGGCAGCGCATTGATCGGGATCTTGAGGTAGCGCCTGCCGTCCGCCTCAGGCTCGGGCAGCCGGCCGCCGCGGATGTTCACCTGCAGCGCGTGCAGGATGAGCTTGGGCATGGGCAGCGTCTTGTCACGGGCCTGGCGCATGGCCACGAACGCCTCCTCGCCAGGAGCCTTCAGCAGGTGGACGTTTTTCGCCTTCTGCTGCGCGACGGTACTCTCCCAGGCCGGCGGGCGGCCGTTGGGCTTGTAGTCGTGGCCGGTGAACAGACGCGTCGTGCCGGGCAGGTTCAGGATGCGCTGGATGCTGCGCCACAGGGCGCGCGCGTCGCCGCCGGGAAAGTCGGTGCGCGCCGTGCCGCCGTCCGGCATGAACAGGGTGTCGTGGATGAAGGCGGCATCGCCGGCGACGAACGTGACGGACGCGAGCGTGTGGCCGGGCGAGTGGATCACCTCGACCGGGATGTTGCCGATCTTGAAGGTTTCGCCGTCGTCGAAGAGCCGGTCCCACTGGGAGCCGTCAGCCGGGAAGCTGTCGTCGAGGTTGTAGAGCGCCTTCCAAAGCCGCTGCACCTCGACGACCTTGGCACCGGTCGCCATGGGGATGCCGGTCTTGTCCTTGAGGTAGGCCGCGGCGGAAAAGTGGTCCGCGTGCGGGTGCGTGTCGAGGATCCATTCGAGCGAATAGCCATTCTGCGCGATATGCGCGAGGAGCGCATCGGCCGAGCGGGTGGCCACGGCGCCGGACTTCTCGTCGTAGTCCAAAACCGGATCAACGATGGCACAGCGCCGGGTTTCGGGATCGGTCACGACATACTGGACGCTGAACGTGCGCTCTTCGAAGAATGCCGCAACTGTCGGAACGACTTTGGATGGCATGGGCTTGCGTGAAAACAGGCTGAACATGGAAATCTCTCCCCCGGCCCTAGGCTAGGATGACCGCAAGGTTCCATGCAAGGGCTGCAGGCGCGGGATTTCGTGCGTCCTGCGCCGCATCCCAAGCCTCGCCGGCATCTCCCTACCTGCTACACTGTGCCAAGCCGTGACTATGAGAGAGCTGAAATCATGTCTTCCGTCCAACCCGGTGTCGTCGCGCTCATCACCGGGGCCGCCTCCGGGATCGGCGCCGCGACCGCCCGCCTGATTGCACCGAACTGCCGCCATCTCGTGTTGCATGGCCGGGCGTCGAAGCCAGAGAGCAAGGCGCGGCTGGAGGCGACAGCAGCGGCATGCGCTGCGCTCGGGCCTGAGGTCGCGACGCTGACTGCCGATCTCGCCGAGCCCGGCGCGGGCAAGACACTGGTGGAGCAGACCATCGCGCGCTGTGGCGGTCTCGACCATCTCGTCTCCAATGCCGGGTTTGCCGACAAGCGCAGCGTTGCGGACCTCGCGCGCGCAGACGTTGACCGGTCCTATGCCGCCATGACCGGCGCCTTCTTCGAGATGGCGCAGGCAGCGATGCCCGCACTCAAAACATCGGCCCAAGGCCGTATCGTGCTGGTCAGCTCTTTCGTGGCGCATCGGTTTGCGCGCGGCGGTCTGTTTCCGGCCTCGGCGGCCGCAAAGGCCGGAGCGGAGGCGCTGGCGCGGTCGCTGGCCGCAGAGCTGGCACCGAGCGGCGTAACGGTCAATGCCGTCGTTCCGGGCTATACGCGCAAGGATTCGGGCACGACGGCGCTCTCCGCAGACGCATGGGCGAAGGCTGCCGAAATCACGCCGCTCGGTCGCATCGGTGATCCGGCCGACGTGGCCGCGCTCATCGCGTTCCTGCTCTCGCCGGCCGCACGCCACATCACGGGCCAGTCGATCGCGGTCGACGGCGGACTATCGCTGGGATGAGTGACCCTTATACTGGCGGCCAACATCAACACACACCATCGCAGGAAGGGACTGCATGAAGGATATCGTAGGGACGTGGCGCCTGGTCGAGACGCGCGCGAAAAACGATGCAGGTGAACCTTTCGACGCGCCCTACGGCCCCGAGCCCATGGGCACGGTGACGTTCGGCGTCAACGGCCGCATGCTGGCCGTGCTGTGCGACGGCCGCCGTGAGATGCCGGGCGGCGGGACCGAGCGCGAATACAATTCCTATTGCGGCAACTACACCTTCGACGGCGAAACGCTGACGACGCGCGTCGATGCCGCCTCAGACACCACCCGCCTTGGTGGCGACCAGGTTCGCCGCGTGGCGTTCAACGGGGCACGCCTGTCGCTGTTCCCGCCGCCGCGGCCATGGCGCGGCGACCGGCAGCACCGCGAAATGATCTGGGAGCGTATCGGCTGAAGGCAGCCGTCTACACAGCCGGCGTGGCCAGCACGCAGCGCGCCTGATGCTGCGCGCCGACGAAGGTTTCGTCCGGCACCGCCGCGGTACATTTCGGCAAAGCCAGTGTGCAGCGCGGCGCGAAGCTGCATCCCGGCGGTAGGCGCGTGAGATCCGGCGGCGAGCCGGGGATGGCCTGCAGCGCCCTGCCGCGCATGCCGGCGATGACGTTGGAGGCAAACAGGCCGCGCGTGTAGGGATGTGCGGGCGCGTGCAGGATGCCGCGCACAGGTCCCGTTTCGACGAAGCGTCCCGCGTACATCACGGCGATGCGGTCTGCGATCTCGAGCGCCACGCCGACGTCGTGCGTGACGAAGATCACGGCCATGCCGAGCTCCTTCTGCAACCGGCGCAGCAGCAGGAGGATCTGAATCTGGACCGTGGCATCGAGCGCGGTAGTAGGCTCGTCGGCCAGCAGAACGCTCGGCCGGCAGCACAGCGCCAGCGCGATCATGGCCCGCTGCCGCATGCCGCCCGACATCTCGAACGGATAGTTCTTGAGCCGCCGCTGCGCCGACGGAATCTGCACCAGCTCGAACAGATCGAGCGCCCGCTTGCGTGCATCGGCTTGCGAGACGCCTTCGTGCCGCACGATGGTCTCGGTAATCTGATCCCCCACCGTGTAGACCGGATCGAACGCCGTCATCGGCTCTTGAAAGATCATCGCGACCTTGCCGCCCCGGAGATCGGCCAGCTCGCGCTCGCTCATGGCGTGGATCTGGTCGTCGCCGATGCGGATGCGCCCATCGAGCTTGGTGTGACGACGTGGATTGAGCCCGATCAGCGCGCGCAGCGTGACGGACTTGCCAGAGCCCGACTCGCCGAGCAGCACCAGCGCCTCACCGCGATCGAGCGTGAACGACACCCCGTTGACCGCGTTCACAGTGGCGTCGCGCGACACAAAGCGGACGGAGAGGTCTTGCACGTCGACGAGCGGCCGGGCTGCATCCGCTTTCATGCGGCCCCCGCTGCCGATTTGCTGTGACCGGAGCCCGGAATCGCCATGTGGCAGGCCGCCATGTGCCCCGGCGCGATAGGACCATCGTGGAGCCGTGGCTCCACGGCGCTGCAGACGGCCTCCGCGTGCGGGCAGCGCGTATGAAAGCGGCATCCGGGCGGCGGATTGATCGGATTGGGCGGATCGCCAAAGAGCGGCGGCTCGCTTTTGCGGCGGTCGGGATCATTGGACGGCATGGCCGAGAACAGGGCGCGCGTATAGGGGTGGCGCGCGCCGGCGTGGATGGCCTCGACCGGGCCGATCTCGACCACTTTGCCGAGATACATGACCAGGATGCGATCTGAGATGTATTCCACCACATGCAGATCGTGGCTGATGAAAATGTAGGTGAGGCCCAGCTCCCGCTTCAGGTCGCCGAGCAGATTGAGCACCTGCGCCTGCACCGATTTGTCGAGAGCCGAGACCGCCTCATCCAGAATGACGATGCGCGGATTGAGCGCCAGGGCACGGGCGATGTTGATCCGCTGCCGCTGGCCGCCCGACAGCTCATGCGGATAACGGCGAATGAACAGGTTTGGCTCCAGTCCGACTTTGGCCAGCAGGTCGCGCGCGCGCTCGCGGGCTTCAGCAGGCGGCAGGCCGTGACCTTTCGGGCCGAACGCGATGGTCTCCTCGCAGGGCAGGCGTGGATTGAGGGACGAGTAGCTGTCCTGAAACACCATCTGCATCTGCCGGCGCATGTCGCGCACGGTCATGGCCTCGCCGGCGCCGACCTTGTTGCCGTCGACGAAGACATCGCCTGCGTCGGGCTCGATAAGCCGCATCAGCAGGCGCGCCGTGGTGGACTTGCCGCACCCCGACTCGCCGACGATGCCGAGCGTTTCGCCGCGCTCGAGGTGGAAATCCACGTCATCGACCGCCTGGACCTGCGCCACGGTGCGATTGAGAATGCCGCCGCGAACCGGGAAGTACTTGCGCAGGCCCGAGACCTTCAGGATGGGATCGCCCGCCGGTTTGGTCTCGGGGCGCGTGAGGGGGCCAGCGTTCATGCGGCGCTCAGAGCCTCACATCCATGGCCGACCGCAATCCATCGGACAGCAGGTTGAAGCTCAGAGAGGTCAGAAAGATCATCAGCCCAGGCAATGCCGCGACGTAAGGGTTCACATAGATGGCCTGCCGCAGCGTATTCAGCATCAATCCCCATTCCGCTTCGGGCGGCCGGGTGCCAAGGCCCAGAAACGACAGGCCGGACGCCAGGATGATGGACACGCTCACCAGTCCGGTCGCGTAGATGAAGATGGTGCCCAGGACGTTGGAGAGCACATGCACGCGGATAATGCGCGTCGACGATACCCCCGAGGCCCGCGCCGCCTCCACATAGTCCAGTGAGCGCACCTGGGTCGTGACGCTTTCGGCAACCCGCGCGATCGGGGGAATGAAGACGATGGTCAAAGACAGAATGGCGTTGCCGATGCCGGCCCCGAGCGCGCCCGAGATGGCGATGGCCAGCAGCACGGACGGAAATGCGTAGAAGATGTCCATCGTCCGCATGATCAGCATGTTGATGCGGCCGCCGGCAAAGCCCGCGATGATGCCGAGCAGTCCGCCGATGGCGAGCGCGTTCACGACCGGCATGACGCCCATGAACAGCGACAGGCGGCCGCCGTATATGAGGCGGGTCAGCATATCGCGGCCGGTCTCGTCGGTGCCGAGCAGATGCCCGGGATATCCGATCTCCTTCAGGCGCCGGAGGATGTTGCCCTTGTAGGGATCGTGCGGCGCGATCCAGTGGGCGAACACCGCGGAAAGAATGATGGCCGCCAGCAGGACGGCGAAGGCGATCGTGACCTTGTCGCGCTTGAGGCGCTGCCACACGGTGGTCCAGTAGCCACGCGATTGCAGCACGACTTGTGCGACATCGACCGTGGCGGCTGTGGGTGTATTCAGGTTCATGCGTTTCTAGGTTCGCCGCATGCGCGGATCGATCAAGGTTTGCAGGATATCGACGATCAGGTTCAACGCGACGAAGAACATCGCCAGCACCAGGATCGTGCCCTGGAGCATGGGAATGTCGCGCCGGAAGATCGCATCATTGAGAAGGAAACCGGTGCCGGGCCAATTGAAAACCGTCTCGACCAGGATCGAGCCGCCCAGCAGATAGCCGAGCTGCAGGCCCATCACCGCCAGCACCGTCGGAGCCACGTTCTTGATGACATGCAGCATGGTACGGCCGTTGAGCAGACCCTTGGCGCGGAGCGCCTGGACGAACTCCTGCGACAGCACTTCGGCCACGATGGCACGTACCGTGCGCGTGATGATCCCGCACGGAATGACGGACAAGGTGACAGCGGGGAGAATGAGGTGGCGCATGTGCGCCCAGTCCCATTCCCATCCGCCCGAACCGCCGGAACCCATGCCGGTTGCCGGAAGCCAGTTGAGCTCGACGCCGAAAATGATCACCAGGACCATGCCGAGCCAATAGTGCGGCACGGACACGCCGGCGACGCCGAAGCCGGTCGCGAATTTGTCGATCCAGGTGCCCTGGAAGTATCCGGCGAGACCTCCCAGGATTGCGCCGAGCGTGAACCCGATGAGCGTTGCCGCGACCGCCAGGATCAGAGTATTCGGCACGGCAATGATCAACTGGTCGAGGACCGGGCGGCTGTTGACGACGGACAGGCCGAGGTCGCCGCGTATGGCGCGGCCGAGCCATTGCGCATACTGCACGGGCAGGGGGCGATCGAAGCCGTAGTCTGCTCTCAGCTTGGCGACGACGCTGGCCGGGGCATCGGGCGCGACCACGGCATTCAAAGGATCGCCTGGAGCGAGATGCACAAGGGCGAAAACGAGGATTGTCACGCCGAGAGAGATCGGCACCACATACAAAAGACGGCGCAACGCATAGCCAAGCACACGGTCTCATTTCCGGGCGGATACGCCCATCTCCGACACCGTGGCCGCCCGCCTGCGGGCGCGCGGCCACGTCATGCCCTACTTTGTCATCGTCACGTTCGACAGGCTCTGGAACCAGTTGCGCACCTGGACGAAGCCTTTGACCTTCGGGCTGATGGCACGCGGGCCGACGTCATGCACGACCCACAGGAACAACGCGTCGTCCACCATCTTGGTGTGGATTTTTGCCAGGAGGCCGTCCCGCGCCTTGGCATCGAACGTGACCTGAACCTCGTTGAGCAGCTTGTCCATTTCGGGATCGCTGTAGTAGCCGAAATTCACGCCCGTCGGCGCCGCGAGATCCGAGCGCATCAGCCGCGTGAACGCGCTGTAGGGATCCTGCGTCGTGTACGAAATATTGACACCGTGCGCACCCTTGATCTGCGGTGACTTTCCGCCTGCACGCCACAAGTCCAGAAGCGCCTGCCACTCCACAACCTCGAAATCGACTTCGATATTCACGGCCTTGAGGTTCTGCTGCATGTATTCGTTCATCTGCAGCGGAAGCATCTGGCCCGAGCCCGATGCCGAAATCAGCATCTTGATCTTGACCGGCTTGTCGGGACCGTATCCGGCTTCGGCCAACAGCTTCTTGGCGGCGTCCACGTCGGTCTTGATGTCGAAGCCGGGCGCTCCGTACCAGGGATCTCCCTTGACGACGTGGCCCGTCGCCTCGACGGCATATCCGCCGAGAAGCTCGAGCACGCCCTTGCGATCGATCGCGAGGTTGGCCGCCTTGCGAACGCGGATATCATTCCAGGGCGATCCCTCGACCCGATTGAGGTGCCACGACCAGATGTGCGGATAAACGCTTGCCGCGATGCCAAAGCCGGAACTCTGGATGCGCTTCATGGCATCGGGCGCAGGCGCTTCGATCCAGTCGACCTGGCCGGCGAGCAGGGCTGCCGTTCGCGCGCTGGCATCGGGCATCGGTATCAGCGTCAGCTTGTCCAGCTTCGGCGCGAGCGCCTTGTCCCAGTAGTCCTTGTTGGGAGCGAGTTCGGCAAACTCCCGTGCTTTCAAGGCGGTCAGCTTCCACGGTCCGGTGCCTGAAGGCGTCAGCGCAAACTTGGCCCAATCCCTGCCGGTCGCTTCCCACTGCTTGGGGGATGCCATCAGCACGTAGCAGATCTGATACGGCCAGAAAGAGTCCGGAGCCTTTGTGGTGAATTCGACGGTGTAGTCGTCGACCTTGCGCACCGATTTGTAGGCGGGAATGCGGAAGTTGGTGAGGGAGGCCATACGCGCGCTGTATTGGGGAGACTTCTCGTCGACCAGCCGGTCCATGTTGAAGATGACGGCATCGGCATTGAAATCGGAGCCGTCGTGAAACTTCACGCCCTGGCGCAGCTTGAACACCCACTTGGTCTGGTCGGTTTTATCAACCTCCCAGCTCTCGGCCAGACCGGGAATAAGCCCGGACGGTTTGTCGGCCGCCGTCAGGTCCCAATTGATCAGCGCGTCATAGACAAGAAGGCCCATGAACCGGTAGCCCTCGAAGCCGTTGTCCGGCTGCCCCCAGGTCAGCGGAACGTCGTTCGCCGTCATGCCGATGCGCAGGTTGCCCTGCGCCCGAGCCGGGTCGCTGCCCAGACTGAAGGCCGCGCCAGCGGCCATCGCTGCGGCAAACAAGCCAGCGAATGAAAATGTTCTGAAACGCATGATGACCTCACGCTGTCGCTTCGAGCTGACGGATTTAGAGCAGGATCGCTTCGGATGGAGTCACTTTCCGCAACCAAGACGCCTCGGCCGAAGCGTGAATCCTGCTCTACTTTATTAGTCTAGAGTGCGATTCACGCTTCGCATGGAAGCCGGAAGTGCCTCCATGCGAAACGATCGCGCTCTCGCCGATGCGAGCTTCAGCCTGCGGCTTCCCGGCGAGCCGGCCTGCCCCGCAAGGTCAAACTATAGGTTGGACGCGCGAAACGGGGCAAGTCAAAGCGGACGGCATGTCCGAATTTAATGCGTTTGGTGCTTGTCTATCGAGCACGGGAAACGAAATCCGCTCATGGTCACGGAGTCAATCGGCGGCGATGAACTCGCCTTCCTTGTCCTCGGCCCTGCGAAACAGAATGCGGCCATCGTCCACGATCTCGCGGACCGCCCGCCCGCGCCCGATGAGGTAGTGGGCATGCGCGATGGTCTCGGACAGCGCGTGGCGCCCCTGGCCCTCCGCCACCGCCTTGGGAAACAGGCCGTGCGTCAATTCCATGGTCGTGCGCGGCTCGTCCATCAGCCGGGCCAGGTGATCGAGGCGCAATTCGTGATGGTGCTGGAGTTGATCGAGGCGCGTATGCAGGCCCACGAACGGCAAGCCGTGGGATGGCAATACGAGGGCATCGGCGGGCAGTTCGCGAAAGCGATGCAGCGAACCAAGGTATTCCGCCAGAGGATCGGCCCACGGCTCGCCCGGGTAGACGCCGATCATGGGCGATATCTTCGACAACACCTGATCGCCGGCGATCAGGATGCTATCCCCCTCGCACCAGAACGAGGCATGCTCGAGCGTATGTCCGCCACACACGAGGATGCGCCATTGACGACCGCCGAACGTGATCGTTGCGCCGTCGCGCAGCCGCTCGATGGTGCCGGGCATCTCACCCAGCAGCGCATGCGTGCGGCGGCGATCGTTACGATAAGCCTCGATGGTGGGCGCGTCGCATCCATGTCCCTGCATGAAGCGGACCACCTCGGGCCGCATCGGCAGTTGCGACTCCGACAACCGGACCTGCGCGGACAGCCACTCCACCAGCGTCGCCGCAAATGGCGCGCCGCCGGCGCGCTGGACGAGCCATCCGGCGAGGCCAATGTGGTCGGTATGACCGTGGGTGCAGATGACCCGATTGATGCGGCTGCCGGCGAGCACGCCTTTGAGCAGCGCCTCCCAAAGCTCACGCGCCTGTGGCGTGCCGACACCCGTATCTACGACTGTCCAGCCGTCCTGCTCGCGCAGCAGCCACACGTTGACGTGGTTCAATCGGAAGGGAAGCGGCAGGCGCACCCACAGAATGCCCGGTGCAATCTCGATCGTCTCCGCGTCTTTGGGAGGCGCTTCGCGCAGGTAGTGGAGCTTGCCGTCGGTGCGGAGCATGCGCGGGATCGCCTCGGCTCGAGGACCGATGCGGTCCGTTGTCCGGACAATTCCCTAGCGCAAACTATGGCGTTTGGCCATCGACCTATTGCAATGCAGCAATGCGACAGGAGCCCTAAAACTTCCACTGCACTGGTTCGGCTCCCGCGATGGGCGACCGGAAGGTCGGAATTTTGTCGCCGGCGAGGCAGCCGAGATAAACGGTCTTGAGATCGGGGCCGCCGAAGGCGACGCTGGCGATGTTGCGCAGGGATCGCTTGGCGCCGAGCTCCAGCCATTCGCGGCCGCCCTTGCCGGCCTGGAAGATGGCTTCGCCCTGCTCGATCATGGCTGGGTCGCCGTCATCCAGGATGAGATGCGCCTTGCCCTGCACGTCGACGCGGATGACGCGATTGGCGAGCACGCAGGCGACCCACACGCCGCCTTCCGCATCGAACGCAAATCCATCCGGAAACTCGCCGGGCCCGAACTCGTGCACCGTCTGCTTGGGGCCAAGGCCGTCGCCGCGAATTTCGAAGCGCGAGACGCGCCGGCCTTGCGTCTCGTTGACGTAGAGCCACTTGCCGGTGGGATCGACGCGGCATTCGTTGGTGAAGGCGATGCCGTCGGCGACGAGGCGGGCGCCCTTGGAGTCGACGCGCACGATGAAGCCATCAGCGATAACAGGGCGCATCGACCGCTCGCGCGGGAAATGGCGCGTCGAGACGGAAATGTAGACCGTGCCGTCGCGCTCGTAGCCGACGAAGTTGCAGACGCGCAGCAGTTCGCCCTCGGCTTCGAACAGCCACGGCCACAACCGCCAGTCCCTGTCGAGCCGCCAGACGCCGCCGCCCGGCCCAAGATTGGCGAGCAGAAACTCGCGATTGGGCAGCATGGTCACGCCGTTGGGGAGAAAGCCAGGGGGCGCGCCGACAATGTCCCGCTTCGGCTTGCCGAGCTCAGCGATGCCCGAATGGTGGTCGCCGACGAAGACCTCGCCCTTGGCGGTGGTGATCACGCATTCGGGGCGCTTCAGGCCTTCACCGGACCACGTCACATCGGACAAGGGGATCAGGGGCGCAGTCCGCATTTGGCGTCTCCTCGCGTTTCGACTTTGCGTGAGCATGTACGAGCGCGGGTCCGGGCGTCCAGTGCCGACGCTGCGCTGGACGCCTGCGCGGGTGGCTGTATAGGGTTCACTTAGGCAATGTCCGAGGCACCCATGAGCTCCGACCGATACCCTCGTTTCGACACGCTGTCGCTGCACGCGGGGCAGCGGCCCGATCCGGCGACCGGCGCGCGCGCCGTGCCCATCTACCAGACGACATCCTTCGTGTTCGAGGACGTGGACCACGCGGCCGCGCTGTTCAACCTCGAGCGCGCAGGCCACATCTACTCCCGCATTTCCAACCCCACCGTCGCAGTGTTCGAGGAGCGCGTGGCCGCGCTCGAAGGCGGCGTCGGCGCCGTGGCGACCGCCAGCGGGCAGGCGGCGCTGCATCTGGCCATCGTCACGCTCATGGGAGCAGGCGGTCATATCGTGACGTCGTCGCGCGTATACGGCGGCTCGCACAACATGTTCGTGCATACGCTGCCGCGCTTCGGCATCACCAGCACCGCCGTCGATCCGCGCGATCCGGCCGCCTTTGCCAAAGCCATTCGGCCGGAGACGCGTCTCGTGTTTGCCGAGACGCTCGGCAATCCAGGCTTGGAAGTGCTGGACATCAAGGCGGTGGCGGACGTGGCCCACGATCACGGCCTGCCGCTGATGATCGATTCCACCTTTGCGACGCCCTACCTTTGCCGCCCCATCGAATATGGGGCCGATATCGTCATGCATTCGGCCACAAAGTTCATCGGCGGACACGGCGTGGCGATCGGCGGCGTGCTGGTGGACTCGGGCCGGTTCGCCTGGTCCGCGTCGACGAAATTTCCGACGCTGACAGAACCGTACGCCGGCTATCATGGCTTGGCGTTCGCCGAGGAATTCGGCCCGGCGGCGTTCGTCATGCGGGCGCGAGCGGAGGGCCTGCGAGACTTCGGCGCCACGCTCAGTCCGGCCAACGCCTTCTATCTGCTGCAGGGGCTTGAGACGCTGCCTGTGCGCATGGCGCGGCACGTCAGCAACGCCGAGACGGTGGCGCAATTCCTGGCCAAGAACCCTGCCGTCGCCTGGGTGAAGTATCCGGGCCTCGAAAGCCACGCCGACTATGCGCTGGCGAAGCGGCAACTGCCGAAGGGCGCCGGCGCCATCATGAGCTTCGGCGTGAAGGGCGGGCGGGCCGCCGGGAAGACGCTGATCGAACGCCTCAAGGTGTTCTCGCATCTGGCCAATGTCGGCGATGCCAAGTCGCTCATCATCCACCCGGCAAGCACAACGCATGCGCAAATGAGCGCCGAGGAGCTCGCTAATGCGGGCATCGGCGAAGAGCTGGTGCGGTTGTCGATCGGGCTCGAAGATCCGCAGGATCTCGTCGAGGATCTGGAGCAGGCGCTGAAAGCCGCGCAAAAGGGCCAGAAGTGATGCAGTTCGATCTCGATGGCCAGCGCGTGTTCGCGGCGACCGGCGGCCGCCCGTTCGATGCGCGAAAGCCCGCCGTCATTTTCATTCATGGCGCGGGCCTCGATCATGTCTGCTGGCAGCTGCAGAGCCGATGGTTCGCGTGGCATGGATGGTCGTCGCTGGCTATCGACCTGCCGGGGCACGGACGCTCGGGCGGCGCGCCGCTGGCAAGCATAGATGCGATGGCTGATTGGGTCGTGCGGCTCATCGGAGCTGCGGGTTTGGAGAAGGCAGCACTCGTCGGGCATTCGATGGGTGCGGTGATTGCCCTGGAGGCCGCGGCGCGGGCACCATCGCGCGTCTCGCGCCTGTCTCTCCTGGGCGTCTCCCCATGGATGCCCGTGCACCCGGCACTTCTGGCCGCCGCCAAGGATGATCCACCCAAGGCCTACGACATGATGACGGGCTGGTGTCACAGCGCGTCTGCCCAGCTCGGCGGGCATCCGGCACCCGGCTTGTGGATGACGGGATCATCCCGGGCGTTGCTGGACTTGAACCGGCCCGGCGTGCTCGCGAGCGATCTGGCCGCCTGCAATGCGTGGACCAGCGGACCGGCCTCGGCCAAGAAGATCACCTGCCCGACGCAGTTCATCCTGGGCGGCGACGATGTGATGACACCTGCGAAAAAGGGGGCGGAGCTTGCGGCCCTCATTTCGGGCGCGAAAGTCACCACCATTCCCCGCTGCGGCCACATCATGATGGCCGAAGCCCCCGACGCCGTGCTCGATGCGCTGAAAGCGCATCTGCACGCTGCCTGATCTGAGATCCGTCCAACCGCCTGGAGCCTCCGCCGTGCCCTCGATCGCCAGCTCGCTTTCGCCGAACCTGTCTCTCAAGCGCGTCGTGCGCAAGCCATCGGTGCGTTCGAAGGGCGGTATCGTCGTCACGCAGAACCGCGTGGCGTCCGAGGTCGGCGCCCGCGTGCTCAAGGAGGGCGGCCACGCCGTCGATGCGGCAATTGCGGCTGCGTTTGCCGTCGGCGTCGTCGAGCCATGGATGAGCGGCATCGGCGGCGTCGGTGCCATGCTTGTGCTGGAGGCCAAGACGGGCAAGGTGACGGCCGTCGACTTCGGCGGACGCTCGCCCAAGGGCCTCAAGGTTGAGGATTTCCCGCTCGCGGGTGGCCTCGACGAGGGCAACCTGTTCGGCTGGCCCCTCGTGAAGAACAATCTCAATACCACCGGCGCCAAGGCGCTGGTCGCGCCGACGCAGCCAGCCGGCCTCGCGCTCGCGCACAAGATGTTCGGCACCAAGCCCTGGGCCTCGCTGGTCGGGCCTGCCATCCCCCTGGCGGAAGACGGTCCCGTCGTCGACTGGCATACGATGCTGGTGATCGCGAGCGGACTTGGCGATCTGCAGAAGGACGCTGGCGCCTCGCGCCGCTTTCTGCGCGGCGGCCTGCCGCCGGTCCCTTCCGCGCCGCAAGCCGGCCTCGCCCAGCTCCGCCTTCCCGCGCCCGAGCTGGCGCGCACATTGCGCGCCATCGCCGAGGAGGGCGCGGGTGTGCTGTATCGGGGCGCGCTAGCACGGACGATCGCGGAGGACGTGCAGGCCCTGGGCGGCTATCTGACCGAGGAGGATCTCGCTGCGGTCGCGCCGCGCGAGCGCGAGCCCCTGCAGTTCACCTATCGCGACCGGACCTTGCACGTGCTGCCCGAATTGAACGGCGGTCCGACGTTGGCGGTGGCGTTCGAGGACCTGAAAAAGCGAGGCGCGCCGCATGGAGCCGGCCCCGACGGGCAGCGCTTCGTCGCCTACGCCAAGTCGCTGGAGACCGCTTGGACAGACCGATTCAAGCGGATGGGCGATGCCGGCGAGCGCAGCGTACCGACCTCGACGACGCATCTCTCCGTCATCGACCGTCACGGCAATATCGTCACCCTGACACAAACGTTGCTGTCGCTGTTCGGAAGCCGCGTCGTGCTGCCCCAGTCCGGCATTCTCATGAACAACGGCATCAACTGGTTCGACCCGAGGCCCGGTGGGCCAAACGGCCTTGCTGCCGACCGCCGCGGTCTATCGAACTACGTTCCCACCATCATGACCGGGCCGGACGGGGCCGTCGGCATCGGCGGGTGCGGCGGGCGACGCATCATTCCTGCCGTGTTCCAGCTTCTTGCCATGACCGCCGATTACGGCTTTGACCTCGACACCTCCTTCCACCAGCCGCGCGTGGATGTGTCCGGCGGTGTGGCCGTCACGGTGGACCGGCGCCTGCCCGCCGAGGCGCGCAAGATCCTGGATGAGGCCTGCACCACGATTCTGGCGGACCCCGTGCTCTATCCATTCCCCTTCACCATCGCCGGGGCCGTGCGCCGGACCAGCGCCGGCAACGAAGGGGCCACCGAGCCTGAGCAGCCCTGGTCGGAAGCCGTGGCCGAGGACGAGGTCTGATTTCGCGACTGCAACAAAATCAATCTGCTGGGCGCCCACAGCGCACACCGAATAGTCAGCAGTAGCGCTGGACCAGCCGACGCTCTTCCGCCAATATCCCGCCAGCGCGGCAGTCAACGGCCAAAGAAGCAAACGCCGTCGCGTCCGTCGCCAGGGATTTCCGAGGAGGATTTCGATGAAGTTTCGTACATGGGCTGTGGCAGGTGCAGTTGCTGTCGGCCTCGCTGCCACGCCGGCCAGCGCCAAGACGTTCCGATACGCCTTTCAAGGCGACCTGAATGCGCTCGACCCCTACACGCTGAACGAGACGTTCACGCTCGGCGCCATGGGCAGCGTCATGGAAGGGCTGACGAAGCGCGACAAAGACCTGAAGATCATCCCAGGCCTCGCGGAACGTTGGGAGATCGTCGAGCCGCTGAAGTGGCGCTTCCATCTGCGCAAGGGCGTCAAGTTTCACAACGGCGAGGACTTCGTCGCCGATGATGTCGTCTTCTCGCTCGACCGCATGCGCAGCCCCGGCTCGCAGATCAAGTCGCGCGCACCGGGCGACATGAAGGCCGTGAAGGTCGACGACCACACGGTCGACTTCGTTCTGGCATCGCCGAACCCGATCCTGCACTACGAGTGGGACACCTGGTACATCTTCTCAAAGAAATGGGCCGAGGCAAACGGCGCCACGCAGGCCCAATCGGCGACGGCAACGTCGCTCAACCCATTCGCGCTCAAGGCCAACGGCACCGGTCCTTTCACCATCGTCAGCCATGAGCCGGGCGTGAAAACCGTCTTCAAGCCCAATCCGAGCTGGTGGGGCAAGCCCGAGCACAATCTGACCGAGGTCATTTTCACGACCATCAAGTCGGACGCGACGCGCGTTGCCGCGCTGCTCTCCGGCGAGATCGACATGATGGACCCCGTCCCGGTTCAGGACGTGGAACGCATCAAGAGCAACCCGTCGACGGATGTCCTGACGGCCCCCGAGCTGCGCACCATCTTCCTCAACATGGATCAGATGCGTGACGAGCTGCTTTACTCCAACGTGAAGGGCAAGAACCCGTTCAAGGATGCGCGCGTCCGCAAGGCGTTCTACCAGGCCATCGACATCGAGGCGATCAAGTCGCGCGTGATGCGCAACCTCGCCGTGCCGTCGGCGCTGCTGATCTCGCCGCTGCTGTATTCGCGGTCGGCAGAGTTCAAGCGGCATCCCTATGACGCCGAGGCCGCCAAGAAGCTGCTGGCGGAAGCCGGCTATCCGAACGGCTTCGAAGTGACGTTCGACTGCCCGAACGATCGCTACGTCAACGACGAGGCGATCTGCCAGGCGGTCACGACCATGCTGGCGCGCATCGGCGTAAAGGTGACGTTGCTGGCACAGCCGAAGGCCAAGTACTTCGAGAAGGCGGGCCCGACCAAGAAGTACGACTCCTCCTTCAACCTCCTCGGCTGGACACCCGGCTCGTTCGACAGCTGGAACGTTCTCGCCAACATCGCCGGCTGCCGCGATGCCGACGGCAAGGGCGGCACGTTCAACTACGGCGGCTACTGCAATCCAAAGGTCGACGCGCTCGCCAAGCAGATCCTCGTCGAGAGCGATGCCAAGAAGCGCGACGACCTGATCTTTGAAGCGTTCACGATCGTGCATGAGGAGGCCGGTTTGCTGCCGCTGCATCAGCAGGCCCTGGTGTGGGGCGTGAACAAGAAGACCAAGATCGCCCAGCGCGCCGACAATCAGATCCTGTTCTATTGGGTGCAGAAGCAGGATTAGGGCAGCTCTGCGCCGATAGCTCGGCCACAGAAGGCGGCGGCTTGCAGCAAAAACCTGCCAGCCGCCGCGGCCAAGTGCGACAAGATGGACAGCGGTCGACGCAGGTTTCGTCGAAACGGCTACGGAGAATCATCACAGGCCCGTCGCAGGATCCTATCGAATCATCCATGCTGTATGGGGCTCATTTCATAATGAAATGACGGCACCGGCGGGTTGTGTGCCAAGCGTCAGACATCCGGGGACTTGCTGACGACCGCTAGGACAAGTGCATGCTCGCCTTTGCCATCCGCAGACTGCTCGAAGCCGCCATGGTGATGGTGGCGGTGGCGCTGCTGGCTTTCGTGCTCTTCCGGTTCGTCGGCGATCCCGTCAATCAGATGGTCGGGCAGGACACGAGCCTGGAAGACCGCCTGCAGCTGCGCAAGGATCTGGGGCTCGATGATCCCATCGTCGTTCAGTTCGGCCGCTTCATCTGGAGCGCGATGAAGTTCGACTTCGGCATCTCCTACCAGGTCAAGCAGCCCGTCACGACGATCATTGCCGACCGCTTTCCGGCGACATTGGAGCTGGCGCTGACGGCCGCCGCGTTCGCGATCCTGCTTGGAATTCCGATGGGTGTATATACCGGGATTCACCGCGATTCCTGGTTGTCCAAGGTGTTCTTGGCGGTCTCGCTGGTAGGCATTTCGTTACCGACATTCCTGATCGGCATCCTGCTGATCTACGTGTTTGCTGTAAATCTGGGAGTACTGCCGTCGTTCGGGCGTGGCGAGGTCGTGCGTTTGGGCCGATGGACCACAGGATTTCTGACCTTATCCGGGCTCAAGGCCCTGATCCTGCCGTCCATCACACTCGGCCTCTTTCAAATGACCCTTATCACGCGCCTGGTCCGATCACAGATGCTGGAAGTTCTGCGAACGGACTATATCAAGTTTGCCCGCGCCCGCGGCCTTTCCGACAGGGCCGTGAATTTCGGGCACGCGCTGAAGAACACGCTCATTCCAGTCATCACGATCATCGGGTTGCAGCTTGGCGCCATCATCGCCTTCGCCATCATTACCGAGACCGTGTTCCAGTGGCCCGGCATGGGTCTGCTTTTCATCCAATCCGTGCAGAACGCCGATATTCCGGTCATGTCTGCGTACCTCCTGCTGGTGGCCTTTCTCTTCGTGCTCATCAATTTCATCGTCGATTTGCTCTACGTGTGGGTCGACCCTCGCATCCGCATTCATGGGCGTGAAGCATGACCGATGTCATTGACTCGGACCGCCAACCCGCAGCTGTACCGCGACCGGATCGCGGGATGGCCCGCCGTGCGCTCGACAGTGATTTGTTCCACAGCTTCACGCGTTCGCGACTGGTGGTCCTGGCTGCGATACTGACCTTCGTCATGCTGGCGGCTGCGCTTCTTGCTCCCGTCATCGCGCCGCACAACCCTTATGACCTGGGCTCGTTGAACCTGCTTGACTCCAATCTGCCGCCGGCCTGGCTGAATGAGGGCGATTCACGTTTCTGGCTCGGCACCGACGATCAGGGACGCGATATTTTCTCCACCATCCTGTATGGCACGCGCAGCTCCATGGCCATCAGCCTCCTGGCCGTGCTCATGGCCATCGTCATGGGCGTGTCCCTGGGCCTGGCCGCGGGTTATCTCGGCGGCTACGTCGACTCCGTGATCATGCGCGTCGCCGATGTGATGCTGACGTTTCCGACCATCCTCATCGCACTGCTCGTGAACGGCATAGCCATGACGGCGTTCAAGGGCCGCATCTCGAGTGGAGGACAGTTCTGGATCCTCGTCTGCTCCATCGGCTTCTCGTTCTGGGTGCAGTATGCGCGCACCGTGCGCAGCATGACGCTCGTCGAGAAGAACAAGGAATACGTCCAGGCGGCACGCCTCATCGGCTTGAGCCGCGCCGCCATCATGTTCAAGCACGTGCTCCCCAATGTGCTTTCCCCCGTTCTTGTGATCGCGACCATCAATCTGGCGCTGGCCATCATTACGGAAGCAACCCTGTCCTTCCTTGGGGTCGGCCTGCCACCCAACGAGCCGTCGCTGGGCACGATGATCCAGATCGGCAACCGTTACCTGTTTTCCGGATCGTGGTGGATGGTGGCGTTTCCCGGCATCACGCTTGCTGTACTCGTTCTTGCCGTGAACCTGCTCGGAGACTGGTTGCGTGATGCGTTGAATCCCAAACTGAGATGACGGATTTGTCGTGGCGGCGACAAAAGCGGAGACGGCAATGCGGGGCATAGTTAGGCGCGGGGCGGCAGTGCTGGTTGCGGTCTGCCTTATCGGAAGCGCAGCAGATGCAAAATCACTGAGATGGGCGCGTTCGGGTGACGCGTTGACACTCGATCCGCATGCACAGAACGAAAGCCCAACCCATAATCTGATGCATCTCTTCTATGAGCCGCTCGTGCTCCGCGACATCAAAGGCAAATTGGAGCCGGCGCTGGCGCTGTCGTGGCAGGTCACGAGCGATCCGAGCATCTGGGAATTCAAGCTGCGCAAGGACGTAGCATTCCACAACGGCAATGCGTTCGACGCCGACGACGTCTTGTTCTCGCTCAATCGTGCGCTGCAACCGACGTCGGGAATGAAGGACGTGCTGAGTTCGGTCGACTCGGTCTCCAAGACCGACGCCCACACGGTTCAGATCAAGACCAAGGGGCCAAATCCCCTGCTGCCCGCCTACCTCACCAATCTCTTCATGATGGACAAGGAGTGGGCCGAGGCCAACAACAGCACAAAAGTGCAGGATTTCAAGGAGAGAACCGATAACTTTGCTGTCCGTAATGTCAACGGCACGGGAGCTTACGCACTCGTATCGCGCGAACAGGATGTAAAGACGGTCGCGACGCTCAATCCGAAATACTGGGGCAAGGGGCAGTTTCCGCTCGGGGTAACCGAAATCACCTATCTCACCATCAAGTCGGACGCGACGCGCGTCGCCGCCCTGCTCTCGGGCGAGGTGGATTTTGTTCAAGACGTGCCCGTGCAGGACATCGCACGGCTGGAAAAGACACCGGGCCTCAAAGTCAACTCGGGGTTGGAGAACCGGACGATTTTCTTCGGCATGAATGTGCGCGCGCCCGAGCTCAGGAGCTCGGACGTCAAGGGGCGCAATCCCTTTGCGGACAAGCGCGTCCGGCAAGCCATGAACATGAGCATCGATCGCGAGGCCATCAAACGAGCGGTTATGCGCGGACAGTCGGTTCCGGCCGGCATGCTCGCGCCGTCCTTCGTCAATGGATATACCAAGGAACTGGACACAGCTCCGAAAGTCGATGTCAACGCTGCCAAGAAGCTACTGGCAGACGCAGGATATCCGAACGGCTTTACCGTCACGCTGCACTGCCCCAACGATCGCTACGTATCTGACGAAGGCATTTGCCAGGCCGTGGCGCCGATGATGGCGCGCATCGGCATAAAGGTTGAGCTCACAGTCCAGTCCAAAACCAAGCATTTCCCGCTGGTTGAGAAAGAACCGCCCGAAACCGATTTCTACCTCCTCGGGTGGGGCGTGCCGACATTTGACAGTCACTTCGTTTTTGCCTTCCTCTATCACTCGCGCACCGGCAAGATGGGGACGTACAATGGCACGCAGTATGCCAATGCCGACCTCGACAAGATGATTCAAAGCCTGTCCAGCGAAGTCGACACGGCCAAGCGCAATGCTACGATCGCCCAGATCTGGAGTACGGTTCGGGATGAGACAATTTATCTGCCCGTGCACAACCAGATGCTCGCTTACGCCATGAAGAAGGAGTGGGATTTCCCAGTGTCGCCTCCAAACTTCGTTTACATGAAATTGCATGCGCCGAAATAGCGGACACAGTTCGTGATGCGTCAGCCGGTGCTGTCGGTCCGCAATCTGAGCGTCGAGTTTCCGACACGGCGGGGCACGCTGGTTGCCGTCGACGACATCTCCTTCGATATCGCGCCCGGCGAAGTCCTGGGGGTTGTCGGCGAATCCGGTGCCGGAAAGTCGCTGACAGGCGCCGCCATCATCGGCCTGCTCGAGCCTCCCGGGCGCATTGCCGGCGGTGTCGTACAGCTGAAGGGCGCGCGTATCGACAATCTGCCGCCCGCGCAGATGCGCCCGATCCGGGGCAAGCGCATCGGCATGGTGTTTCAGGATCCTCTGACCAGCCTCAATCCGCTCTATCGCGTGGGCGAGCAATTGATCGAAACCATGCGCACGCATCTGGGTCTGTCGGACCGTGAAGCGCGCACGCGCGCCATCGCGCTGCTCAATGAAGTCGGCATCCAGGGCGCCGAGAGACGCATTGACGGATACCCGCACGAATTCTCCGGCGGCATGCGCCAGCGCGTCGTATTGGCATTGGCGCTGTGCGCCGAGCCCGAGCTCATCATCGCCGACGAACCGACGACCGCGCTTGATGTTTCGATCCAGGCGCAGATCATTCAGCTTCTGAAGCGGCTCTGCCGCGAACGCGAGACCGCGGTCCTGTTGATCACGCACGATATGGGCGTCATTGCAGAAACGGCGGACCGCGTTGCGGTCATGTATGCCGGCCGCATTGCCGAAATCGGCCCGGTGCGTGATGTCGTCAAACATCCGCATCACCCTTACACCAAGGGACTGATGGGCTCCATTCCCGCGCTGGAAGGCTCGGCCGACCGCCTGGTGCAGATCCCGGGCTCGATGCCGCGGCTGACGGCCATTCCCCAAGGCTGCCCGTTTAATCCGCGCTGCGAGCACACTTTCGATCGCTGCCGCGTGGAGCGACCCAATCTGTTTTCGATCGAGCGCTCGCAGGCGGCCTGCTGGCTTGTTGCCACCGACACAGCAAAGGTCACAGCGTGAACGCTGCTCCACTCGTCGAGGCCGAGAACCTGTCGCGCATCTTCGATGTCTCCAAGCCGTGGCTCAATCGCGTGATCGAGCGCGATGAGAAGCGCTTCCTGAAGGCGGTGCAGAACGTGTCGTTCGCGATCGCGCGGAAGGAGACCTTCGCGCTGGTGGGCGAATCCGGGTCCGGCAAATCGACCGTGGCAAAGATGGTGGTCGGGCTGCTGCAGCCGACGGGCGGAGCGGTGTCCATCGACAACGTCGATATGTGGTCGACGGCCGATACCAACGAGCGGCAGAAGCTGCGCCGGCGCATCCAGATGATTTTTCAGGATCCATACGCCAGCCTCAATCCGCAATGGCGGGTCAAGCACATTATTGCGGATCCGATCAAGGCGTTCGGCCTCGCGACCGATGGTGCCGAGGTGGAGCATCGCGTCGGCGAGCTGTTGCGGCTCGTGGGCCTCGATCCTGCGGATGGAAACAAGTATCCGCACGAGTTCTCGGGCGGGCAGCGGCAGCGCATCTGCATTGCGCGGGCGTTGTCGTCGAACCCGGAGTTTCTCGTTTGCGACGAGCCGACGTCGGCGCTCGACGTTTCCGTGCAGGCCCAGATCCTCAACCTGATGCGGGACCTGCAGGATCGCTTCAACCTGACGTACCTTTTCATCAGCCACAATCTGGCGGTGGTCCGGCACATGGCGGCGCGCATCGGCGTCATGTATCTGGGCCGCATCGTCGAGATTGCGCCGACGGAGGAACTGTTTCGCGCGCCGCAGCATCCTTATACGCGCATGCTCCTCGATGCCGTGCCCGACCTCGCCATGACCGGCCGCCCCCGCAAAATGGTCGAAGGCGAAATCCCCAATCCGATTGCCCCTCCCCCCGGCTGCGCGTTCCATCCGCGCTGCCCGCTCGCCTTCGAACCCTGCCGGGTAAAGATCCCGCAGCTCATCACGCACAGCGGCCGGGAGGTCGCCTGCCATGCCGTCGAGGCGGGCCGCATTTGAAGCGTCTGTCTATTCCGCTGCGCAGAACGCGTGTTTCTTGAGCACGCGCTGCGTGGACGCGGGATTCTTGGCGAGGCGGTCCGCCGGCCTGACTGGACGTCGCACAAGCTCGCCACCGCAGTTGGGGCAGCGTCCGCCCGGCAGCCGCTGATCCGCGCAGTCGCGGCAGAACGTGCATTCGAACGAACAGATCAACGCGTCTTCGGCGTTCGGCGGCAGGTCCTTGTTGCAGCACTCGCAGTTGGGTCTGAGTTGGAGCATTGGGGGTCATCCCTCCCTCTGACACGCGCGTCACGCGGCCTTCGTTTCGGACGATGGCACGCTGGCGAGCGCAGCAAACCGCTGCTTCATGACCTCGCTCAACGCCTGACCGTTCCAGTCGCCGCGCCATTCGAGCATTCTGGCGATCTCGTACTGGTCGGCCGTCGTCTTGTGCTGGCCGAGCTTCCAGCTTGCTTCGATCGTATCAACCGCAACTTCGATTGCAACGATCGCGCGCAGCATGGCGTCGCGTTTCTTCTCGGGCATCTTGGCCGTCGACCACGGCTTCTTGGGCGCGAGCCAGCCTTCGAATTCCTGCGAGAGGGCTTCGACGTGCGCGTGCGTTGCGTCGGGGCCCAGCACGGTCGCTTTGCCGTTCAAGTGCACGCTAACATAGTTCCACGTCGGCACCTGGTCGGGGCTCACGTACCAGTCCGGAGAGATGTAGGCGTCCGGGCCCCACACGATCATCATGATGTCGGGAGCCCGCGCGATGATCTCATGCAGCGGATTCACGCGGGCGACATGGAATTCCAGGCGCACGCCGGACGGGCTCGGCCGCAGCAGGAACGGCACGTGCGACGACACCGGTCTGCCGTTGTCGACCGCGACGACAGCGCCAAAACCGCGCGCCGCGGCATACTCCAGCGCGCTCTTTTCTTCCGTCTTGAAGGCAGGATGAACGTACATCGGCTTTTTCCCTCGTGTGGGACGCCGGCCGGACTGAGAACGGATACGCGCAGACGATGCCACCCGAAACCCAGGCCGGCAGCGTCATGAACAGATCCAGAATGTCTAAAGAAGAAACGGATCGACAGACCGCGCCAGCGCTAAGAGCGCCAACGTCGCAGGGCTACAGGAGCTGTCATCGTGTCCGTCATGGCGCAGGCTGATAGAGGCGTTCTGCGGGTGCGTCAAGCGCAAACGGTCGGTCAAACACGGGCTTCCCTCCTGCGCGCACATCGGTGACAATCCGGGCAACGAGGTCTCAGACCGTTGGGAGGTTGCGCATGACTCTCGCTGAACGTCTGACTCAATTCGCTGCTGCTGTGGAAGCCGGCAACGGTGACGCACTGGCCGACTGCTTTACCGAAGACGGCGTTTATGAGGACTACTTCTTCGGCCCGAGCAAGCCAGGCCGCGCCGGCATCAAGGACATGCTGGCGCACTTCTTCGACGGCGGTAAAAATTTCCGTTGGGAGTTCTTCGACCCTGTCGCGTCGCCCACGCTCGGCTATGCGAGCTACCGGTTCAGCTACGATTCAACGCTTCCCGAAGCACACGGCGCGCGCGTCGTGTTCGAGGGGATCGGCCGCTTCAGGTTGCAGGGCGACCGCATCTCCCACTATTCGGAAGTGTTCGATCGCGGGATGGCGCTGGCGCAGCTCGATTTCGCGCCGGAGCGCTTGAAGAAGGTGGCCGTGAAATATGCGACGGCGTTCAAGCAGCGACCGGAGGCTGCGAAGCACATGGGCGGTGGATAGCGTCGCTCAGAGCGCGGCGAGCCTGCTGTTCTTGAGATCGGAGATCAGCATCGAGCCCGGCGCATGCGTGATGCAGAACTCCGGCTTGACGGCGGCGATGACGGCTTGCGGGGTAACACCGCAAGCCCAGAACACGGGCAGCTCGTCAGCCTTCACCTCGACGACGTCGCCGTAGTCGGGCTTCATGATGTCCTTGATGCCGATGCCTTCCGGCAAGCCCAGGTGCATCGGCGCTCCGTGAACCGAGGGAAAGCGTGACGTGATCTGGACCGCGCGAATGGCGTCGGCCGGCTTCAACGGGCGCATCGACACGACCATCGGCCCGCGGAACGGCCCGGACGGGGCGCAGGAGATATTGGTTCGATACATGGGCACGTTGCTGCCGCAGCTCTGATGCCGGAGCTCGATGCCGTCCTCGATCAGCGCCTCCTCGAAAGAGAACGAGCATCCCAGCACGAACGCAACGAGGTCGTCACGCCACGCCTCGCGAATGTCGAGCGGCTCGCCGACGAGCTCGCCATGGCGCCACACCCGGTACTTCGGCAGGTCGCTGCGGATGTCGAGATCGGCGCCCAGCTCGGGGATCGCCGGATCGCCCGGGCGCGGCGACATGCCGATCAACGGACAGGGCTTGGGATTGAGCTGGCAGAACCGGAGAAAGTCACTCGCAAGCGCCGAGGGCAGAATGGCAAGGTTGCCCTGCACGTAGCCCGGCGCGAAACCGTGCGTGACGCCCGAGAAGGAGCCTGAGCGAAACAGGCGCCGAGCATCGAGGCCCGTCCTGGCCTCGGACTTCAGGCGGTCCCGATCATCCCCGGATGCCGAACGGCGGAGGTCCTGCTGCATGGCGATCACTCCTGGATACGAACTCCGCCGGCGATGATGCCGCGCCGGGCACGCGCAAGCAAGTGCCCGGGTCCGATCACTCCGCCGGTTGCTGGCGGGGCGTCACCAGCACGGTCTCATTGCCGGGCCCGGGCTGCGTCGGCACCAGGAACGACAACAGCAGCGATGTCGTAGCAATGCCGGCCCCGAGCCAGAAAATCATGGCGTAATCGACGGTTCCGATCAGACCGAAGGTAACAGGTATGGCGACCGCAGCGATGTGGTTGATGGTGAAGGCGGTGGCGGCGGTCGCCGCCATGTCGGCTGGATCACCGATCTTCTGGAAGTAGGTTTTCTGCGCCAGGATGAGCGTGAAGAAGATCCCGTCGATGATGAACAGGGCAGCGGCCACGCCAGCGCTCTGTGTCAAGGCGTAGCCGATGAACACGCAGATCAGGACGCAGTTCTCGAGCGTGATGGTATTGCGCTCGCCCCAGACCGACACGAGCCGGCCGAGCCTCGGGGCAAAGAACGTATTCGCGGCCGACGTCACCAGCATCAGCATGGCCATGTCGCCGACGCTGTAGCCGAACTTCCTGACGAGCAGGAAGCCGCCGAACGCCATGAACAGCTGCCGGCGGGCGCCGCTCATGAACGTCAGCGCATAGTAGAGCCAGTAGCGCTGGCGCAGCACGATCTTCTTGCGCTGCGGCACGGAGCCCTCGAACCGACCGAAGTAGAGGAAGGCCACGATCGTGAGG
>JBKKCB010000266.1:0-6218 GCA_046713545.1 Hyphomicrobiaceae bacterium | reverse complement strand
TGGTGATGGCGATCGCGATGGGGACGCCCATCAGGATGGCGATGCCGACCGCGACACCTACGATCGAGACGTGTTAGAGGGTCCGTTGCCCAATGACGGTCAAGTTTGCGACGATGAACTTGATCGTCTCCAACCGAGCCACCCCCCTTTTGATAAACTCTTCTATTGAGGGCGAGTGTCAAGGAGCAGCAGGGCATCGCAACAGTAGGAATGCGACATGTCCCAGCTCAATTGCGACGGTGCCTTTCGCGCGCCTGCCCTCCCTTGGCAACCAATCCGGCGGGGCGCCGGCCCTCCCGGATCTCGGACGGGCGCACGCCCAGCACGCGCTTGAACCAGGAGGCGAAATGCGATGTCGACGCGAAACCGGACAAGACCGCCACTTCGATGATCGGCTTGTCGGAATACAAAAGCAGCTCGTGCGCGCGCTCGATGCGGATTTGCATGTAATAGCGCAGCGGCGTCATGCGCGCGTACCGCAGGAAAAGCCGCTCCAGCTGCCGCGCGCTCAGAGCGACGCTCCGCGCAATGATCGGCAACGAAACCGGGTCTTCGATACGGTTCTGCATGGCTTCGATCGCGGTGCGAAGCTTCGGCGGCAGATGCGCGAGGGTCACCAGCAGGCCGCCGCGCTGGTCGTCGTGCTCGTCGCGGATGCGCTCGTGGTGGAACTGGTTGGCAACGCTGCGGGCCAGCTCGGGGCCGTGCCGCTCGGCGATCAGATGGAGCATCATGTCCATGGCCGCAGTCCCGCCCGAGCAGGTCAGGCGGTCCCGATCGATCTCGTAGATCTTGCTGGTGCAATTGAGCTCGGGGAAATCCTCCTCGAAGGCCGCCCGGTTTTCCCAATGAATGGTGCATCGGTAACCGTTCAGCAGGCCGGCTCGCGCCAGGAGATATGTGGCGGTCGACAGCGAGCCGACAGCAATGCCGCTCCGTGCCGCCTTGCGCAGGATTGCAAGGTGACGCCGCGCATCGGCAGACTGGACGCGCAGGCCGCCGCAGGCGAACAAATAGGAGGCCCCGTGGAGCGCTGTCTCGATCGGCATCGTGGGCAGCATGATGCCGTTGGACGCCTCCACGGGCGTGCCGTCGGGGCTGGCCAGCCGCCACGCGTACGCCTGGCTGCCCGACAAGAGATTGAGCGAGCGCAGCGGCTCCAGCGCCGATGCGAGGCTCATCATCGATACGCCGGGAACCAGCAGAAATACGAAAACTTCGGGCTCTTGCTTGCTCGCGTGCCTCATGGTCCCGCACTATACCACTTGGCCGCCCGATGCATCCCCCGCGCGGAGCCGTCAGCTCCAGGGAAACGGGCTGGCCGAGACCGGATGCAGCTTGCCTTCGGATAGCGCGCGTGCCGGAAGGGCGCGAGCAGTGCGCTTTCCTTGCCGAGGATTTCCTGCGCCACCAGCTCGCCGACACCCAGCATCTTATAACCATGATTGGAGTCGGCGATGACGTAGCAGTTCTCGCGAAACACATCGAAGACGGGAAACGAGTCCGGGGTGAAACAGCCGATGCCGCCGGATTTCTCGTCGCGGTAGAGGCCCGACTTGCCCTCGAAACGCTTGTGACAGAAGGCGAGAGCCGAGGTCCACATGTCGACGAAATTGCTGGATGCCACGAATTCCGGACTCTCGGGCCCGTACGGGTCGATGGCGACGTCGTGGACTGGCTTCTCCACCTTGTAGGGCATGGCCCCGCCCTGCACGCCGTCGAAATGGAAATCCGGCTTGTAGTAGATGCCCCAGAGCTCGTCCGTCACAAGCGCGCCGGTGCGGTCCGAATAGAGCGGCGCATCGGTATCGACATGGATGACCGGCGGCATGGCGCCGTCGTTGGTCTTGAGCACGTCGGGTTCGACGCCGAGCACGCCCTCCTCGAGCTGCCAGAATCGCCACATCGGGATGTCGTGATGCATTTTCCCGTTGCGTCCCTTGATCGAGACGGTCTCCGGCAAGTCCAGCATCTTCCACATGTCGCGGACCCACGGGCCCGCGCCGAAGACGACGTAGTCGCATTCGATACGGCCCTTGTCGGTGAGCACGGCAGCGACGGCCCGGCTGTTGTGGCCGAACTCCAGCCCCGTCACCTGCACGCCTTCGAGGATGCGCACGCCGGCGCCGGTCGCCTTGGCGGCAAGCCCACGCATGGAGGCGACATTGTTGGCGTATCCGCCCTTCTTCTCGTGCAGGACGGACGTGATGCCTTTGGCCTGCCAATCACTGAACAGGCCTTTCATGTACCGGTCCGAGGCTTCGGCCCCCTCGACGAAGGTGGAGGCATAGCCGATGGCCTGCTGCTGCTCGTAGATGGTGGCCACGCCTTGCCGCATGACCTCGGGGCTGATCTGCATGTAGCCGACCGGATGGTAGTGATAGGCTTCCGGATCGCTCTCCCAGACCGAGACCGAATGCGCCATCAGCTCGCGCATCGCCGGCTGGAAGTAGTTGTTGCGGATGACGCCGCAGGCTATGCCCGATGCGCCGGCCGCGATGCGCGACTTGTCCAGGACGACGATGTCGGCCTGGGCGGAGCGCGACATGGCCGCCAGCTGTTTTGCCAGGTGATAGGCGGTCGAAAGGCCGTGGATACCCGCGCCGATCACGACGTAACGGGCCTTGCTTGGTACTGACATGCGTTCGCTCCGAAGGATAAAGCGGAACGAGCTTGCCGCGCGCGGGCCGCCGCTTCGGTCGAATTTACGACGTGGGGGTTGAAGAATACGACAGACGGCCGGTCGTCGGGTTATGCTTGCCGTGGTATTATTTCTTGCCAAATACGATCTCGACGCGCCGGTTCTTCTGACGGCCTTCCGGGTCATCCGAGCCATCAGGTTTTGCATTCGGTACGGCAGGTTTGGTCGCCCCGTAGCCGCGCGCGGCAAATTTCGTTGCAGCCATAGCCTCGCGGTCCACCAACCATTTTTGCACAGAGGCGGCGCGTCGTTCGGAAAGTTTTTGGTTGTAATCCGGCTTGCCCTTGCCGTCAGTGTGGCCTTCGATCCGCACAGTACCTTTGGCGCCCTTGCGTATCATCTCGGCGGCTCTGCCCAAGGCGTCAGCCGCAGTTGGGCGAATATCAGCCTTGTCGAAATCAAACAGGACGTCAGCAGGCAGTTCAATCCGCGTCTCGATCGCCGTTTCCTTGACCTGGAGATCCAGCACCTGGGGAGCCAGCGCCTGGGTCTTACCGGCTAGATTATCGACCTTGAACACGAGAGTTTGGATGGCGAACACCAGATCTACGGGCTTGCCAACAAGCTGCTCCTGGGCGAGCGCACTGCCACTGCACATTGCGCCGAAGGCAACCGACACAACGAGGCGCCACATGTCCAAAATTCCTAACGGTCGGTGATTGGAACGGACTCGACAGGTTCAAACCCGGAAACCACAACGGAGACTTTCTGTACCGTGGCTGGTGGTGCCGGGAATTTGGCCCACAGGTTCACCGGCTTGCCTTTCGATATGCTTCCCTTGATTTCGGTGCAAAGGCATTTGCCGCTGGCATCCTTGACGGTCAGATATTTTTTCTTGTTCGCTGCATCGATGAGATGCACGCGGTCGGGCAGGTAGCCGCCCAAAATCTGGTAGATGCCTTCAGGCGCTTCTTCTTCATTCGTCATTTGAAAGCGAAGCGTGACAGTGCCGCCGTCGTCCCGTTTGACGTCCTTGATGATGATCCTCGTGCCGGCTCTTTCTCCTTCCCCTGTCAGCTCCTGGGCCCGCAATCCAGTCGCGTGCAATAAGGCGCACAAGGCTACAGAGACAGGCACGATGCGATAGGTCATGGCGTCCTCCCTGAATGTCGGGTTTACCGAGCTTTTTGTGTATGATCCGTCCCAGGATCATCCTGTCAATGGTTATCCCTCGATTGGTCAATCACAATTGTGGGCCCACGGCTTGCGAAAGGCCCCATATCCCAAGACGGATGTGTTGGGGGTGGCGTGGCCTGCACCTGCGATCTGCTGCACCTGTGGCGCTGGTGATGTTCAGGAACGAACGCGGCGAGGGCCGACGTCGCCCGCCATTCAGGAAGCCAGGGAAGGCATCCTGACGACGAGAAAACGCGTGCGAGGTCGAAAACCGGTCTGATCGCGTCGCAATTCTTGGTCGATGCTGCCGTTCCAGGATCAAACATGGCCGGCGCACAAACCGGAGGCCGACACGACATGACTGCCCGCATCGATGCTCTGCTTGCCCAACGCCGGCCTGGATTCAGCCTGCCGCAAGAACTTTACGTCGACGCCGCAGCGTTCGAGGCCGATCTGCAAGCCGTATTCGCCACGGATTGGCTGTTTGCGTGCAACGTCTGCGAGGTCAAGCGTCCCGGTGACTACATCACGCTGGAGATCGGCAAAAACTCGCTCATCGTGCTGCGGGATCGCGACGGTGCGATTCGAGCGCTGCACAACACCTGCCGTCATCGCGGATCGCGCATCTGCAGCGAAGACCGAGGCCGCGCCTCCCGCCTGGTTTGCCCCTATCACCAATGGGTCTACGAGCTGGACGGATCACTGCTGAACGCGCGCCACATGCCCGCAGGCTTCGACAAGCGGGGATACGGCCTGAAGCCGGCCAAGGTCGAGGTCATTTGCGGCCTCGTCTATGTTTCGCTGGCCGACGCGCCGCCGTCGCTCGATCGCTACCGTGCGGCGATCACACCCTACATCGCGCCGCACGCGCCCGCGCGCACCAAGGTCGCCTGCGAGACGACCGTGATCGAGGACGCGAATTGGAAGCTCGTCATCGAGAACAACCGCGAATGCTACCATTGTGCGGCCAATCATCCCGAGCTGCTGGCGACCTTCGTCGAATTCGACCGGCCGGGCGAGCGGCGCAACGCGCAGCTCGAGGCGCTGCTCGCGCGCAATACGGCGAAGTGGGAGCACTATGGCCTCCCATATCGGGCCGCGGACGGCAGCCGTGAGTTTCGGTGCATCCGCCTGCCCTTCAACGAAGGCAGCGCGTCATTCACCTTGGACGGCGCACCCGCATGCCGCAAGCTGCTCGGCGACCTGACCGACCCCGATCTCGGTTCGGTGCGCATGTTCCGTGCGCCCAACAACTGGCATCACTTCCTTGCCGACCACATCATTCATTTCCGCGTCCTGCCGTTGGCTGCCGATCGCACGGCGGTGCGCACGGCCTGGCTGGTGCACGAAGAGGCAGTCGAGGGCGTTGACTACGATGTGGACCATCTGACTGCGGTCTGGCGCGCGACCAACGAGCAGGACAAGCGCCTTGCCGAAACCAATCACCGCGGCATCGCATCCATGGCCTATGAGCCCGGGCCCTATGCACCGGCCGAATTCATGCTGACCGAATTCACCGACTGGTACGCCGGCAAGTTGGCAGCGTTTGCGGCCTAGTCCCTCGCAACCCTCGACGATTGCCCCGCGCCGCCGCGCGCTCCGGTGCCTCTACCGCCGGATATACCTCAGATCTGGCTACCACCCCTGGCGAGCGTCATAGTCACGCGACGAGAATAGGGGGCGGCCTAGAGCGGCCTAAGCTTTGCTTGGGAACGACATGACCGCAAGGAGATGAGTCGCGATCGAAGACGCAATCTGGTCCCTGACGCCATCAGCCGCTTGCCATACCTATTCTCATCAGGTTGCATAATCTGGGGCACAATCTTAGCCTGTATTGCGGCGGGATGATCCATCTTGCGCGATTGTCCCGAAAGGCCATCCGTGCCGGTTGAGGACGAAAAAAGCTCGCATGCGGATCTATGAAATCGATTTTGCTTCAGCCGAGGGATCTGCACTGCTTGCTGCCTCGGCGGTAAACGGGCCTTCCATTGGGGCAGCACTCAAGCGCCTCGATCGCGCGTTTGTCGTCGTCTCGCCTTGGTCGCGGGGGCTTTTCTTCTTTGGCGGCCAAGTCCGCAATGAATCCCCCGCAACATCCGCCGCGACTGTGTTCAGTCTCGCCGGCAGCGGTGAGAGCTTAGACCGCGCGCTGGTGTCGTGTGCCGGCGAGAGCGTCGAAAGACTGTCACAGATCGAAAGACCCGGCGATATCTCCAAAATTGGAGACTTGGGCGCCATTGCTGAGTTGGCAATGAGATCGGTCCTTGATCGCGTGAGGGACCTGCTGCGTCGTACACCAAGCCTCTCGAGAGATAGTTCGAGTTGGATTTCGGCCGTTACCCTCGGCGGTCAGCCAACCCTTGTTCCTGCCGACTGGTGCCTGCGCCGCGCTGTGCCCGGG
>JBKKCB010000265.1:0-12536 GCA_046713545.1 Hyphomicrobiaceae bacterium | reverse complement strand
GACGCGACCTCCGACAAACTCAAGACGGTCGTCACGACGGTCGCCAAGCAGTTCGCCTAGCGCGTGTCCCCTCGGGCTTGTCCCGAGGGCCCATGGTTCAGCGGGCGCTTGCGGATGGATGGATCCTCGGGATGAGCCCGAGGATGACAAGAGTGAGACGTAGACGGAGATCGGCGGCCAGATGGCCTCTTTGAAAGATATGCGCAACCGCATCGCCTCGGTGAAGGCGACGCGGAAAATCACAAAAGCCATGCAGATGGTGGCGGCCGCCAAGCTGCGCCGCGCGCAGGAAGCAGCGACCGCGGCACGGCCCTATGCCGAACGGATGGCGCGCGTCCTGGGCAACGTCAACGCCCGCGTCGCCAATAAGGCTGGTGCTTCTCCGCTCCTGGTCGGCACGGGCAAGGACCAGGTGCATCTTCTGGTCGTCATGACGGCCGAGCGCGGACTGTGCGGCGGCTTCAATACCAACATCGTGCGCCTCGCCCGCCAGGATGCCTTGCGCCTGACGAAAGAGGGCAAGACGGTCAAGATCCTGCCGGTTGGCCGCAAAGGCTACGACGGTCTGCGCCGCGACTACGCCCGGCAGGTCGTCGACCGCGTCGATCTTAAGGGCGTCAAACAGCTGACCTTCACCAATGCCGAGGATATCTCCCGCAAGATCCTGAAGATGTTCGACGCCGGCGAATTTGACGTCGCCACCTTGTACTTCTCGGAGTTCAAATCGGTCATCGCGCAGAAGCCGACCGCGCTCCAGGTGATCCCCGCGCAGATGCCGGAAGGCCAGGGTCAGGCGGCCGCATCGCAGGACGTCTACGAGTACGAGCCGAGCGAAGAAGAGATCCTGGGCTACCTGCTGAGCCGCAATATCTCCACGCAGATTTTCCGCGGGCTCCTGGAGAACGCTGCCAGCGAGCAGGGCGCCCGCATGTCGGCGATGGACAACGCCACGCGCAACGCCGGCGACATGATCAACAAACTGACGATCAAGTACAACCGCCAGCGCCAGGCCAATATCACCAAGGAACTGATCGAGATCATCTCCGGCGCCGAGGCGCTCTGAACGCAATCCCGCTTACGAGGACAATAGCAATGGCATCGAACAAAGTAGGCAAGATCCGTCAGGTCATGGGCGCCGTCGTCGACGTGCAGTTCGACGGCCACCTGCCCGAAATCCTGAATGCGCTCGAAACCATGAACCATGGGCAGCGCCTGGTGCTCGAGGTTGCGCAGCATCTCGGCGAGAGCACCGTCCGCACCGTCGCCATGGATAGCTCGGAAGGGCTGGTACGCGGTCAGGACGTGACGGACACGGGCCAGCCGATCGCGGTGCCCGTCGGTGACGAGACGCTCGGACGCATCATGAACGTCATCGGCGAACCGGTGGACGAGGCAGGCCCCATCAAGACGGCCGCAACCCGCTCTATCCACCAGCCGGCTCCGACGTTTGCCGAGCAGTCCACGGAATCTGAGATCCTCGTGACGGGCATCAAGGTGGTCGACCTGCTGGCGCCCTACGCCAAGGGCGGCAAGATCGGCCTCTTCGGCGGCGCCGGCGTCGGCAAGACCGTGCTGATCATGGAGCTCATCAACAACGTCGCCAAGGCCCACGGCGGCTACTCCGTGTTCGCCGGCGTCGGCGAGCGCACCCGCGAGGGCAACGACCTCTATCACGAGATGATCGAGTCCAAGGTCAACGTCGACCCGAAGGAGCATGGCGGCTCCACCAAGGGCTCCAAGTGCGCGCTGGTCTACGGCCAGATGAACGAGCCGCCCGGCGCCCGCGCCCGCGTCGGTCTGTCGGGCCTCACCGTCGCCGAGCACTTCCGCGATCAGGGCCAGGACGTGCTGTTCTTCGTCGACAACATCTTCCGCTTCACGCAGGCCGGTTCCGAAGTGTCGGCGCTGCTCGGACGCATCCCTTCGGCCGTGGGCTATCAGCCGACGCTGGCGACCGACATGGGCGCCCTGCAGGAGCGCATCACCACCACCCAGAAGGGCTCGATCACGTCGGTGCAGGCGATTTACGTGCCGGCCGACGACCTGACCGATCCCGCGCCGGCCGCATCGTTCGCGCATCTTGACGCGACGACCGTGTTGTCGCGCTCGATCGCAGAAAAGGGGATTTACCCGGCCGTGGACCCGCTCGACTCGACCTCGCGCATTCTCGAGCCGCGCGTCGTCGGCGAGGAGCACTACCAGATCGCACGTCGCGTCCAGCAGATCCTGCAGAAATACAAATCCCTGCAGGACATCATCGCCATTCTCGGCATGGACGAACTGTCCGAAGAGGACAAGCTGACGGTCGCCCGGGCGCGCAAGATCGAACGCTTCCTGTCCCAGCCCTTCCACGTCGCCGAAGTGTTCACGGGATCGCCGGGCAAGCTGGTGTCCATTCAGGACACGATCAAAGGCTTCACCGGCCTCTGCGACGGAGATTACGATCACCTGCCTGAGCAGGCGTTTTATATGGTGGGTACTATCGAGGAAGCGGTTGCCAAGGCCGAGAAGCTCGCTGAGGCTGCGTAGAGCGCGATCGTTTCGGCCGAGGCGTCTCGTGTCAGGGCCAGATGATGCAATCCGAAACGATCCTGCTCTAGCGCTTCAAAGGAAAGAGGAGATCCCAGATGGCGGCGGATGCAGGCGCAGGCAGCAACACCTTCGGATCTTGCTGCGACTTGCTGAAGGACTCCATGTCGGACCAGGATTTTGACCCGCTTATCGCCGTCGGCGATGACGGCATCCTCTACATGTCGGTCGGCTTGGTCGATGTCGAGGAGAGCGAGCCCGGGATGGTCGACTACCCGATGCTGTTCTGTCCGTTCTGCGGCAAGGGACTGCAAACCGAGGCCGAAATCGACGCAAAAAATAGCGGCCAGAACGCCCCGCCACTTCAGTAGGAATGGAATTGGACTTTCATGGCAGGCACATTCAAGTTCGAGCTGGTTAGCCCCGAGCGCATTCTGCTGTCGGAGGACGCCGAGCAGGTGATCGTGCCCGGCATGGAGGGGCAGTTCACGGTGCTTGCCGGACATGCCCCCGTCATCTCCACCTTGCGGCCCGGAGTTCTCGATGCCCAGGTTGCGGGCGGACGGCGCCGCGTGTTTGTTCGAGGCGGATTTGCCGAGGTCGGCCCCGATCGCCTGACGGTTCTGGCCCAGCACATGCTCGATCTGGACAATATGGACGCAGAGAGGCTCGCTTTCGAAGTCAGTTCGGCCGAGCAGATGTTGGCCGAAGCGAAAGACGATTCGAGTCGAATGCTGGCCGGAGAGGCTGTCGAACGACTGAAAGAGCTGCGGGCTTAGCTTAGCTGCTCAGCGGGCGAAGTGCCTGAACTCCTGGCTGACCGCCTCATAGATCGGTCGCTTGAACGATACGGCCAGAGCTGGCAGCTCCTCTATCGGGACCCAGCGCCAAGCGTCGAATTCAGCCTTGTGGCCATTCCTCGCACTGATGTCGATCTCAGTGTCGTCGCCCGTGAACCGCATCGCAAACCACTTCTGCAGCTGTCCGCGGTAGCGGCCCTTCAGGGCAATACCCAGCAGGTGTTCGGGCAATTCGTAATCGAGCCAGTCAACCGACTGTGCCAGGCACTCAACGGACCGCACAGACGTTTCCTCTTCGAGCTCACGAAACGCGGCGTGTTCGGGGTCTTCACCACTCAAGATGCCGCCTTGCGGCATCTGCCAAATGTAGGCGGATCTATCGCCGAACCATTTCGGCAGGCGACGGCCGACCCACACCAGACCCTGAGCGTTCAGCAACATGACGCCGACGCACGGGCGTAGCGGCAGCTGATCTCTGGTTGCAGATACGGTGTGCAGCTCTTGACCCATGGTTGTGCAACAATCGCTGATTCAGCCGGGTGTTGAACAGAGAGAAATTGCACCATAGGTGACAGAAGCTGCCGGACTATGCTCGGATTCTCGAAATTTTCGATCTTGGTTAGCGGTCGGCGTGCGACTGCGCCCGTGCCAGGGCTGAGAAATCGCGCACGACCTGGGCATAGACCGCTTGCTTGAAGGGAGCGATCATGGCGGCCAGGTCCCCTGGCGGAGCCCATCGCCACGCGCCGAACTCCGGAGCGTGCCCTGGCTGGGCCGAGATATCGATCTCGCTATCCTCACCCGTAAAGCGGACAGCAAACCACTTCTGCTTCTGGCCGCGAAAACGCCCGCCCCACGCCCTGCCGATCAAATCCGGGGGCAGGTCGTACGTGTACCAGACCGGCGACTCACCAAGGATCTCGATCGAGGCAATCCCGGTCTCTTCCCGAAGCTCGCGCCGGGCGGCGTGAACCGGCTCCTCACCTTCGTCGATACCGCCTTGCGGCATCTGCCACCAACCGCCCGGGCCTTCATTCGGCGTCGTGCCCAATCTCCGCCCGACCCATACAAGACCGGCAGTGTTGATCACCATGATCCCGACGCAGGGGCGATAGGGCAGTGTGGCCGGATCGACTGCCATTCCATTTCCTTGAAATGAACCGGGCGCCCAGTCAGGGCGCCCGGCGACACTTACTGCACCAACTACAAGCGCCCACTTATTCCTTTTTGGTGGGCTCTGCTGGCTTGCTGTCGTCAACCTTGGCTTCCGGCTGCGGCTGAGGAGGCGTTTCCACCGGCTCGCCGCGCAGCACCTTCAAGGCGTACTGCAGCTGCTGATCCTTCTCGGGCTCTTTCGGCACATAGGCGGACGAGCCCGACTCTTCCTTCTTGTCCTTGCCAAGGTCACCCCTGAGATGCCCACGAAGGCTTGCCTCGCCGCGTGGCCGATCGGCCGACGACTTTGGCTTCAGCTCCGGGGGCAGCTCTTGCTCGACCATCGTGTCAGGATCGATGCCCTTGGCCTGAATAGAGCGGCCCGATGGCGTGTAGTATCGCGCTGTCGTCAATCGGATCGCGCCGTTCTGGCCGAGCGGAATGATCGTCTGGACCGAACCCTTGCCGAATGACCGCGTGCCGATAACGATCGCCCGCTTGTGATCCTGCAGGGCGCCGGCCACGATTTCCGACGCAGATGCCGAACCTCCGTTGATAAGAACCAGGATGTTCTTGCCTTCGGTGATATCGCCGGGCCGTGCATTCGAGCGCTGCGTCTCCTCGAGATTGCGGCCCTTGGTCAGGACGATGGCGCCCTTCTCCAGAAAATCATCGGACACCGCAATAGCCTGGTCGAGCAATCCACCCGGATTGTTTCTCAGGTCAATGACGTAGCCTTTGAGATTCTTGCCAATCGACTTCTTCAGCCCATCGACGGCCTTGACCAAATTCGAGTGCGTCTGCTCGTTGAAGGTCGAGATCTTGATGTAGGCCACGTCGCCTTCGGCCCTGGCCTTGATCGCGTTGATGCGAATGACGTCGCGCACGATCTTGATGTCGAAAGGATCGTCTCTCCCTTTGCGCAGGATGCCAAGCGTGATGGGCGTATTGACGGGTCCGCGCATCTTCTCGACCGCCTGCTCGAGGGTCAGGCCCATGATCTGCTCGCCATCGAGATGGGTGATGAGATCATTCGCCTGAAGACCGGCTTTTGCGGCGGGCGTGTCATCGATGGGCGACACCACCTTGACCGCTCCGTTCTCCATCGTCACTTCGATCCCAAGCCCGCCGAATTCGCCGCGGGTCTGCACTTGCATATCGCGGAAATGTTTCGGGTTGAGATAAGCGGAGTGTGGATCGAGTGCTGCCAGCATACCGTTGATGGCGCTGTCGATGAGCATTGCGTCATCGGGCTTTTCGACATAGTCGGCACGCACACGCTCCAGGACGTCACCGAAGAGATCCAGCTGCTTGTAGATCTCGACATTGCCTGATGTCGCAGAATAGGTGCGCGACACATTGAACACTGCGGTCACCCCTGCCAGAACCGCCAGCGTGACGAACGTCCAGAATGCGTAGTCGTGTTTGCGCTTCATCCTTGCACCTTCTGCGGTCCTGCCGCCCACCATGACTCAGGATCAATCGGCTTGTTGTCTTTACGGAACTCGATATAGAGCACTGGGGCATTGCCCTGCGTGATGGCCTTCGCGGCTTTCGGCGGTGCCGTCATGAGTCCGACCGGCTCGCCTGTAAGCACAAATTGGCCGAGCTGTACATCAATCTGCGATAGTCCCGCCAATAGAATATGATAACCGTCGCCAGCATTGATGATCAAGAGCTGCCCAAAGGTTCTGAACTCGCCGGCGAACACAATCCATCCATCACACGGAGATGTGACTTGAGCGCCATGGCGGGTTTCGAGCACCAGCCCCTTGGATTGGCCGCCATACTGGGTCCTATCGCCAAACGCCAGAACCCGGCGCCCTTGGACTGGTAACACAACGGACCCCTTTGCACGAATGAACGGCATCGCCGGTTTCATCCGGCCGGGATTCAAGCTGGCCACCTGGGTTCCCTTCGGGGCAAGCTCGATCGCAGCAATCGATGCGCTGGCTGATTTTTGGGCGACGTCCTGACCGGCGGTCACGGCGGTCCCCGGCAGCGCCAAATTTGCCTCCGGCAACGCGGCAACTTCCAATCGCGTGGCGGGCTTTGTTTCGTCAACCACCGGACTGTCCCGTCCGATGTGGGCAGTGACGGCCTTATCGAGGCGGACGATCAATTCGTTGAGGTCGGTCACGCTTTGGGAGATCTCGGCCGCCTCTTTGCGGACCTTTTCCAGTTCCGTCTGCCGTTCGCTAAAGGACTGCCGTTTGCTTTCCATGAGCTGAGCGAGGCGCGTGCGCGTGTCGTTCAGCCGTGTCGTTTCCGCCTTGAGCTTGTCACCCTCGGTACGAATATCGCCCATGACCCGGGCCAGCTCATTCAGACGGCCGGCGAGCGCCAGCGCCTGATCCCGAAGCTGTGGAAACGCCGTTGCCAGCATCATGGCGCTTCGCACCATCGTAAGGGCGTCCTCGCGCCGCGTGATCATCACCGGCGGAGGGTTGCGGCCCATGCGCTGCATTGCGGCAAGCAAATGCGCGATGGAATCGTGGCGTTGAGCCAGAGATCCACGCAACATTGTTTCGTGCGATTCGAGCTCGCCGAGGCGCGCCTCGATCGCACTCATCTGCCCTTCACCTTTCTGAACCTGGCGCGCTGTTTCGACAAGGCTGGCGTTGAGCCGCTCGCGCTCAGCCTTGAGCTGGCCCAGATCCGTCTCCAGCCCCTGCCCACGCTTCTGGGCCTCGTCGAGCTGCTGGCGGTTCTTTTCGAGCTTTTGCCGAACGTCATCCTTGGATTGTGCGTGCCCAGTTCGGGCGGAGAGGCATGACGTGGCAATTGCGACAAGCGCGAGGGCAGCAACAATCCAGTATTTTGCTGATCGAATCCGAATCACACGCGTGCCCTTTGCCGCCGGAGCAGGCCGGCGACAAGCCGACGATGCCCTCCCGCTGATTCGGCTGGAAGATTACGGCAATTGTTGTGCAGCGCAATTGTCGCAAGCCGCCACGACGAGCAATAGACCGCACATCTGCCGCGGGCGCGGACCTTCGCTGGCCGCCGCGTGGAGAAATTGTTAACAAAACGGGTTCGCGGGCACCGGGTCCGCCGCTTGCTTGGAGACACCATGACAACCGCGTTGTTGTCGCTGACCTCATTGGCCGTCGCGGTCGTGTTCGTCGTCCTGCTGGCGGGGCTATGGAATATGAGTCGCGGAGCCAACCCAAACACCAGCCAGAAGCTCATGCGCTGGCGCGTCGCCCTGCAATTCATCGCTATCCTGGTCCTGATGCTGGCCATATTGCTGTCGCGCTGAAACCGCAAGCTACGCCTACTGAATCTTGACCCGGCCGCACGCTGAGCTACGGTAGATCTGTCGCGAGAAAGACGCAGCGCGGGCAGGCCGCGCATCATGACCTCATAAGAGTTGCATGGTTGTTCTCAACAAAATCTATACGCGCACAGGCGACGACGGCACGACGGCGCTCGGCACGAGCGAGCGCGTGCCGAAGTATGCGCTACGCGTTGCGGCGTACGGGACCACCGACGAGACCAACGCCGCCATTGGCGTAGCTCGCCTCCACCTGGAGGCTGAAGCCGCCGTGGATGCCATGCTTGCGCGTATCCAGAACGACCTCTTTGATCTTGGCGCGGACCTTTGCGTCCCTGATCGCGGAACGAGGCCGGACTACCAGCCGCCTATCACCGACGCACACGTCAAACGGCTGGAGAATGAGATCGACCAGATGAATGGAGAGCTCACCCCGCTGCGCTCGTTCGTTTTGCCGGGCGGTACAGCCGGAGCGGCCCATCTGCATGTGGCACGAACCGTATGCCGTCGCGCCGAAAGGCTCATCACTGAGCTGGCGGCCGATCCTGGTGAACCCGTCAGCGCTTCGGCGATCAAATATGTCAACCGCCTCTCGGACTTTCTCTTTGTGGCAAGTCGCTATGTCAACGACCGGGGCAAGCGCGACGTTCTCTGGGTGCCCGGTCAAAACCGTTAGGCCGACGCGCTGCGTCCTGCCGGAAGGGCTCCCGTCCTGTGTTTGTCCCCATCTATGACGACAATCCCCTACGGACGATCCGCGCTCCGATCGTAACGATCGCGCTGATCCTGTTGAATATTGCGATCTTCGTCCTGGAATTGTCACCGCAGGGACAGGTTGTTGCCGCGAGCTTCGCGGTCGTGCCGAAGGAGCTGTTCCAGGTCAGCGTATTCGGCGGTCCCGCAAACGGCATTCACGACGCGCTGGCGATCCCGGAAAGCTATACGTTGCTGACGTATATGTTCCTGCACGGCGATCCATTCCACCTCGCCGGCAACATGCTGTTCCTCTGGGTTTTCGGCGACAACATCGAAGATGCCATGGGGCATCTGAAGTATCTGGTCTTCTATATCGCGTGCGGGGTTATTGCCGGCCTCGTGCACGCTGTCGTCGTGCACTTCTGGTCGCCCGACATGGCCCAGATCCCGCTCATTGGCGCGAGCGGCGCAGTTGCCGGCGTGATCACGGCCTATCTCATGCTGCATCCGCACGTGCGGGTGTGGATCCTGGCGTTTCGATTCATTCCGCTGCGTATCTCGGCGATGTTTGCGCTTGGTGCCTGGGTCTTGACCCAGTTTGCCATGCTGCTCATTCCAAATGTCGGGCCCGTCGCATGGTGGGCGCACGTCGGAGGCATTTTCGCTGGCGCAGTGCTTCTTCCCTTCATGCGCCGTCCTGGAGTGCCGCTATTCGGGCGGAGACCTGAATCCGCGACCTAGTTTCTTGCCAGACGCGACAGCTGGCACCATTTGCGTGCCCAATTGACACAAATTGACGAGGCGCCTACGGTCCCGTTCGCATCTGCGAGACGCCACCTCTGCCCATTCCCGGGGCATATTGCCTCAATGTGCGGCGGAGGATCGCACCGCACCATGTTGCGCGTATACTCGGCCGCCCTCTACGACTGCGGTCCTTATGGGCGTACCGTTTGGAACTTGCTGGGAGCCGCTACGCAATGAAGGTCCTCGTACCCGTCAAACGGGTGGTCGACTACAATGTCAAAATTCGGGTCAAGACCGACGGTTCAGGTGTTGAACTTGCCAACGTCAAGATGTCGATGAATCCCTTCGATGAGATCGCGATCGAGGAAGCGATCCGGCTCAAGGAGAAGGGAGTGGTGACAGAGATTGTCGCCGTTTCCATCGGGCCTTCCAAAGCCCAGGAAACCATTCGCACCGCGCTGGCGATGGGTGCGGATCGTGGCATCCTCGTGGAAACCGGCGACGCGGTGGTCGAACCGCTGGCCGTCGCCAAGATACTGAAGGGTATCGTCGACTCCGAAAAACCCGGCATGGTGATCCTTGGCAAACAGGCGATCGATGACGATTGCAACCAAACCGGCCAGATGCTGTCTGCGCTTCTTGGGTGGTCGCAGGGGACATTCGCCTCGAAGCTTGTGATCGAAGGCGAAAGCGCCCTGGTGACACGCGAAGTCGATGGCGGCCTGGAGACGGTGAAGCTGAAGCTGCCGGCAATCATCACCACCGATCTCAGGCTCAATGAGCCACGCTACGCTTCGCTGCCCAACATCATGAAGGCCAAGAAGAAGCCGCTCGACGTCAAGAAGCCTGGCGATTTCGGCGTCGACGCGGCGCCGCGGTTGAAGGTTCTCAAGACCACCGAGCCGCAGGGACGCAAAGCCGGCGTGAAAGTGGCGAACGCCGCTGAGCTCGTGGCCAAGCTCAAGAATGAGGCGGGAGTGATCTGATGGCCGTCCTGCTGCTCGCGGAACACAACAACAAGACGCTTGGCACGGCCAACGCCAAAGCCATGACGGCCGCCAAGGCCCTCGGTGGGGAAGTGCACATCCTCGTTGCCGGCGCCGATTGCAAGGGCGTTGCGGAGAGCGCCGCCAAACTGGCAGGAGCCGACAAAGTGCTCCTGGCCGAAGGCCCGCACCTCGCCAACGCCTTGGCCGAAGAAGTCGCTGCCCTCATCGTTCCTCTGATGGCGAGCTATGACACGCTGGTTTCGGCAGCCACTGCATCGGGCAAAAACGTGCTGCCTCGCGTCGCCGCGCTGCTCGACGTGATGCAGATCTCTGACATCACCAAGGTCGTTTCGCCCGATACGTTCGAGCGTCCCATTTACGCCGGTAACGCGATTCAGACGGTGCAGTCGCCTGAGGGCAAGAAGGTTATCACGGTGCGCACCGCTTCATTCCCGGCCGTTGGCGAGGATGGAACGGCATCGATCGAAGCTGTGCCGGCACCGGGCGCAACCGCCCTGTCCACTTTCGAGAAGGCCGAGCTGTCCAAATCCGATCGGCCCGAGCTGACGGCAGCCAAGATCGTGATCTCCGGCGGACGCGGCATGCAGTCCGGCGAGAACTTCACGAAGTACATCGAGCCGGTGGCCGACAGGCTCGGCGCGGCCATGGGCGCAAGTCGCGCCGCCGTCGACGCAGGTTTCGTGCCGAACGACTTCCAGGTCGGGCAAACCGGCAAGGTCGTGGCGCCGGAACTCTACATTGCGGTCGGCATCTCGGGCGCGATCCAGCATCTCGCCGGCATGAAAGACTCCAAAGTCATCGTTGCCATCAACAAGGACGCGGAGGCGCCGATCTTCCAGGTTGCCGACTACGGCCTCGTCGGCGACCTCTTCCAAGTGCTGCCGGAACTCGAAGAAGAACTCAAAAAGGCAGGACACTAACCCTTGCGCAAAGGAGCAGCCGTCATGGATGTGGCGGTGAAGTCAAAATCGGACGCGACGGGGACAGCTTCCAGCGTTCGCAAGGTTGGCATCATCGGTGCTGGCCAGATGGGGAACGGCATCGCCCACGTGGTCGCCCTCGCGGGCTACGCCGTAGCGATGAACGATCTCAAGAAGGATGCTGTCGACAAAGCCCTTGGCATCATCCGCAAGAACATGACGCGGCAGGTGTCGCGCGGACTGATTACCGATAGCGACATGGAGGCGGCGCTCAAGCGCATCTCCTTCGCGCCCTCGTTCAAAGAGCTGGGCGATTGCGATCTCGTCATCGAGGCCGCCACCGAAGAGGAAGCGGTCAAGCGCAAGATCTTCGTCGATCTTTGCCCGCATCTGAAAAAGGACGCCATGGTGGCGTCCAACACCTCGTCGATCTCGATTACGCGGTTGGCGGCCACCACAGACCGCCCCGAGCGCTTCATCGGCATGCACTTCATGAATCCCGTGCCGCTGATGCAGCTTGTCGAGCTGATCCGCGGCATCGCCACCGAGGACGAGACGTTCGGCAACGCGCGCGAGTTCGTGGCCAGCCTCGGCAAGACCATCGCCGTATCGGAAGACTTCCCGGCGTTCATCGTCAACCGCATTCTGCTGCCGATGATCAACGAGGCCGTCTACACGCTCTATGAAGGCGTCGGCACCGTTGAAGCGATCGACAAGGCGATGAAGCTCGGCGCCAATCACCCGATGGGGCCGCTCGAACTGGCTGACTTCATCGGCCTCGACACCTGCCTCTCCGTGATGCAGGTGCTGTACGAGGGCCTGGCCGATTCCAAGTACCGGCCCTGCCCCTTGCTGGTGAAGTACGTCGAGGCCGGCTGGCTCGGCCGCAAGACGCAGCGCGGATTCTACGACTATCGCGGCGAGAAACCGGTGCCGACGCGCTGAGGCATCGGCGCCGATTGCTCTGTCACATATGGATGGCGCGCTTGTCGACGGACAGGGCCGCTTCCTTCACAGCCTCGGTCAGCGTCGGATGAGCGTGGCAGGTGCGCGCCAGATCTTCGGCCGAGCCGCCAAACTCCATGATGACGGCCGCCTCGGCGATCATCTCGCTCGCCTGAGCCGCGATAATATGCACACCGAGAATGCGATCGGTCTTTGCGTCGGCGAGAACCTTGACGAAGCCGTCCGTGGTCTTGTTGACCTTGGCGCGGCCGTTCGCGGTGAGCGGAAACTTTCCGACCTTGTACTCGACACCCGCCGACTTGAGGTCTTCCTCGCCCTTGCCGACGGAAGCGACCTCGGGGAACGTGTAGATGACATTGGGAATGACGTCATAGTTCACATGGCCGGCCTGGCCGGCCAGAATCTCCGCGACAGCCATGCCTTCGTCCTCGGCCTTATG
>JBKKCB010000264.1:0-9912 GCA_046713545.1 Hyphomicrobiaceae bacterium | reverse complement strand
GGGCATGTCGCAGGTGGCGCTCTGCGGGCTCCTGCTGACCCTGGTCGGGATGGCTTTTGGGCTCACACCGATCCGCGCATTCGTCGCCGGCATGGGGTTCACGCTGACGTCGACCGCAGTGGTCGTGGAGATCCTGAACGAGCGGGGCGATACCAACACGCCGGAAGGGCAGCGCTTCGTTTCCATCCTGCTGCTGGAAGATCTGGCCATCGTCCCGCTGCTTGCCCTCGTTGCTTTCCTCGCGCCCGGAGGCGAAGGCGACGCCGCTTCGCGCTGGCGCGATACAGGCATCGCGCTCGGCGCGGTCGCCGCGCTGATCGCGGCCGGACGATGGCTCCTCAATCCAATGTTCCGGATTCTCGCCGACGCGCATGCGCGGGAAGTGATGACGGCCGCCGCCCTGCTCGTGGTGCTTGGCGCAGCGCTCGCCATGCAGGTCACCGGCCTGTCGATGGCCATGGGAGCCTTTCTGGCCGGCGTGCTGCTGTCTGAGTCGACATTCCGGCATCAGCTCGAAGCCGATATCGAGCCGTTCCGCGGCATTCTGCTCGGGCTGTTCTTTCTCAGCGTCGGCATGTCGCTCGACCTTGCGCTCATTGCCCGCGCCTGGCCGCTAATTCTGTCAGGTGTGCTCGCGTTCATGGCCGCAAAGGCGCTCGGCATCTACATCGTGGCGCGCCTGTTTCGCGCCACGCATGGCGACGGGCTCTATCGCGCGACACTGTTCGCGCAGGGCGGGGAATTTGCTTTCGTCCTGTACGCGGCCGCGACCAACGGCGGGATTTTTGATGCCAGCACCAATGCGATGCTGACGGCCGCCGTCATTCTGTCGATGGCCCTGACCCCCGTGGCCGTATTTGCATTGCGCTGGCTCCTTCCACCTACCGAACAGTCGCTGGATGGGGTGGAGGTCCCCGACGGCCTCAAGGCGAGCGTCCTCATCATCGGCTTCGGTCGTTTCGGCCAGGTAGCGAGCCAGTCCCTGCTGGCGCGCGGTATCGATGTGTCCATCATCGACCGCGACACCGAGATGATCCGCAGTGCGTCCGACTTCGGCTTCAAGATCTACTATGGCGACGGGACGCGCCTTGACCTGCTGCATGCGGCAGGAGCCGGCAGAGCCGTTGCCATCGCCGTGTGCATCGAAGACCGCACGGCAACGGACAGGATCGTCGAACTGGTGAAGGCAGAGTTTCCGTTGGTCCGCCTCCTCGTGCGGTCGTACGACCGCGAGCACGCGCTCAAACTGGCGGCGATGGACGTTGACTACCAGATCCGGGAGACGTTCGAATCTGCCATGGCGTTCGGCGAGGCTGCCCTGCTCCAGCTTGGCGTGCCTGAGGATGAGGCCACGGAGATTTCGCAGGAGATTCGGCGCCGGGACGCTGAGCGGTATGCTCTGGAGCTGGCCGGCGGTCTGATGGCGGGCGCCGATCTCGTGCACGGGAATGCACCGAAGCCTACGCCTTTCACGAAACCAAAGAGAGCACCGGCATCCGCTCCTCCGGCGGAGGCGGCGGTGGCTGCAAACAAGGACGGCTAATTGATCGGCTCAACGGGAGGCAGCTCATGCACACGCTCAGAATGACGATTTTGGGATTCGTCGTTCTTGCGATCTTTTTTCTTGGCGCGCGCCTGCTCAATCGCGGCGAGGGGAAACCGGTTGACGGAGCCTGGATCTTCATTTGGGTCTGGCTCGTCGCGGCGGTCATCAACCTGCTCGTCGGCGTGTTCTCCGCCGGCATCCCCCTCCTCGTCGAAATTCCTGTGCTGGCTGTGGCCTTCGGGTTGCCGGCCCTTGTGGCCTGGTATTTGTCCCGCAGCTACGGGCCACGAGCCATGAGCTGACAACGGCATAAGACCAGTCGTCCCACACGGCCTAACCACGTGAAACGACTGGTCGCCCGCCGGAGGGAGGGGCAATCTCAATCCGCCGGGTGTTCAGGTGATCAGGCGTGTCGGATCAGGCGGCGCTCTGCGGCTCGCCTGCGAGCTGCTCCTGCGCGGCTTTGATTTCTTCGATGAGTTTCACGTCCGCGGTGGAGTTACCCGGCTGCACCATGCCTTCTGCATCGGATGCCAAGCGACGCTCGACATCGAAAAGCCAGCGCTTCAGGGCCTCGAGTTTCTGGCCACGCGTCAGCCCCTTCGTCTCGACAATTTCTTGCGGATTGTTGAACTCCGAGGCAGGGTCGTTGCGCGCCTGACGCGGATTGACGTAGCTGATTTCAGCCATGCTTAAGCTCCCCGGTTAAAACCAAGCTTTCGAGATAACGCGCGGAGTTCAAACGCGTTCCCGATAAGACTGGATTTGGTTGGTTGCATCCGCTTCCAGGCGAGCGATCCGAGCCCAAAGGAGATCGAAGTGGCCCGACGCATCATCGATATCTCGGTCTCGCTGCAGAACGACATCGCATCGGACCCGCCCGGCCAGGAACCGCGGATCAAATACACGGCCCACCAGGAGGGAGCGCCGCTCGTTTGCCGGCATTTTCCAGGGCTCACACCGCAGGACCTGCCCGATGGCGAAGGCTGGGCCGTGGAACGACTGGATATCTCGACGCACAACGGCACGCATCTCGATGCGCCGTGGCACTTCGCGTCGACCATGGACGGCGGCCAGCGCGCCATCACCATCGATGAAGTGCCGCTCGAGTGGTGCTTCCAGCCGGGCGTCAAGCTCGACTTCCGGCACGTGCCCGATGGTCACGTGGTGACGGCAGCGGAAGTCGAGGCCGAGCTCGACCGCATCGGCCACGCGCTGCGGCCGCTGGAGATCGTGGTCGTCAACACCGCGGCGGGCCAACGTTACGGGGAGCCCGACTACGTGCCCACGGGCTGCGGCATGGGGCGGGAGGCGACGCTGTACCTGACGTCGCGTGGCATCCGCGTCACCGGCACGGACGCCTGGTCCTGGGACGCGCCTTTCGTGCACACGGCGAAGCGATATAGCGAAACCAAGCAGGCCAACCTGATCTGGGAGGGGCACAAGGCCGGCCGCGACATCGGCTACTGCCACATCGAGAAGCTGCACAATCTTGAGGTGCTGCCACCTACCGGATTCATGATTGCGTGCTTCCCCGTGAAGATCAAAGCGGCGTCAGCAGGCTGGACGCGCGCCGTCGCCATTCTCGATGACTGAGTTCGGCTACTCGGCCGCCTCCTTGGCCAGGAAGCCGCCCGACTGCCGCGCCCAGAGCTCGGCGTAGAGGCCGCCGCGGGTCAGAAGCTCGTTGTGGCGGCCCTGCTCGACGATGCGGCCCTGGTCCATGATGATCAGGCGATCCATGGCCGCGATCGTGGACAGACGATGCGCGATGGCGATCACGGTCTTGCCTTCCATCAGGTTGTAGAGCTGCTCCTGAATGGCCGCCTCGACTTCCGAGTCGAGCGCACTGGTCGCCTCATCGAGCACCAGGATCGGCGCATTCTTGAGGAGCACCCGCGAAATGGCGATGCGCTGGCGCTGGCCGCCCGACAGCTTGACGCCGCGTTCGCCCACGTGCGCGCGATAGCCCTCCCGGCCCTTCATGTCCTCCAGGCGCAGAATGAAGTCGTGTGCCTGCGCCTTGCGCGCCGCAGCAATGGCTGCAGCCTCGCCGGCGTCCGGCCGGCCATACAGGATGTTGTCCAGCACCGAACGGTGCATGAGCGAGGTGTCCTGCGTGACCATGCCGATCTGGGCCCGCAGGCTGTTCTGCGTGACCCGGGCTATGTCCTGGCCGTCGATCAGGTTGCGGCCGCTTTCCAGGTCGTAGAAGCGCAGCAGCAGATTGACGAGCGTCGACTTGCCGGCACCCGAACGGCCGACGAGGCCGACTTTCTCACCAGCACTGATATGCAGCGACAGGTCGTGGATGACCCCGCCCAGGCGCCCTGAGCCGGCCGGCACGTGGCGGCCGTAGTGGAAGCTCACGTTGTCCAGGCGGATATCGCCGCGCCGGACATCCAGGGGCTTGCTTCCCGGCGCATCGACCACCTCGTTGGTCCGGCTGATGGTCTCCATGCCTTCCTGCACGACGCCCATGTTCTCGAAGATCCCGGCCACCACCCAGAGGATCCAGCCCGACATGGCGACGATGCGCATCACGAGCCCCGTCACCACGGCAATGGCGCCGATGCTGACGAGGTCGTAGCTCCACAACCAGATGGCGAGGCCGCTGGCGCTGGCGATCAGCAGACCGTTGAGCGTGTAGAGGACCAGCTCCATGCCCGTCTGCACGCGCAGCGACGCCTGCCATTTGCCCATCTGCTCTTCGAATGCCGCGCGTGCGTAAGCGTCCTCACGATCGGCGTGGGCAAACAACTTGACGGTGAGGATGTTGGTGTAGGTGTCGACGATACGGCCGACCAGCATCGAGCGCGCCTCGGCCGCCTCGGTCGAGCGCTTCTTGATGCGGGGCACGAAAATGAACAGCGTGACGATATAGGCCCCGAGCCAGACCAGCAGCGGTATCAGCAAACGCCAGTCGGCCGATGCGAAGATCACGGCAGCGCCGATCCATTGCACACTGGCGTACCAGATGGAATCGATGATCTGCACCACGGATTCGCGCAACGCCGGCGCGGCCTGCATCACCTTGTTGGCCACGCGTCCGGCAAAGTCGTTCTGAAAGAAGCCGAGGCTCTGACGCAGCACGTAGCGATGCGTCATCCAGCGCACGCGGTTCGTCACCGGTGCGGAGATGAGCTGGTTCTTGATGAGGTCGTGCACGGCCGACACGATCGGACGCGCGACGACGGCAACGAAGCCCATCCACAGGAGGGTCGTACCGTGATCGCTGATGAAGGTGCTTGGGCTCGCGGACTGCCGCATCAGATCGACGAGGCTGCCGATGAAGGTCATCAGCGCCACTTCGATGACGGAGCCGAGGAATCCCGCGACGAGCAGCGCCGCAAATGCCGGCCATACGGGCCTGACGAAATACAGATAGAAGGCGAGCAAAGTCTCCGGCGGCCGCTCGGGCGGATCGTCGGGGAAAGCGGACAGGCGGGTCTCGAACCAGCGGAACATCAAATAGAACCTCAAATCAGGCGCCGCAACGGCCGCGTCCCGGTGCATCGGGGCGGGAGGAGCGCAGGTCTCTTGGAGAGACGCCGGCGGCGGGAATAATCAGCATCAGGGGCGCCTCGCGGGCCGAACGGCGGCCGGCGGCGGCGCAACAAAGCGCGGGTGACCGTCAGAGGTCAGCGATGGCAATGATCTCGATCATGGCGGCAGCCCCGCGAGGTGTTGTAGCGTCGGGCGTCTTAGCACAAAGGTGCCCACGTGCGCTAGCACTGACGCGAACCCTACGTGATGCAGCAACGAGACAATTTGATGACGCAGGCCGGCTTCAGTCGCGATCTCGATCAGCACAAGCAACAGGCGCAGGCGTGGTTTCAGGCCATCCGCGACGACCTGTGCGTTGCCTTCGAACGCATCGAGGACGAGCTGCCCGCGACCGCGCCGCTGTCGGGCCAGCCGGCCGGACGCTTTGTCCGCACGCCGTGGTTGCGCAAGGACCACTCAGGCGCCGACGGCGGGGGCGGTGTCATGAGCATGATGGCGGGACGCGTGTTCGAGAAGGTGGGCGTCCATACCTCGACGGTGCATGGAGAATTCGCGCCCGAGTTTCGCAAGCAGGTTCCGGGTGCCGAGGATGACCCGCGCTTCTGGGCCTCGGGCGTGTCGCTCATCGCCCACCCCCGGAATCCGCACGTGCCGGCCGCGCACATGAACACCCGTTTCGTGGTGACGTCGAAGTGGTGGTTCGGCGGCGGCGGCGACCTCACACCCGTCCTGGCAGCACGGCGCTCGCAGGAGGATGCGGATACGCAGGCCTTTCATGCCGCGATGCAAACAGCCTGCGCACCGCACCCGGCCGCCGACTATGCGCGCTACAAGGCCTGGTGCGACGACTACTTCTATCTTCCGCACCGCAAGGAGATGCGCGGCGTCGGCGGCATCTTCTACGATTATCTGACGCCTGATGCCGATCAGGGCGGATGGAACGCTGGGTTCGCCTTCACGCAGGATGTCGGCCGCGCCGTCCTGCAGATCTATCCGGAATTGGTGCGGCGCAACTTTGCCCTCCCTTGGGATGAAGCGGAGCGTCACGAGCAGCTCGTGCGGCGCGGCCGCTACGTTGAATTCAACCTGCTGTATGACCGCGGCACCGTATTCGGTCTCAAGACCGGGGGAAACGTCGACTCCATTCTTTCTTCGCTGCCGCCGGTCGTGAAATGGCCCTGACATCAATCTGAGGGGGCACAGCACTGCGCTGATGGCCGCGGCGGGAAACGGTTTCTTTATCGTTAAACGGTACTATGCCGGTGCAGGTTGTAGGGCTCACCGCAGGAGGGAGGCGCGCGTGTGGAAGATGCATCGATTCTATGCCGCGCCGGCGCGAAGCGGTGCAGGCTTTAGCGGCGAAAGCGCCGCCGGCCGCCGCAAAGACGCGCGCAAACCGGTGTATGCGGTCGACGCTCTCGTTTTTGCCAAGGAGCTGACGGCCCCCCTGCGCAGCATGGTCCGTGATATTTCCAAGTCCGGCGCACGCCTCGAGCTCAGCCGCGGCATGAAGGTCTCGGCTTCGCCGATCTTCATTCCCGAGCGCATGACCGTGTACTTTTGCCCGGACAAGACCGAGGTCGAATGCCGTTTGGCCTGGCGGGACGGCCGCCACTTCGGGGTCCGGTTTTTCGGCGAGATTGCGCGCTCCAAACGGAAGCTCGCCTGACAATTCGAACTTAAAGCGTCTGCTGCCACGCCTGCGGGTGGAACGCGTAGCCGTTTCCATGCCGCGCCAGATGTCCGAAGCCCGGAAAATGCAGGTGCATGCCCGTGACCAGCAGCCGCTCGCTGGCCGCCATGTCGAAGATGCGCTTGCGGGAAGCGGCCGCCGCCTGAGGATCGCTGTCGAAGTCGATTGTCACGTCGGGTCGTGGAATCTGGACCTCCGGGATGTGCACCATGTCTCCCCAGACCAGGAGCTGCTGTCCGGCCGACGACACGAGAAAGCCAGAGTGACCGGGCGTGTGACCGTGACACGGGATGGCGGTGACGCCCGGCGCCACCTCGCCCTGGCGAAACGTGCGCATGCGATCCCGATACGGGGCCATCTGCTCACGTGCCTGCTGGAAGAACAGGAGTTTCTGACGCTCGGTGCCGCGTGCCATGGCCGCGTCGTCATTCCAGTGCCGCGGCTCGTTTTCGTGCACGACAAGCTCGGCGTTCGGAAAATGGGCCTTCCCCGTGGCCATGTCGGTCAGTCCCGCGGAGTGGTCCGGGTGCATATGCGTCAGCAGGATCGTGTCGATCGCCGCCGGATCGATCCCGGCTGAAACCATATTGGCGAGCAGATGCCCGGCGGAGGCGCCCAGGTACTTGCCCGATCCGGTCTCGATCAGGATCGTCCGCCTGTTGCTGCGCAGCACAAAGGCATTCACGGAAATCAGCACGCCCGGCCGAAAGGCGTCGGCAAGAAGCTTCTGCGCCTCGTCGACCGTGACCGATCGCAAGAGCTCGAGCGATCGCTCGAGCGTCCCATCGCTCAGGGCCGTCACTTGGATGTCGCCGACGCGATGATGATAGACGGCAGGAATTTGGACACGTGATACCGTTGGCATAAGTGGCCCCTTTTTGCGTATGCGCAGCTTAGGCCAGATGTGCCGGGTTCGCGAGACCCGCGTTCGGCTCAATCGGAGCGTTTGCCCTGCGCCGGGCAATCAGACTGCCCAAGAAGCTGGCAGTTGTTCAACTCTCAAGCAGGGGGCTGGTCACGGGCCCAGCGCGCACCCAGATAATCTAAAGCTTCGACGGGACGGCATCCCGCTGAGCCGTCGTGGCTCCGTAATCGACACCCCGATTCAGGAGTTGAGCCTCATGAAAGAGCTATTCGCGCAGGGGGATTTGCTGCTTGAACGTGTCAACGACACGTGCGCCAGGGGAGCCCCGCCAGCCACAGACTGTTCCGTGGTTCTGGCCGAAGGCGAGCTGTCCGGCCACCACCATACGGCATTCGGGAGAATTGCATTCTTCCGCGACGACGGGCTGGCCCGCGATATTCCGGGCGGCCTTTACATCGGTCACATGAAGATCGATGCGCCCTCGGCACGAGTGGTGCACCAGGAGCACGCGGCCATCGACTTGCCGACGGGGACCTACCGGGTTCGCCGTCAACGCGAGCTCGATCCAGAGGACGCCCGCATTGTCGCAGATTGAACTGGCGCGATTGTCCGCCAGTCAAGCTGAGCGTCTTGCGGCGTTTCACAGCCGTTGGGAAGGCGTCCGCATGAGCACGGCTCGTGCGGACCGCAGTGCGGCGGAAGACGGGATCCATAGAGCCTATCGGGGGGCCGCCCTAGCTCCCCCCGAGCGGGTCGTCTGGTGCAACGGGCCGCTCGACGTCGCGCGCTCGGCCAAAGACGCATCGCTGCAGTCGGCCGGCGAAAACGTGAAGGCTCTGGTCGTCGATCGCACCATCCGCGAGGCCACGCATGTCGCCGACCGGTCTGTCACCAACGAGGTTCGCGGCCAGATCGGCCACGTGTTCCGGCGCCGCCCGATTGATCCCGTCAGCACCGCCGTCACGGCCGCCGTGACCTTGGACAACCGCCTGGTGCGCGAGCGGCCGATGTCGCTCCTGCGCAATGTCCTGCGGCGGCTGAGATGGGGGCTAGGCCCCCTCTGGATGGAGCAAAGCCTCCGCAACAGCAGCTTCAGCCAGCATGACGCGCCCGCCCTCGGTGCGCTCGACTTTCTCTACAATGCCTGTGAGCTCACGCCTCGTACGGAGGCCATCACCGGATTGATGCAAGCTGCAGCCAACGTCGGCTGGATCATTCCGCACAGCCGCGTGTGCTGGCTCGTCGACCGGCCGACCCTCCTGCGGACCGACGACCGCCGGCGTCTGCACAATGCCGCCGGACCCGCGATTGCCTTTTCGGACGGGTGGTCGTTTCACGCCTGGAAAGGCGTGCAGGTTGCGTCATGGATGATCGAAAGGCCGCAGGAGATTACGGCCAAAGCGATCGATCGCGAGCACGATCCCACCGTTCGCCGGTGCATGATCGACATCATGACGCCGGAACGCTTTATCCGGGAGGGTGATGCCGTCACCGTCGCGGAAGACGAAACCGGCATCCTGTGGAACAAGACCTGGACGGCCTGGGATGCCTGGGCGGCGGTGCAGGTGCAGAACGGCACGCCGGAAGCGGATGGGACCTACAAACAATACTTTTTGCAGGTTCCCCCGACGGTCCGGTCTGCGCGGCAGGCGGTGGCGTGGACCTACGGCCTGAGCGAGTTCGAATATGCGGCCCTCAAGCAGCGGACCTGACCCCTGACAGCGATGGGGTGACATCCATGCGTCGTGCGGTTACGGATGTCACTGCCCTTCAACGTCAGGTGCAGTGCATGGCCAAGCAAGGACAAATCCGGGCTGGAATAGGCGGATGGACGTTCGAGCCCTGGCGGGGCGTGTTCTATCCCAAGGGGCTGCAGCACGCGCGCGAGCTTGAATACGCCGGCCAGCATCTGCCCACCATCGAGATCAACGGCACCTACTACAGCACGCAGAAGCCGGCGACGTTCGCCAAGTGGGCGAAGGAGACGCCGGACGGGTTCATCTTCTCCGTGAAAGGCATTCGCTACGCCACCAATCGCCGGGTGCTGGCTGAGGCCGGCGACTCCGTCATGCGTTTCCTGGAGTCAGGCGTGCTGGAGCTGGGTGACCGGCTGGGGCCGGTCCTGTGGCAGTTCGCGCCGACCAAGAAATTCGACGACGTGGATTTCGGCAAGTTCCTCGAGCTGCTGCCGAAGACGCTCGGCGGGCGGTCGATGCAGCATGTGGTGGAGGTGCGCAATCCGAGCTTCTGCGTACCGGAATTCATCGCACTGCTGCGCTCGTTCTCGATCCCCGTGGTGTT
>JBKKCB010000263.1:0-6558 GCA_046713545.1 Hyphomicrobiaceae bacterium | reverse complement strand
GACGATACTGTTACGGCGATCAGCATCTTCAACGATGTAGCGGGTGCAGAGGAATCCAACAGGCGCGGCCTCGCTTGGATCGAAGAAAATCTTGCACCCCTGCTCACGGGACCAGCTAGCGCTGTTGCCGGGCCAGTTATCGTTCATACACTGGCCTGATTAACGATGCTCAAGCTCACTTTCTCATGATTCAAAGAGACAAATTCTTGCCCATGAGGTAGACTTTACGCTTGCAAGCTGCGGCTCGGCGTGACCGGTCACATGAAGTCTTGCATCACGCGGCGTCGCGTCCCTTGAACATGCGAGTTCGAGAGGATTTGACATGGAACGCGTAGACATCATCCTACCCGCGGATGCGGCGCTTGAGGTGCCCGAGGTTCGCTCCATCGGGCCCAAAGATCTCAGGGATGCGTTGGCAAAAGGCCTGGAGGATTTCTGGGCGATGCCGACACACGTGGTCTTCCTTGGCCTTATTTATCCAATCGCAGGTATTGCGATCGGTCGTGCGACTCTCGGATACGACATCATTCCCCTTCTTTATCCGCTTGCCGCCGGGTTCGCGCTCATTGGTCCCTTCGCCGCGATCGGTCTTTATGAGTTGAGCCGGCGCCGTGAGATGGGTTTGGACACGTCCTGGAAGCATGCCTTCGACGTCCGGCACTCACCTTCTTTCCGAGCGATTGTGATTGTTGGCCTGCTGTTGCTCGCAATCTTCGGCGTTTGGCTTGCCGTTGCCCATGGGATCTATGTGGCGAATTTCGGCTATCGCGAGCCAGCCTCGTTGCTTGCGTTCGCTCAAAATGTGCTCACGACTCCGGAAGGCCACAACCTTATTCTCCTCGGCAACGCCGTGGGCTTTCTCTTCGCCGTTCTGGCGTTCTCCCTGAGTGTGGTGTCTTTTCCACTGCTGCTCGACCGCAACGTCGGGGCAGCCGTGGCAATTATCACGTCAGTCAGAACGATCCTTAAGAATCCTGCGACGATGGCCTTGTGGGGCCTCATCGTCGCCTTCGGCCTCGTTATTGGTTTCCTGCCATTCTTCCTCGGCCTGGCGGTGGTGATGCCGGTGCTTGGGCACGCGACCTGGCATCTGTATAGGAAGGTTGTCGCGCCGGATCTAAGCCCTCGGCCTGAATTTCATCCGCGACCGAAAGGCCAGCGCGACCCCGCCGACTTCCCGGCCTCACTCTTCTTTCCCTCTACCCGCAAGGATCAGACATAACGCCCGGCGGGATCGTCCGGGAGCGGCCACCGCGAAATGACCCCGTGCGAAGCCAGCGTCCGGCTCAACGGTGAGCGTTGAGCCAGGGAAGAAGAATGCCATTGAACGCGTCGGGACGCTCAACGTTGGGGAAATGCCGCGCGTCGGCAATCTCTTGGTAGCGGCCACCGGGAATCAGCTCGGCAATGCGCTTGTTGCCCGCCGGCGGAGTTCCCTCGTCATTTGCGCCGCAGACCACGAGCGTGGGTACTTTCACCGCCGGCAGCTTCGGCACGAAGTCGAAATCGAGGATGGCTGCCGCGCAGCCGAGATAACCTGCCGGGGTCGTGCCGGCGATGGTGGCGTGAATCTGCTTCCATCGTCCGGGATTGCGCGGCTTGTAGGCATCGGTAAACCAGCGCTCCATGGTTGGATCGGCAAGCGGGGCCAGCGAATTTGCCTTCTTCACGGTGGCGATACGCGGTGCCCATGCCTCTTGTGCACCGGACGGGGTCTGTGGCGCGGTATCACAGAGCATGGCGGAGATGAGCCTCTGGCCGTGCGCAATGGCAAAGGCCTGGCCAAGCATGCCGCCGATGGAGAGGCCGACGAACTGCACGCGCGCGATGCCGAGGAAGTCCAGCGAGGCGGCCACATCATCGGCGAGCTGTGACATGGTGTAATCGCCGCCAACGGCGTCGCTGCCGCCATGGCCGCGCATGTCGAGGCGCAGCACGCGATAACCGCTGGCAAGCAACGGCGGTAGCTGCTCGGCCCACATCCCGCCGTCCGACGCCAGGGAATGCGTGAAGCACACGACCTGGCCATCGTCCGGGCCGGCGAGATCATAATATATGCGGCGTCCGGCAAGATTGATGAGCATCGTGGTTGGCCTTTCCCGGAATGGCTAGGTATCAGACAAAACGGAGAGACACTCGGATTTCAGGTCATCTCCGAGGTCACATTGTCAGGTGCTAGGATGGTAGGCCTCGCGCGTGCCGAAGTCAGCGCGAAAGTTCGGTAGACAACGCGACCGGGCGCAGCCGCTTCGGTTGCCCGCATTTCTGACGTCCGCCGATGAGACCGATCTCCCTTCAGCGCGACTTACTGACTCTGTCCGACTCTGCGGTTGCTCTGGCCTGAAGAGTAACGTCACAATGTCTCTCACCAATTGCTGAGAAACGAGAGCCCGAATGCCCACCATAGACGCGCAAGTCCACATCTGGCGCACGGGTACCCCGAGCCCACCGCATCTCGCCACGCCGTATCTGGCCGAGGATGCGATCCGCGGTATGGACGAGGCGGGCGTGGACGGCGCCATTCTTCACCCTCCGGCGAGCTGGGATCCCGAGTCCAACGAGCAGGCGGTCGAGGCTGTGCTGGCCTACCCGACGCGCTTTGCCATTCTTGGCAATCCCCCGCTCGACAAACCGGAAAGCCGCGCACTCATCCCGGCCTGGAAAAAGCGTCCCGGGATGCTGGGTCTGCGGCTCTATTTCAACCAGCCGTACAATCGGTCGTGGCCCATCGACGGCACCATCGATTGGCTGTGGCCAGCCGCCGAGAAGGCGGAATTGCCGGTGGCATTGCTTGCAGGCGAATGGCTGCCGCGCCTGGGTGAGATCGCCGCACGCCATCCAGGGTTGAAGCTGACTGTGGATCACATGGGCGCGGTGAGGGGTGCCAAGGGCGACGCGGCGTTTCCGAGAATGAAGGAGCTGACGGCGCTCGCAAAACGTCCCAATGTTGCCGTCAAATTGACGGGCGGCCCGTTCTATGCCGACGACGCGTATCCTTTCAAAAGCCTGCACCCGCATTACCGTGCCATGTACGATGCTTTCGGCCCCCGCCGGCTTTTTTGGGGCACCGACATCACCAAGATGCCGTGCTCCTGGCGGCAGTGCGTCACTCACTTCCAGGAAATCGATTGGATTCCGGAAGCCGACAAGAAGCTCATCATGGGCGAGGCGATTTGCGACTGGCTTGGCTGGAAGCGGTGATGGCAGAGAGAGCCAGGCGATGACAAGACCAGTGGTTGGCGTGATCGGGAACGCTCACCTCGTAGACGATCGCTTCGCCGTACAACTCGTCGGAGAACGAAACCTCCGCGCGGTCGCGGAAGTGGCCAACGCACTGCCGCTGATGTTTGCGGGCGTGCCGGACATCACGAATATCGGCGAATTGCTGGAGGTGGTCGACGGCATATTATTGACCGGTGCCCGCGCCAATGTTCATCCGGCGCGCTTTCGGACCGAGCCGCATTCCGGGCATGAGCCCTACGACGAGGGTCGTGACGCCATGGCCTTGGCGTTGATCGAAATCTGTGTCTCTCGGGGCGTGCCGATTTTTGGCATCTGCCGCGGCTTTCAGGAGATGAACGTTGCCTTCGGCGGCTCGCTGCACCCCGAGATCCGCGAACTGCCCGGGCGCATGAACCACAGGATGTTTCGCTTGGAGACGGGTGAAATTCATCCCGATCCCAACGTTGTCTTCGCGGACCGCCATGATGTCACCCTTGTGCGCGGCGGAGCCTTCGCCCGCATCCTCGGGCGGGAGACCATTCGCGTGAATTCCCTTCATGGCCAGGGCATTCTCGAGCCAGGTGAGCGCGTACTCGTCGAGGGCGTGGCGGAAGATGGCACCATCGAGGCGATCCGCATTGCCGACGCGCCAGGCTTTGCGCTCGGAGTCCAGTGGCACGCAGAGTACGACGCGCAAAGCAATCCCGTGAACCGCTCGCTGTTCCAAGCTTTCGGCGCGGCGCTGTTGACATGCAGGCAGGGCGCGTAGCCGCTCAAGGCGATTGGCTGCCAACGCCCACAAAATCGCCACTGAGCCCACTTCGCCGCCGCTTGCCGCGACGCAACGGCGTTTCCGCTGTCGATAAGCCGGAGTTAGCTCGACAACTTGGCAAGCGATGGGAGTTCGCGCTTCGGAGCATCCTCGCGATGGTCGACGGGATTGCGCCTGCCCATGCTACGGACACGACTGTGAGGGGGGACGACGTTTGGCCAGCACGGGGCGTTCTGGGCTGTGCGAAATTTGTTGGATTGGGGCTTCTCTCGTCAATTTGAGCACACGGGATCTCTCCTCAATTTGTGCCCGTAGCGCAGCCTTACGGTTCTCTATCTCATCTGAAATGCCCATGAGCGCCAGAAGGGCGACGCCACCAAAAATGCAACCTGCCACGCCCGCTAGATAGACGTCGGTTGTTGCGCTACACGCGTGAAGACCGAGATACGGCAGAAGCGGACAGACTTGTTCCGCCATCCAGAACGCAACATTGTCCATTAGCTTTCGAGCCCAAACTCAGGCTCATCCCCCGCTGTTGCATGCCCTCTCCAATGCCGGAGCATTATGGTCAATGGCCGCTTGAGTGCGCAATAGAAATGCGACCAGCCTTCAGCCGAATCTCAACAAGTCATCGGCAATGGTAGTCGGCGCCGACACCGCGAGGGTGACCACCGCGAAGAATCCGCAACATCGCGTGGCTCGTCACAGCAAAACCAGAAAACCGCACCCAATAATTGCAACGAGCGACAACAAAGTAGAGATGTTCACATCGCCCATCTCTTTCACCCTGACGATGCGAACGCCATCTCGCGTGTGATGTGTCGTTGGCACGGCAGGCTCGCGCGCGCGCAACCAATTCCAGAAGAAGCCACCAAAAGAACGGGTGCGCCTCCAGATCTCCGATGGCGCCCGCTGCCATCCGTATTTGAGATAGTAGAAGATGCCGACCAATACAGTGATCTGAAGGAGCGTCGATACCCATCCGCCGATCAAAAACCATAGGACTGTCCAGGCTGCTCCCAAGCCTGTAGCGATGACCCACCACAGCCAAGCCACCACTTCCATTGGTTCCATCCCAGTCAATTTCCGCTTTCGAGCACAACGGTCAGGAAACTCTGCCCACCGCCCGGCGTTCATAGACCTGAAGTAAACGTCAGGAATTTGGACATGCAGTTGAGTAGCGACTCCCTTCAGGCCGAAGTCATTTCGTTCCTGCGTGTTCAAGACACGCTTCGGGCTTCGCCCTTCTCCGCCGAAACAGTGTCCACTCTTCTAGCGACGTTTAACTCGGTGTGGCGTCAGGCTGTGCAAGACGCGGATACTCACAACTCCGATGACCGTCAGCGCATATGCACAATGGCGGCTGACGCGGTCATCGCCTTGGCGGAGGCTGGTTTGCAGCCTGAACAGATCGGGCGTTATGCGCTGTCTCACGTGCGGTTTATGACGACAAGCCGCGACGCTGCCGCGGTGATGTAAGCGCCAGGGCCCAGGTAAAGGACGATGGACTGAATCGAATGCCGGGCTTGTGGACGGAATACCAAGTGTCGCCAGCACATATCGTCGCGTTCCGATAGCAATGTCCACTTCATTTTGACAGCGGATGTCCGCTCTCCGGCTGCAGACCCAAAGGCGACGTCGGCGACGGCACCGCTGGCCTAGCTGGCCCAGAATTGTGGGCGCCGCCATGCTGCCGCATGCTAAGGCCCTTATGCGGGCTCGTCTGGATCGCCACCGCATGATGATCTTGCCGCTGACAGGCCTGCCTGCCTAAATTGATCGGCCTTTAGAGCCAGCCACAGTCGGTGACGAGAGGACACACCATTGACGATTAAGGCTTCCGCAGCCCACGACGGCAACGCCGATGCGCGGGCCGCATCCTTTCGGCACAAAACGCCCATGAGCGTGCGCATCGGCCATATCGATGTGTTCGGGCATCTCAACAACGTCGCCGTGTTCCGGCTTCTGGAGCAATCGCGCATCGAGTACGCCATCGACGTCGGGCTGGTGGGATGGAACGAGCTGGGGCTGATCCTGGCACGGGTCGACTGCAGTTTCCGGGCGCAGGGGTTCTACGGTGACAAGCTGGTGAGCGGCTGCAAGGCTGTTCGTATCGGCGGCAAGTCCTTCACGCTGCGCCAGGAGGTTTGGCGCCAAGACGGGACGCTGATCGCCGATGCCGATACCGTGCTCGTTGCCCTTGGCCCGGACAAAGTGACGCCAGCGGAGGTCTCCGCGGAGTGGCGCCAGAAGCTGTCCGGCTGGGAAGGATTGGCGTTGTAGAGTTTGCCTTCGGCAGCCCTCCGCATCGCATGACTGATAGATCGGAATGAAAAAATGACCGCGCCAAACTCCCTACCCCTCGCCCGGTTCCGCATCCTCGATCTCACGCAGGCGCGCGCCGGACCAACGGCCGTGCGACAGCTCGCCGATTGGGGAGCCGACGTGCTGATGATCGAGGCGCCAGAGGCCGTCAACGGCAAGCGGGGCTTGGGCCAGGCGCGGCACGACTTCGATTTTCAGAACCTGCATCGCAACAAGCGCAGCCTGACGCTCAACTTGAA
>JBKKCB010000262.1:0-4613 GCA_046713545.1 Hyphomicrobiaceae bacterium | reverse complement strand
CCCAGCATGAACAGCAGGTACGGCGTCGAGGAGTACTCCACCGCGAAGCCTGCCACCAGCTCCGACTCCGCCTCCGGCAGGTCGAACGGCGGCCGGTTGGTCTCGGCCAGCGCCGAGATGAAAAACACGATCAACATCGGGAACAGCGGCAGCCAGTGCCAGTCCAGCAGCGAATTCGGCATCCCCAAGCGCGTGCCCAGGCCATCCTTCTGCGCGTTGACGATCTCGCTCATGTTGAGCGAGCCGACGCACAGCAGCACCGTGATGATCACGAACCCGATCGACACCTCGTACGACACCATCTGTGCCGCCGACCGCAGCGAACCGAGGAACGGGTATTTCGAGTTGGAGGCCCATCCACCCATGATGACGCCATAGACGCCCAGGGAGGAGATGGCGAACAGGTACAGGATGCCGACATTCAGGTCGGAGATGACCCATTTGCCCCAGCTGTTCTCCGAGATCGGGATGACGGCCCACGCGGCCAGTGCGAGCACCGCTGTCACGAGGGGTGCCAAGAGGAAAACGCCCTTGTCCGCCCCGGCCGGAATCACCGGTTCCTTGAGAACGAACTTCAGCAGATCGGCAAATGATTGCAGCAGGCCGAACGGCCCGACCACGTTGGGGCCACGCCGCATCTGCACCGCCGCCCACACCTTGCGGTCGAGCAGCAGGAGAAAGGCAACGATGATGAGCAGCGTCGTGAGCAGCAGGACGCTCCAGAACACCATGACGAGCAGTGGCCAAAGATAACCCTGCCAGATATCGAGCCAGGACCAGGCGCTATCCATGCGTTCCGGTGGCTCCCTGCTCGAAGCTCTTCTTCAGCGCACTCATCTCGGCCATCACGGCGGAGGCGCGCGCAATCGGATTGGTCAGATAAAAATCACGGATCGAGGGCGTGAACGCCTCCGTGCCGATCGTGCCGCCGCGGGCGATCAGGGCGTCGATCCCGCCCGGCGCCAGGTCGAGGGCATCCAGACGCGCCAGTAACGGTGCCACCTTGTACATGGCGGCACGCAGCGCCGGTAAACTGTCATAGGGCAATGGGCTTCCCATTGTGCCCGAGATGGCCCGCAGGATCGTCCAATCCTCCTTGGCCTCTCCCGGCGGGAACACGGCCTTTGCGGTCGTCTGTGCGCGCCCTTCGAAGTTGACGTAGGTAGCGCTTTTCTCGGTGTATGCGGCCCCGGGCAGGATGACGTCGGCCCGGTGGGCGCCGGCATCGCCATGGCTGCCTTGATAAATGACGAACGCCTTGCCGAGCTTGGTCGTATCGATCTCGTCGGCACCCAGCAGCCACACGAGGCTCACGGCACCCGTGCCCGCCGCACTCATGATGCCCGCCGTATCGAGCCCGCCGGCGCCCGGCACGAAGCCCAGGTCGAGCCCCGCCACCCGCGACGCTGCCGCATGCAGAACATTGAACACGTTCCAGCCGGCATCCCTGTCCTTGCCGGCGCCCTGCGCGATCCGCGCCGCCAGCGCCATGACGCCTGCACCGTCCGACCGGGCCGCAACGCCCGGCCCGACGATGACGACCGGACGCTTGGCGTCGCGCAGCATGGCCGCAAACGGATGCTTGCCGTCCGCCACATCCTTGAGGGTTTGCGGGCCGGCGCCCAGATAGTCTGTCGTGTAGCCGAGGTCCGTTTTTTCGCCGATCACGCCGACGGCGAGGCCGCCTTGCCGCCAGCGCTTGCGGATGCGCGTATTGAGGACCGGCGCTTCCAGCCGCGGATTGGTGCCGACCAGGAGAATGGCATCAGCCTGCTCGAGGCCCGCAATGGTGGTGTTGAAGAGATAGCTGCCACGCCCCAGGGCCGGATCGAGCTTGGCGCCATCCTGCCGGCAGTCGAAATTGACGACGCCGCGGCGGCCGAGCAGATCCTTGAGCGCGAACATCTCTTCGGCGCCGGCGAGGTCACCCGCGATCGCACCCATGCGTTCGGGCGGGGTTGCCGCGAGCTTGTCAGCGACCACCTTCAAGGCCGCGTCCCAGCTTACGGGCACGAGCTTGCCGTTCTCGCGGACGTAGGGCCGGTCGAGCCGCTGCGTGCGCAGGCCGTCCGCAACGAAGCGCGTCTTATCGGTGATCCACTCCTCGTTCACGGCATCGTTGTTGCGCGGCAGGATGCGCAGCACCTCGCGGCCGCGCGCATCGACCCGGATAGCCGCGCCCATGGCATCCATGACGTCGATGGACTCCGTCTTGCGCAGCTCCCAGGGCCGATAGATGTAGGCCCAGGGCCGGTGCGTGAGTGCGCCGACGGGGCACAGGTCGCTCACGTTCGCCGACAACTCCGACAGCATGCCGCGCTCGAGGTAGGTGGTGATCTCCATGTCCTCGCCGCGGCCGATGGCGCCCAGTTCCTCGACGCCTGCGACCTCGGTCATGAAGCGCACGCAGCGCGTGCACTGGATGCACCGGTTCATGAAGGTCTTGATCAGGGGGCCGAGATACTTCTCCTCGACGGCGCGCTTGTTCTCGTCGAACCGCGAACCGCCGGCGCCATAGGCCATCGCCTGGTCCTGCAGATCGCATTCGCCGCCCTGATCGCAGATCGGACAATCGAGCGGATGATTGATGAGCAGGAATTCCATCACGCCTTCGCGCGCCTTCTTCACCATCGGCGTGCGCGTGTTGATGACCTTGGGGGTTCCGTCCTTGTTGGGCGGCAGGTCGCTGACGCCCATGGCGCAAGAGGCCACCGGCTTGGGCATGCCCTGCACCTCGACCAGGCACATGCGGCAGTTGCCGGCGATCGACAGGCGTTCGTGGTAGCAGAAGCGGGGGATTTCGACCCCGGCCTGCTCACAAGCCTGGATCAGCGTAATGCCGTCTTCGACCTCAATTTCGCCGCCATCGATGATCAGTTTCTTCGGCATTCCTGGACCTTGACGACATCCCGCGACGATGCGCACCAGCCAAGCGGGAGGCTGGTTGCTGGCATCGCGCCGTCATGCTTCACGCAGGACTTCCATCGGCGGCACACCCCACCCGCGTACGAGGGGCGCCCGGAAACACACCCTGGCAAGAGCGTCTACATCGTTCAGAGATTTCACTCAACCGGTGTTTGCACGAGAACCGGATTGTCGCAGCGGTTCGGCGGCACGACCGGCAGCATCAGGATAGGTCATGACCCGCGCCGACGTGGCCGTATCCCCGAGACGATCGATCAGCGCGCGAACCTCTGGCGTGCAATCCCGGTAGGTCCCGTCGCGAAACTCCCGGCTCACCAGGAGTGACCTGTGCGGCGCGAGCTGGCGCATCAGCGTTTCGCGCCACGCGGCCGTGGGCGCCAGAATGAGGATTTCGTCGGCGATGGCCAGCAGGTTGGCCACGAACAGCTTGTAGCGCACCATCTCGGCAGGCCCGCCCAGGACCGGCTCCGCCAGTTCCGGATGCAGCAAGGCCAGGTGGAGATGGCGCCCGAAAGCCGCCCGTGACTTCGCCCCGCGCTCTTCGGCCTGCTCGCGCTGGCGATGCACCCACCATGCCCACACGAAGCCGATCGCGACCGCCACGCCGATGGCGAGCGCATAGCCCTTCAGCATGTTGGCGAACTGGTAAAACCTCTGGAAATCCGGCATGCCCGTCCCCCATCGATTCCTCTTATGCGCCCGACACTACTGACCCGAACAGCGAGCCACAAGCGCAGGTGCTGCCCCTAGCCCACCGATGGGCGATCCGCCGCGGCCGTTTCGCTTGCCTGTTGGCGCGAGGGCCACACCTGCCGCACCAGCATGATGAGTGCGGGCAGAAAGACCAGATCAGCCACCAGGGAGGCCAGCAAGGTGGTCCCGCACACGAATCCGAAGGTGCGCAGCGACGGCAGGTCCGAAAACACCGTCACGCCCAGCCCGAACGCCAGCACGATGGTGGTGAGAATAATGGCCGGCCCGACCAGGACGCGCGCGCGCCGGATGGCGACGTCGGGACGGCTTTCATGCCGCTCCTCGATGCGCAGGCGATTGAAGAAGTGAATGAGCGCGTCGATGGCGAGGCCGAACACCACCAGCAGCGCGACGACCGACGAGAATTCCAGCCCCTCGCCCATGGCCCACAGGATGGCGCCGGACGCGACCACCGGAAACAGGCCCGGCAGCAGGCTGACGAACGAGACGAAGGCAGAGCGGAACGCCAGGCCCAGCAACACCGCCGCGAAGGCCACGCAGATCGGCAATGCCTCGTTGAGCTGTCCGATCATGCGGGCACTGTTGCGTGCGGCGATGGCCGGCAGGCCGGTCACGGAGATGCTGAATTCAGGATAGGCCTTGCGAACGCCGTCCAGGGCATGGTCGATCTTTTCCACGACGGGAAGGATCTGGCTTGAATCCACGTCAGGGAGCCGGCCCGTGACCAGCACCGCATCCTGCTCCTTGGCGATGAACCTCTGCACGAGATGCTCCGGCAGAATGCCGACGTATTTCTTGACGGTCTCGATGCGATCGTCGCCCGCCTCCCGCAGCCACCGCCGCAGGCTTTCGAGCGACCAGACGTTGCCGAGCCCGGCTGTTTTCTCGAGCACTTCGTGGGCCTTGCCGATCACCTCCAGCGGGCGCGCGGAAAACAGCGGCTCCCCGCTCTTCCATTCGATCATGATGTGCAC
>JBKKCB010000261.1:0-4860 GCA_046713545.1 Hyphomicrobiaceae bacterium | reverse complement strand
CGGCTTTGGCGCATCCGCGCGGAGCGCCAAAGAGCCGGGTCTTCACACGTCTCGGTCAATGCGCAGCGCTCTGGGAAGTATTAGGCGCTTCCAAGATTCCGCCTAACGCTGAAAGGCCCTACCGCCGCGGTGCACCGATCTCACGAAAGCCGGTGGCCGCACCGCCTTGCAGCGCCTTCGTATCGGGCACTGCAGACGCCGGCGTACGCTGATCCAGGCTGCCGCCCGTTTGCCGTCCCTCGCGTGTGTCGGGCAAGGGCAAGGGTTCGCCGTTCCCGCAGGTGCGCGCGGCAATGCCAAGGCCCAGGTGATCGCCTTGCTCGCCGCCCGGCCGCGGCGCGTAAAGGCGCTTCCACACTGCCACCAGTCCATCCGCATCCTGCCGCGTTCCCGACGACGCGCCGCAGAAGATGTTTTGATAAATGTCCTCGATCCAGATGCGATCGCGTTCCGGCGCATTGGCGACAGCCACCCTGATCAGGGCCAACGCGCGCTTTTCATCCTTGGGCAGATCCTTGCCGCGCCACAGCAAGTCAGCAAGGAAGGCCTGCGCACCCGCATGACCTTCCTGCGTCAGCGTCGATAGCCAGTGGAACGCCAGCCGCTGGTCCTGCGCCACGCCTTCACCCTTCAGATGCATCTTGGCGAGTTCGAACTGCGCATCGGAGTCGCGGAAGAAGGTCGCAGAATCACGGAAGAATTTCGCCGCCCGCTCGGCGTTGGGTATGAGACCGATCTCCGGCAAACCGCGGCGCGTATAGCTCGCCACCGCCGTCAGCGCCTTGCCGACATAGGGTGCGCGCTGATCGTCGTCGGGATCGGCGTTGGCATTCTCATCGACGATGCGCAGAAAGAGTTTGTAGGCCTTGCCGTGATCGGTGTAGGCGCTGTTGTTGTCGGCGTAGAGCTGGGCGAGATAGTACCGGCCGAAAAATTCTCCGGCATCGGCGGCAAACGTCAGCGCGGGCACGGCAATCTGGTAATGCCCGGCCTTGTAGGCGCCAATGCCTTGCTCCAGCGCCGCCGCTGGCGACGCGAAGGTCACATCGCGGGCCGATACCGGCGCGGCCGAGCTGAGGGCCAGCGACAGCAGCAGCGCCAATGCGCCGAGAGGTTTAAATATCCGCATAGCAGACAACCTCCGCTTTGCCGACAGCGTGCGGGAGCACATCCTTGCGCGCGGGGACGCCCGTGAGGGCATCGTACCCGATTACGAGAATTTCGCCGGTCTTGTCGTCCCGGGTCTCGACGGCGCGGAAGCAATCCTCCTCGCAATCGAATATGCGCGCCGGGCCGCTGAACTGGAGCGTGTTCATACGCGCAACTTTTGCAATGACACCTTCGGGAGCCGGCGAACTCTTGAGAGCAACCACCCCGCCTCTCGTTGATATGGCTTTTGAAACAGAGAAGACAACCTTTTGATTTTCGTTGAACTTCACGTTTTCGAGATTTTGCACAATCGTCTTGCCCGTGACCGTCATGCAGTCACCGTGCAGATACCTTCCGACATCTCGACGGCCGCGCGCGTAGGCCCTTCGGTGACGTGCCGGCTGGGCAGGTTCGTTGTGTCGAAGGTTCTCGCACCCATCACTCTGACGTCCTTCAGCTTCGTTTGCCTTCAGCAGGCCCCGTCGAGCTGCGCCATGACGGCACATCTCGAACGTTGCCGCCGCGCCACTGTGGGTGACGCAGACGTGTACCTCAACTGCTCTGCTGTTACCTGAACTCCACGAGTTCCCGCACGTGGAGTTCCAACCCGCATCTTCTGGCACTATCACTGATCGGGCTTTATGGCTCAAAAGAGGCACACCTTCCAAATTGCGTTGCCATTGAGCCACAGGAAAAGGTTTCGCGCTCCAATGTGGCGGCAAAGAACCGGCCCTGACGGCAGGCTCGACGTTCACGGCAGAATAGGAAAACCGGCTCCGGGTGCGCGAGCATTTCATCACAGCAAGGCAAACGCTCCACTGGCCAGCGGCGGAGAGTGATCGAGAACGCGACACGTGCACGACATGACCCTTGATTGCCGGTGGCATTGGGGTATTTGGTTAATCCGTCAACCCGGCATCGCGTGGGCTCAACTAGGGCATTTCGGCGGCGTCACGTGTTGATTGTTTGGTGCGTGGCTTTGCGGCGACACGAGCCGGCCCCAATCGAATGAGAATTTCGGCAAGGGTCTAGGCCTGACTCGAAGAAGGCGGGAACGATGCGCAGGATCACGATGCTGGCAGGTGCAGCAGTCGGAGCGGTGATCTATATCGGTTCGCCAATGCTCGCTGCATGGGAAGTGCGGCAGGCCATTCGCTCGGCCGACAAGGCGACGCTCGAGCGCCGTGTCGACTGGACATCGGTGCGCGCCACACTCAATCGCTCGCTCGGACCGGCGCAGGAAGTCATCTCGGAGATCTCGGAAGCCGGCGGTGCTCCCAAGCCCGGCTTGTGGAGCCGCATCGTCAAGGCGACCGTGCCGATGCTCTCGGGCACCGCCATCGACTACTACGTGACGCCCGAGGGCGTGCCGCAGCTCTATGCCTGGCGCGAGACCTGGCGCCAGAAGGTGCGGCCCGCCATCGGTCTGTCCGAGCCGCGCATGGCGCTGGCCGGCACGCCGCTGGAGAACACCAGCCTCGACAAGATCCTGTCGCTCCTGAAACGCGTCGACCGCGCCGCCTTCACCGGCCCCACGCGCCTCGAGCTGGAAGTGCGGGACCGCTACGCCGAGCACCGCAGCTATCGCGCCGTGATGGAGCTCAAGGGCATGACGTGGATGCTGACCGAGGTGAATGTCCTGACTGTGGAGCCGCCGGCGGCTCAGTCCGCTGCGCACAGCAGTTGAATCGAAAAGGCCACGATCGGCTCACGCCTCGATGCGTTGCAGCGCCAGCTTGAGCCGCGATTGCTTCGATTCGAAGTCGGTGCCGCGCTCCTTCAATTCCTCCACGACTTCGGCGGGCGCCTTGGCCATGAACTGCGGGTTGGCGAGCCGGTCGGTCACCTTCTTGATCTCGGCAACGGTCTTGTCGATCTCGCGGGCGATGCGTTTGCGCTCGGCATCCATGTCGATGATACCGGCCAGCGGTAGCGCCACCGTCGCTTCGCCGACGACGATCTGCGCCGAACCTTTGGGAGCCGCGGATTCGAACGCGATGGTCTCGATGCGTGCGAGACGCTTGATCGTTTCGGCGTGCCGGTCCGTGCGCGCTTTCGTGACGTCGGATGCGCCGGCGATGATGAGCGGAATTTTCGCGCCCGCCGGCACGTTGGCGTCGGAGCGCACGGAGCGCACCTCGGAGATCAGATGCACGAGCCAGCCGATCTCGGCATCAGCTTGCGCATCGGCGAGGCCCGAAAGCTGCGGCCAATCGGCGAGCGCCAGCAGACCTTCGCGCGCCGGACCTTGCTCTCCGGTCTTGGCCCACAGCTCCTCCGTCACGAACGGCGTGAACGGATGCAGCAGCTTCATGATCTGATCGAGTGCCCAGGCCGCCGTGGCGCGCGTCTCATCGCGGGCGGCCTCGTCGCTGCCGGTCAGCAACGGCTTGGCCAGCTCCACGTACCAGTCGCAGAACGTGCCCCAGACGAACTGATACACGGCGCTCGCCGCCTCGTTGAACTTGTAGCTCTCGATGCCTTCCGTGACGGCCTTCACCGCGCGCTCGGTCTCGCCGGCGATCCAGCGGTTGAGCGTCTGCTTCACGGCCTTCGGATCGAAGCCCGCCACGCGCACGCACCCGTTCATCTCGGCAAAGCGCGCCGCATTCCACAGCTTGGTCGCGAAGTTGCGATAGCCCTCGATGCGCGGCTTGGAGAACTTCACGTCGCTGCCCTGCGCCGCCATCGCCGCCATGGAGAAGCGCAGCGCGTCGGCACCGAACGCGTCGATCAGCTCCAGCGGATCGACGACGTTGCCGAGCGTCTTCGACATCTTGCGGCCCTTCTCGTCACGCACCAGGCCGTGGATCAGCACGTCGTGGAACGGCACCTCGTGCATGAAGTGCTGCCCCAGCATCATCATGCGCGCGACCCAGAAGAAGATGATGTCGAAGCCAGTGACGAGGCTCGACGTCGGATAGTAGCGCTCGAGCTCCGGCGTCTGATCCGGCCAGCCCAGCGTCGAGAACGGCCACAGCCCCGACGAGAACCACGTGTCGAGCACGTCGGGGTCGCGCCAGATAACGTAGGCGTGCTCGGGGAGCGCGAACATCCCGAACGACGGGTCGTTTGGTTTCGCGATCACATGTATCTCAGTCTTCGTGAATCCGTGTTGGACCAAGTAACGCTGAGCAAGTTCCCTAGCTCCGTTCTCACTATCGGCGCAGAATTGTTCAAACTCGCTAAATTGAAGGCCTGACTGAGTATCCCCGCCCAACTTGTACCCATACCACACCGGGATCTGATGCCCCCACCACAGCTGGCGCGAGATGCACCACGGCTGGATGTTTTCCATCCAGCGGAAATAGTCGTTGGCGAACCGCTCCGGCACGATGCGCGTCTTGCCTGCACGCACCGCCTCCATGGCTGGCTTCGCCAGCGTCGCCGCATCGACGTACCACTGGTCCGTCAGCCACGGCTCGATGACCGCATTGCCGCGCTGCGCATGCGGCACGGCATGGGTGTGCGGCTCGATCTTGTCGACGAGACCCAACGCTTCCAGATCGGCAACGACCGTCTTGCGCGCGGCAAACCGATCGAGCCCGCGATAGGCCTCCGGCGCATTCTCGTTGAGGCGCGCCTGCGCATCGAAAATATTGATGACCTCGAGCTTGTGCCGCTTGCCGACCTCGAAATCGTTGAAATCATGCGCGGGCGTGATCTTCACCGCTCCCGAGCCCTTCTCGGGATCGGAGTAATCGTCCGCAA
>JBKKCB010000260.1:0-8288 GCA_046713545.1 Hyphomicrobiaceae bacterium | reverse complement strand
TCGAGACCACACTCTCGAGCGACGCCGTCCTCTCCTTTGCGGCGCTCTCGGGTGATGACCATCCTATCCATACCGATGAGACTTTCGCCCGTGCCTCCGGTCTCGACGGCCGCATCGTGCAGGGCTCACTGCTTGTCGGCTTGATGGCGGGTGCCTCGACAAAGTTCTTCCGCGAGGTGGCGCGACCCGCACTGTCCTATGGCTACGACCGCATTCGCTTCACCGGCCAGGTGCCGCTCGGACGCAAATTATCGGTCGAGTACAAGGTGACAAAGCACGATCATGCCGAAAGGAAGACATGGGCCGATGTCCAAGTCTTTGAGGGTGATCGGCTCGTCGCTGTTGGGCAGCACATCGCCAAGCTTCTCGACGCCTGAGACATCGCATCAGTTGCCGAGGCTCGATGGAGAGCCTCGCACCGTTTCGCGGCGGATGCTGGGCGGCGTGCCGTCATGCGTGGCATACACATTCGCACGAGTTTGGTCTGACATTTTGCATTTGACAACTCTTTCGCCACAAGGAATGTTAACCATCAAGCGGTCGAGAACAAGGATCGCGCGGTGAGGAGAAGTCCTGTGGTGTCCAGTCCCTCGCTCGGCATAGCAACCGTTCTGGTGCCCAAAGCGTCGGCCGTACTGGCTGATCGCCTGCGAGAACTTATCCTGTCGAAAGGCGCCCCCGAGGGCACGTCGCTGCCGACCGAACGTGAGCTCATGGTCCAATCTGGGCTCAGCCGCGCATCGGTGCGCGAGGCTCTGCGCGTACTCGAGACCGAGGGTCTCATCCTCACAAAGTCGGGCCGCAACGGCGGCTCGATGGTGCGTCGTCCGGGACACGAGGGCGTCTCGCGCTCGCTCGATCTGTTCGTGCGGAGCCACGACGTGCGCTTCGAGGCCGTGCTCGAGGTGCGCGAGGCCATCGAGCCGGCCGCGGCGCGTCTGGCCGCTTTGCACCGCACGGATGCCGATCTCGACGCCATCCGGGCCGCACAGCATCGGCTTGAGGCCGCCGCCGAGAATATCGCCCAGTTCGTGCGCGCCAATCTCGATTGGCATCTGGCCGTGGTCACGGCGAGCCAGAACGAGCTTCTGGTCGCCTTCTTCACGGCGATGACGCAGCCGATCCACGCCGCCACCGAATATAGCAGCCTCAACACCAGCGAGGTCCGCCAGAAGGTCGTGCGCGTGCACGAGCAGGTGATGGAAGCCATCATCGCGCGCGATGCCGACGCTGCGTTCCGCCGCATGCTCCGCCACGTCAGCGCCTATGCCGGACTGGCCAGGCGGCTGGCATCGGACGGCAGCGGAGGAGTCGGCTGGACAATGCGCTCTAACGGCAACCGTCGCGGGAGCCGATGACATGATGGACCGTTGGCATCGACGTCGGCGGCACGTTCACGGACCTCTATTTCTCCGCCGACGACAGCACCGTGCCCCGTGTCGTCAAGGTTCCCTCAACCGCATGACCCCTCTCTCGGCGTGGCGCACGCTGCGCACTGGGAGAAGACGCAGTGAGCTTCGAGCAGGACCCCAGCGACTACCAAACGCCGTGCCAGCAGGAGGACGCCCATGAGCAGCCACAGTAGCGAAGGAGCCTGGGAGCTTCCCCACGAGTTCCGCGCCATTCAGGATACGGCCCGCCGCTTCATGCGCGAGGAAGTGCGGCCGCACGAGGAGAAACTGCCGCACGATGCGGTGAAGCTGCCCGACGAGGTCTTGAAGCCGCTGCAGGCCAAAGCCAAGGGGCTTGGACTTTGGAATGTGGAGTCCCCCTCCGAGTGGGGCGGCTCCGGCCTCAATCTGCTCGGCCAGGCTATCGTCGCCGAGGAGTCTTCCCAGTGCAAGATGGGCGCCTACATTCCGGCCTGCCACGCCTTCGGCTGGGACCCTCCGAACTCGATTTTCCTCGGTCGCAAGGATCAGATCGAAAAGTACGCGGTGCCGACGCTCGAGTCCGGCGAGAAGACCTTTGTCGCCATTTCCGAGCCGAGCGGCGGCTCCGACCCCGGTCGCGCCATCCAGACGCGCGCCGAGCGGAAGGGCGACCGCTACATCCTCAACGGCACCAAGGTGTGGATCTCGGGTGTCGGTGATGCCAAGTGGGGCCTCGTGTTCGCCCGCACCGGTCCGAGCAAGGGCCGTGACGGCATCACGTCCTTCATTGTCGAGAAGTCGTTCAAGGGCTTCAGTTACAAGGGCATCCCCGTCATTCGCGCCTACCACCCTTACGAGGTCAACCTCGTCGATTGCGAGGTCCCGGTCGAGAACCGTCTCGGCAACGAGGGCGAAGGCTTCAAGCTGGCCGAGACATGGCTGGTGCACGCCCGTATTCCCTATGCCGCGGCCGTCATCGGCATCGCGCAGGCGGCGTTGACGCTGGCCATCGACTGGGTCAAGCAGCGCAACACCTTCGGCGCGCTGTTGTCCGATCGGCAGGCCATACAGTGGATGATCGCCGACAGTGAAATCGAACTCCGAGCCGCCCGCCTGCTCGTTTATCAGGCCGCCTGGAAAGGCGACCTTGGCCACGACATCAAGGTCGATGCCTCAATTTGCAAGGTGTACGCCACCGAGATCGCCGGCCGGGTGGTTGACCGCTGCATCCAGATGTTCGGTGGTCTGGGTGTCGCACGCGAGATGCCGCTCGAGCGCTGGTACCGCGAGCTCAGAATCAAGCGCATCGGCGAGGGGCCCTCGGAAGTGCATCGCATGGTTGTGGCGCGCGACCTGCTCGGCGGCCAGCGCAAGAGGAGTTAGCTCATGTCGATCGATGTCGATGTGGCGGATGGCATCGCCACCATCACGATCAATCGCCCCGAGCGCATGAACGCGATGGATGCCGAGCACTATCGCGGCCTCTCCCAGGCATGGATTCGCGTGCGCGACGATGCAGCGATCCGCGTTGCCATCATTACCGGGGCCGGCGAAAAGTCCTTCAGCGCCGGCGCCGACATTAAGAGCTTCCTCACCGCGCCGGCAGAGCTGTCGGAGATGTGGCTGACGCAACGCGATCAGATCCTGAACCGCGGTCTCGAGGTCTGGAAGCCGATCATCGCCGCGGTCAATGGCTATTGCCTTGCCGGTGGCATGACGTTGCTGCTGGCCACCGACGTCCGCATTGCCGCACAGCACGCCACCTTCAGCGTCGCCGAGGTCAAGCGCGGCATCATTCCCGGCAACGGCGGCACGCAGCGCATCCTCGACCAGCTTCCCTATGCCATCGGCATGGAGATGCTCCTCACCGGCGACGGCATCAGCGCTGAGACGGCCGCCCACTTCGGCCTCGTCAACAAGGTCGTGCCTATGGCCGATCTGATGCCGACTGCGCGCGCCTACGCAGCCAAGATCGCGGCCAACGCGCCGCTCGCGGTGCAGGCTGCCAAGGAGTTGGCCGTACGCTCGCGCGAGATGGACCGCACAACGGGACTGCGCTTCGAGGCGTTGATCAATCGGCTTCTTCAGTTCAGCGAGGACGCCACGGAAGGCCCTGCCGCATTCGCGGCCAAGCGGCCGCCGGCATTCAAGGGGCGATAACCATGGCAGCTCCGACGCATCAGCCGCTCGCGGGAATGACCGTCGTGGATCTGAGCCAGATCTACAACGGTCCGTATGCCACATTTCTGCTGGCTCAGGCCGGTGCCGATGTCATCAAGGTCGAGCCCAAGGGCGGCGAACACCTGCGCCGGCGCGGTGTCGTCGGCGGCGCGGCGCTGCCCTTCGCCATGCTCAACGGCAACAAGAAATCCGTCGCGCTCGACCTCAAGACCGAAGGCGGCAAAGCGCTGCTGCGCGAGATGGTGAAGCGCGCCGACGTGCTCGTCGAGAACTTCGCGCCGGGCGTTCTGGAGCGGCTCGGCTTTGGCTTGACGGCCATGCACGAGCTGAACCCGCGCCTCGTCTATGCCTCGAGCTCGGGCTACGGCACGTCGGGCCCCTATCGCGACTATCCCGCCATGGATCTGACCGTGCAGGCGATGTCCGGTATCATGAGCATCACGGGCTTTCCCGACAAGCCGCCGGTCAAGGCAGGCCCGGCGCTCTGTGACTTCTTCGCCGGCGTACATCTCTACGGTGGCATCGTCACCGCGCTGGTCGACCGCGAACGCACGGGCAAAGGGCGCGCCGTCGAGGTGGCCATGCTCGACTCGGTCTATGCCTCGCTCAGCTCCAGTCTCGGCCTTTGCTACGGACTGGGTTGGGAGGATGCGCAGCGCACCGGCAACCGTCATGGCGGTCTCGCGGAAGCGCCCTACAACGTATATCCGACGAAGGACGGCCACATCGCCATCATTTGCGTCGGCGAGGTGCACTTCAAGAGCCTCTTGAAAGCCATGCAGCGCGAGGACCTCAGCGGCGACGCGCGCTTCCAGAGCCTCAAGACTCGCGTCGACAACATCGATTTCGTCGACGAGCTCGTCGGCAATTTTACCCGCCAGTACACGAAGCAGGATCTGTTCGCTCTGCTCATGCAGCACCGCGTGCCGTGCGCGCCCGTGCGCACCCTCATCGAGGTCGTCAACGATCCGCACCTGCACGAGCGCGGCATGCTGCAATGGATCGATCATCCCGAGTTCGGCCGCATTGCGGTTCAGGCGAGCCCCATCCGCTATGACGGCGCGCCGCAACTCCCGCATCAGCCGAGTGCCAGGCTCGGTGCGCACACCACCGACGTGCTGGGCGGCTGGCTCGGCCTGTCGGCTGACGAGATCGCACGGCTCGAGGCGGAAGGAGCCATCGCATGCTAGGCAAGTATGTCATCGCCGGCATCGGCCACACGCAATTCGGTCGCCTGCCGGGGCGCGGCACCATCTCCCTCAACGTCGAGGCCTGCCGCAATGCCCTGGCCGACGCCGGCATCGCCAAATCGGCCGTCGACGCGCTGCTCGTAAAGGTGCCCACATCGCACTACACGTCCATGTACGGGCAGGTGCTCGCCGAGGCCATGCGGATGCAGCCCAAAGTCGGCGGCGTCTGGGACCAGGGTGGTGCCACCAACATCAGCATGATCTCATTCGCCTGCATGGCGATCGACGCGGGCCAATGCGACGTCGCTATCGTGACCCTCGCCGATGATCCCAAGACCGGCACGCGCCAGGCCTACGAGAAAGCGGGGGGTGACGACGCCGCCTACGGCTGGTTCAGCGTCGCTGCCGGCTATGCCATGGCCATGCGGCGGCACATGGCCGAATACGGCACCAAGCCCGAACAGTTCGGCGAGATTGCCGTCGCGGTACGCAACCATGGAGCCAGGAACCCGCACGCACATCTCAAGCTGCCGCTGACGCTCGACCAGTACATGAAGTCGCCGTTCGTGGTCGAACCGCTGCGCCGTGACGACATCTGCCTCGTCTCGGACGGCGCCGCTGCAGTCGTCATCATGAGCGAGAAGCGGGCGAAGGAGCTCAAGGTCAAAGCTCCCGTTCCGATCCTCGGCTTTGGCCAGGGCCACACGTCCTGGGATGTCTATCTGAGGCCGACACTCACCACGACGGCCGCAAAGACTTCGGCCGAAACGGCCTTCCGTATGGCGGGCCTGACCCCGAAGGACATGGACGTGGCGCAGATCTACGACTGCTACACCATCGCCGTGATGATGACGCTCGAGGACTACGGCTTCTGCAAGAAGGGCGAGGGCGGGCCCTTCGTGCAAGGCGGCCGGCTCGCGCTCGGTGGCGAGCTTCCGATCAACACGAGTGGCGGCCTCATGTCAGAGACGGGCATGCCAGGCCTGCAGCTCATCATGGAAGGCGTGCGGCAAATGCGTGGCACGTCGGTCAATCAGGTCAAGGGCGCCAAGAAATGCGTGGTCAGCAACCAGGGTGGAATCATGACCACCCATTCCACACTCATTCTGGGGCAGTGACATGAGCTATCCGCTTCCCGAACCCACTCCGCTGTCGAAACCGTACTGGGACGCGCTGGTCCAAGGGCAGCTCGTCTATCAGAGCTGCCGGCGCTGCAAGCACGCGTGGCTGCCGGCTCGATCCGAATGCCCCGATTGCCTCGAGGCCGATTGGGAATGGGCGCCCGCCTCGGGGCGGGGTCGTGTCGTCAGTTGGGTCGTGTTCCATCACGCCTATCACGAGGCTTTCAAGACTCGCATTCCCTACAACGTGACACTCGTGGAGCTGCACGAGGGCCCGCGCCTTCTCACCAACATCACCAACCCGGAGCGCGGCATCGAGGTCGGCCGGACGGTCAACCTCGCCATCGAGAAGGAGCAGGACTTTGCCTTGGCGCGCTTCACGCTCGCGTGACCGGTCCAACGCATACGCGCAAATCGAACAACAACACTCATTCTGACGCTGGTTCGCACCAAGAGTGTTGCATCCTGCTCGTCGAGCAGAACATTGGCGAAGCCCTTGGGATGGCGGCCCGCGGCTATGTGTTCGAGCGCGGCAGAATGGTCAAGACCGGGCAGGGACAAAGCTTGCTTGCTGATCCCGATGTCCAGCATGCATATCTGGGGCTTTGATACATAAGGGGTTTGGGCCGGTGAGCGGAATGGACCAGAGGAGCGTCGTCATCGTCACTGGGGCAAGTCGCGGCATCGGCGCTGCCACGGCGCGCTTGCTCGGTGCGGAGAAGGCAGCGGTCGTCGTCAACTATCTGTCCGCGCAGCAACATGCGGAGGCCGTGGTCAACGACATCACGTCTGCTGGCGGCGAGGCTATTGCCGTTCAGGGTGACATGGGTAACGAGGCGGACGTACTTGGGCTGTTCGCGAAGACGGAGCAGACTTTTGGCGCTCCAACTGGTGTGGTCATCAACGCCGGTATTTCCGGCGGCAGCAAGCGCAGGATCGAAGCCGTTACGTTCGATGGCATCATGGAGGTGCTGCGGGTGAACGTGGCCGGCCCGCTCCTGTGCGCGCGCGAGTCCGTCAAGCGCATGTCGACGCGGCACGGTGGCCGTGGCGGCTCCATTGTCATCGTCTCATCCTACGGGGCGCTGACTGGCTCGCCAAAAGCATTTGTCGACTACGCGGCGTCGAAGGGAGCGGTGGACACGATGACGATCGGGGTCGCCGCCGAAGTCGCTGATTGCGGGATGCGCGTCAACGCCGTGCGTCCGGGCCTCATCGATACTGACATCCATGCCGCCGCCGGCATGCCCGATCGGATCGCTAAATTCGGCTCACACATGCCGGTCGGCCGCGCCGGATCCGCCCAGGAGGTCGCCGAGGCGATCGTCTGGCTGCTGTCCGACAAGGCCTCCTACATCACGGGCGCTATCCTCGATGTCACCGGCGGAGCGCGGTAATCTCAGAGCGATCCCATCCGATTCGCCCTGCCTCAGACCACGGCGAGCATTGATCGCAGCGCTATGTGAATTTGACATGCTATGAGATTGAGGTTGCGATAGACCAACGAGGACGCGCCGCGTTGCGCCTACCTGTCAATCGCACAAGCGCATTTTTTTGCCAGTCAAAGGCAACTCGACAAGGAGCGTCTCTAAAGTGCGCGATTTCGAATGGGACGATGTGCGCTTCTTTCTGGCGGTGGCCAGGGACGGGACGCTGACAGCGGCTGCGCGCCGCTTGCGCACGGACCACACGACTGTCGGCCGGCGGATCAGAACGCTCGAAGAGACGTTGCGCGCAAAACTGTTCGACCGCCGAACCACCGGCTACACGCTGACCTCCGAGGGCAGTGCTTTTCTCGAGCACGCCGAAATGATGGAGAGCATCGCGATCTCGGCTCAGGCCGTAGTCGAGGAGGCGAACCGGCCGATGTCGGGAACGGTCCGCATCGGAGCAACCGATGGGTTCGGAACCTACTTTCTTGCGCCAAGGCTTGGGAAACTGCGGCAGATCCACCCAAATCTCGAACTCCAGCTCCTTGCCATGCCTCGCGTCTTCAGCCTGTCAAAGCGCGAGGCAGATCTCGCGATCGGCTTGACGCAGCCCGACGAGGGACGATTGTATTCCCGCAAGCTAACCGACTATGAGCTGGGCATATACGGCGCCAGCGACTACGTCGAGCGGCATGAACCCGTCCTGCGCATCGAAGACATCAAGCAGCATGCGTTCATCAGCTACATCGACGAGATCATCTACGCCAAGGAATTGCATTACATTCCGCGCATCGACCCGACGATCGCTCCGAAACTGAAGATTTCCAATCCCATTGCGCAGCTCAAGGCCACGCTCACCGGATATGGCTTGTGCGTCCTGCCGTGCTTCATGGCTGATCCCGAGCCGGGATTGACGCGAGTTCTCGCCAGTCAAGTCGTTCTGCAGAACTCCTTCTGGCTGATCACACATGCCGACCAGCGCAGCCTACCTCG
>JBKKCB010000259.1:0-4695 GCA_046713545.1 Hyphomicrobiaceae bacterium | reverse complement strand
CAGCGGGCTCGACCTCAAAGCGAACTACTGACATGCCGCCGGCCACCGCAGCAGCCTTGCCGCGATGGCTGACCGGCGCCGACCCCGTACGCCGGGCGATCTATATCGTCGGTCTAATGCCGGCGGTGTGGTACTTCTATCTGGGCATCACCGACCAGCTCGGCGCCGATCCGCAGAACGCGCTGGAGCGCATCCTCGGACTGTGGGCGCTGCGCTTCCTCATCCTCGGCCTCGCCATCACGCCCTTGCGCCGCCTCGGCGGCCCCAACTTCATCCGCTACCGCCGCGCCATCGGCCTGCTCGCCTTCTGCTACGCCACGCTGCATCTGACGGTCTACATGGTGCTCGACCAGGGCCTCGACGTGTCCGCCATCGTGGCCGACATCATCAAGCGGCCCTACATCACGGTCGGCATGTTCGCGTTTCTGACCCTCGTCCCTCTGGCGGTCACGTCCAACAACGTCATGATCCGCCGCCTCAGCGGTGGCACCTGGCAAAAGCTGCATCGCTGGGTCTACGTCGCCGCTGCCGCCGCCGCGATCCACTTCATCATGCTGGTGAAGGCCTGGCCGCCCGAGCCGCTCATCTATGCGACGCTCGTTGCGATCCTGCTTCTGTTCCGGCTCGTCACCTATCTGCAGAAGCGCTGGAGTCCGCGGCCTGTCCGTGCGGCGTCGCGACCCGAGCACCAGCGCGTCGGCTCGCGCGACTAGCCGTCTTTCTGCGTCAGCTTGCAGTAGAGAATGCCGGCCAGCAGCGCCACGCTCACGCTGTTGGCCAGCATCAGGACCAGATCGCCCTGCATCACGCCATACACGATCCACAGGCACAGGCCTGCGAGCAGCATCAGCAGCATTTTCAGCGACAGGTCCTTGGTATCGCCCGTGGACCACGCCTTCTTGAGCTGCGGCAGATACGACGCGGTCGTGCAGACGGCCGCCGCCAGTCCGATCGCTGTTGTCATGCTCGCCACGCCGGACCTCGCCGAATGTGCACGCCCGTTAACGCCTGATCCGTCCGCCGGTTGCCCCGCATCACCGGCATCCTCGATCGCGCGGGAACCGACCGGCCCCGATGGAGTTTCAGTCAGCCCGCCAGAGGACATCGCGCAATGCCGGACTCCGCCACAGAAGTGCGCGACCTTCACACTGGCACGCCGGTGTGGCCGGCCCTGCGGGTTCCGGCCGAGATCCTGGCGGCACCCGTGGTGGCCGATGTTGTCGTCCTGGGCGCGGGGGTGACCGGCGCCATGGTTGCCGAGGCGGCAACGGCGGCTGGTCTCTCGACCGTTGTCCTGGATCGCCGTCCGCCCGGTCGCGGCAGCACGGCCGCCAGCACCGCCCTTCTGCAATTCGAGATCGACACTCCGCTGATCGAGCTTGCCGACGAGATCGGCTTCGAGGATGCGCGCCGTGCCTGGCTTCGGTCCTACGCTGCGGTGCAGGATCTGGGCCAGAAGGTCCGTGCCCTGGAGATCGACTGTGCCTTCCGCGACCGCACCGCACTGTATCTCGCAGGCAACCAGCTGGGTCCGCTCGATCTCGCCAACGAGGCCCGTCTGCGCCGGAGCATCGGTCTGCCGTCCTTGTACCTCAGCAGCCGGGAGCTGAAATCCTATGCGGGGATTGATCGTCCCGCCGCTGTGCTGTCACAAGGCGCCGCCGATGTCGACCCGGTGCGCCTCGCCGCCGGCTGCCTTGCCCGGGCCGTATCTCGCGGCGCGCGGGTTTGTTCGCCCGTCAACGTCGCCGAGGTGGTGCCGCGCGCACAGGACGTGCAGCTTGTCACCGACACAGGCATCGAGATGACGGCCCGCGCCTTGGTGTTCGCGACCGGCTATGAGCTTGCCGACGGGGTTCCCAGCACCGGGCATCAACGCACATCGACATGGGCGTTCGCCAGCCCGCCGCAGCCGCATAACCTCTGGCCGCACCAGGACGTCATCTGGGAAGCGTCCGACCCCTATCTGTACATCCGCACCACCGAAGATGGCCGCATCATCGTCGGCGGCGAGGACGAGCAGTTCGACGACGAGACCGCGCGCGACGCCGCTCTTCCGCGCAAGATTGCGGCGCTCCAGGCCAAGGCCAAGGCCCTCCTGCCGGCCATTGATGCAACGGCCGCCTACGCGTGGGCCGGGACGTTCGGCGAGAGCGACACCGGTCTGCCGTCGATCGGCCGGGTTCCGGGGATGCCCAACTGCTACGCCGTGCTGGGCTATGGCGGCAACGGCATCACCTTCAGCGTCGTTGCCTCGCAGATCATCCAGAAAATGCTCTGCGGCCTCGACGATCCCGACGCCGACCTGTTCGCGTTCCGATAGCGCCGGACCTACAGATCCCGCCGGTAGGGGTAGCAGCGGGCCGGATCGAGGCTCAGGCCAAAGTGATCGCCAAGTGTGTGGATGGCGTCGCCGAACTCGGGATACGGATCCTGATTGCTGTGGCCCACGATGATCGGCCGGAACGAGGAGGCGGCCTTGCCCTCCGGCGGCAGCATCGCCGTCACCAGCGCCTTGCCCTCGCGGTCGCGCAAGGTCAGGAACAACGGCATCGTCCGCTGGACATGCGCCTTCCGTCCGATGCTTTGTTCCACATACAGTCCCGTCCGCGGCGGCACATACGATTGGGTCGCCTGCTCATGAGCCTGGCGGAAGTATCTCTCGACGGCGTGGTCCATGGCCTGCGACTCGAGCGCTGCCTCCGCGGCCGTCTCCAGTCTGAACCACGTCATCGGTGGGGCGTCGCACACGTACTGCATCTTCCACCCTCCCTTAAGATCGGCTCAGTTTACATCAAGCCCGGTCAAAGCCCGTGCGACAAAAGCCGACACCCGCCATCTGGCGTTTCACGCCTCGATTTGCAACGGCTCCATTCTGCAACATCGCAAAACGCTCATGGGACGCGCCAAACGGCGTGGGAGACGAGCGTGGCTGTCTCGGAGTTGGGAAAATTGCTCATGTTGCGCAAATCAGCGCAGCGCAGTGCGGGGCGGCTGCTTTTCCTCGGCTACTGCAGCTTGGCGTGATCTCGCAACAGCTGATCGTAGTCCGATGTAGCTGCGTGCAGGTGCCTGTTGAGCAAGGCCTTCGCCTTGCCCACGTGCCCGCCGCTGACCAACACGGCCAAGGCCCTATGCTCGATGAGCGTTCGCGCGTTGATCCCAGGACGGTCCGCAAGGCGATTGCGCAGCGCCCTTAAGCGAAAATCGATGCTGTCATAACAGCTCACCAGAAAGCCGTTGTCGCTGTGGTCGATGATGGCCCGATGAAATTTTCCGTCGAGTTCCCGATACCTGTCCCCACTGCGGGCCGTGGCGGCGGTTTTCATGGTCGTCGCGATGGCCGTCAGAGCATGCCCAAGGCCCACCGCGTCGCGGCGCATGGCGGACTGAAGAGCCGACGTTTCCAGCATCGTGCGCACGGAGATCAGCTTTTCGAGCTCCGAGGGCAGCATGTTGAACACGAAGGTTCCACGCTGGGGTTGAATATCGACGAGACCCTCGGTCTTGAGGCGCAGGAACGCCTCGCGGACCGGCGTCTTGCTGACTCCAAGCTGTTCCGCAAAATCCGATTCCGACAGGGCCTGCCCCAACCGGATGTCGCCGTCGACGATGCGCTTGCGGATATGGTCGGCCGCCTGATCCGCCAGGCTCTTGCCACGTTCCAACGTGTGAATATTGGCCATGGCGTGCTCCTGCTTGCAATCCGGCCCGGCAGCCCGGCCCATGAACTTTCGTATCATACATACTAGTATATGAGATGGCACCCCCTTGAAGGAGGTAGCCGCGGCTGTCTACTCTGATATCGTAGTGCCGTCACGTTGCGCGAAGGTCGTTCTGAGAGGGAATCCTTTGCACGAGAGAATCCAGGGTTGATGCCTGGGGAATGCGCAGGTCCGGTTTGCAGATCGCATATGTCATCGACGAGTACGGCGAAGTTGCGATGGGAGCGTGCGATTACTTGCATTCCCATGCCTTCGATGCGGCGCGTTCGCTCGTCAACAATTTGGGTTACATCGCCTATCTGGTTGCAGACCAGCACATTCAGATCAAGTTTCGCCCCTCGCTCACGTCGCTGATGAGCTATTCGCGCCTGATGAGGTGGCTCGACTGCGAGTATCCCCAGCGTGTGCTCGTCAGCTATTTGAGCGGTGACGAGTGGCACTATGAATTTGCCGGCTCGGCGCGCAGCGCGGCCCGGTGCGTCGACCGCATCATGCAGCAGTACGGCGGCGGGCCGCTCGGCAATGTCTGCCGCGAACTCTTGCCGCTGCACGCCAACGGCATTCCGCCGGCCTTCCGGCAGGCGATCGACTATTGGCAATCCTATCGCGCGGCCTTCGACCCTCAGACCGCGATCCCGGCGTTGCGCACCATCTTGGATGACCGCTTCGTGCTCTCCACCGAGCTGCCTTCCGGCATGTTTGCCCTGGGAGCCTTCGGCGCCAACCGGGACGACAGTTGCCGGCGGTGGTTGAGCAGTGCCTCGGGAGTATCCGTCCGGTCGGCGCCCGATCCCGCATACGGCGCCAGTTGCGCGAACGCCTACATGGAAACCACGCGCTGCGGCGAGCCCGTCATGGACAACGTGGATGCACTCGTGAGCTGGTTCGGGGCACGGCGTGTCCGGTATCGCTACACGCGCCTGATGCTGCCGTTCAGTTCGACGGCCGGGCGCTGGCTCCTCTCCTGCCA
>JBKKCB010000258.1:0-2548 GCA_046713545.1 Hyphomicrobiaceae bacterium | reverse complement strand
CGCCGGGTCCGCACACCACGGACGAGCAGCCCGCAGCCTGGAAATGACTGGCTTCCGTGCCGTAGGGCACGGCGTACGTTTCGTTCTGGCTCATCAGCTTGAGGGCCAGCGAGGTCGCCTCGGAATTCTCCCCGGCCGAGAAGGCGGGCAGAGTTCCGACGCTGGTGGTGACGATGTTGCAGTGAGGCGACACGGCGCGCATCTTCGGCAGCAGCTCGCGCGCACAAAAGGCATCGAGTTCGCGCATGATGTCGAGCGCGTCGAGGCCCGGCAGAGCACGCACCCCCCATTGGAACGAGCACTTGGGTGGGATGATGTTGTGGGCGATGCCACCCTCGATCATGCTGACGGTGATGGAGTTGTAGGGCGGATCGAAGCGCGCCGAGGTGTGCGTGAGCTTCAATCGTGCCTCGATGCGCGCAAGCTCCGCGATCATTTCGCCTGCGATCATGATGGAGCCGACGCCGAGTTGCGGCTTGCTGGAATGCGCGTCCTTGCCCGTGATCTCCGTGCTGAAGCGATAGCCGCCCTTGTGTGCGTCGACCACGGTCATGGTGGTGGGTTCACCGACCAGGATCAGCCGGGGCTTGGGGAGCGTCTTGCCCAGCTCGGCGATCATCGGTTTGACGCCGGTGCAGCCGACCTCCTCGTCGTACGAGAAAAGGATGTGGATCGGCTGTTTCAGCTGGCGCTTCTTGAACTCCGGCACCATGGCGAGCACGCAGGCGAGATAGCCTTTCATGTCGCAGGCGCCGCGACCATAGAGACGGCCATCGCGCTCGGTGAGCTTGAACGGGTCGGTATCCCAGTTCTGGCTGGTGACCGGCACCACATCCATGTGACCCGAGAGGCCGACACCGCCGTCACCCGGCGGGCCCAGCGTGGCGAACAGATTGGCGTGGATGCCGTCGTCGGATGGAAGCAGGTGGGACTTGATGCCGTGCCCGGCGAGGTAATCCTGGACGAACGCGGCACAAGCGAGATTGCTTTTGTAGCTGGTCGTGTCGAAAGCAACGAGCTTGGCGAGGATATCTGTCGTGGTAGCGGTTGTGCCGCTCATGCTGCTTTCCTAGTTCATGCTCCGGATGGCGAACGGGCTGTCGAGCGAGAACGCGGGTACGGCCACGTCGATCAGGCTGCCATCCTGAAACTGCATCTGATAAGACCCGACCATGATGCCCGACGCCGTACCCAAAGGGCAACCCGATGTATAGGTGAAAGACTCGCCCGGATCGAGCACAGGTGTTTTTCCGACGACGCCGGGCCCCCGCACCTCTTCCGTCTTGCCGTGGGCATCGGTGATGCGCCAGTGCCGCGTCTTGAGCTGCACGACCGCATCGCTCTGATTGGCGATCTCGATGGTGTAGGCCCAGAAGAAATAGCTCTCGTCGGGCGACGACTGCTCCTCGAGATACTGGGGTTCGACCTTGATACGGATGCCGTGCGTAACCGCTTCGTACATGGCGCTTGCTCTCGTATGGAATGACCGGTTGCGTCCGGCCGCTCGTGAACCATTGTACCACTCCGGGCGTGACGCTGCCTGCCAGTTTTGATGCTGAAAGCAAGGGAGCTGACACGGCAGGGAACCCGGCCGGCAGAATGCGCGGACGCGCGCTCGAATCGTCCGCCAGCCCCTATCGATCGGCCAGCGCGAGCTTGGCGCCGAGGGCGGCAAATGCGCCCGCGAAGGTGCGCCGCATCCAGGTCATCACCTGGGGACGCGAGACGACATGGTTGCGGACGGAGGCTGCAAACATCCCATATCGACGAAAACCACGAATGTGATCAGCATGAACGCGGCGCTCAGCTCCAGCATGCGCGAGAGGGGATGGGCCTCGCCGGCGCTGACGAACTGCGGCAGGAACGCAAGGAAGAAAATCGACAGCTTCGGATTGAGGATGTTGACCAGGATACCGGAGACAATCACCTGAGCCGCCGACCGCGGGGTCACATCCTTTTCCACCCGGAGCGCGCCGTGCTCCTTCAGCGTGCTCCAGGCCATATAGAGGAGATAGGCCACGCCCAGGTATTTCAGGATCTGGAAGGCCAGCGCGCTCATATGCAAGAGCGCAGCGAGGCCGAGGATGGCGGCTGCCATGTGCGGAACGATGCCGAGCGTGCACCCGAGCGCGGCGACGATGCTTGCACGGACGCCGCGAGAAAGCCCGGCCGCCAGTGTGTAGAGGACGCCGATGCCTGGCGAGATGGCAACGATCAGCGACGTCACGAGAAAGTCGATGCTCATGGCAGGCCCCCTCAGCAGCGCGGTAACGCTAGATTGCGGCCAGGGCGCGGTCAATGTCGCCCAGCAGATCCTCGTAGGCCTCCAGGCCGGCCGAGATGCGCAGCATACCATCGCTGATGCCGAGCTCGGCGCGGGCCTCCGGTTTCAGACGCTGGTGCGTCGTGGTCGCCGGATGGGTGATGATGCTCTTGGCATCGCCGAGATTGTTGGAGATCAGCACGATCTGCAGGGCGTTGACGAAGCGGAACGCCTCGGCCTTGCCGCCGTCGACCTCGAACGTCACCACCTGTCCGCTGCCGGTCA
>JBKKCB010000257.1:0-4980 GCA_046713545.1 Hyphomicrobiaceae bacterium | reverse complement strand
TCGGCGGTTCCAAATTGCCACCCTATGGGCCTCTGAGGCGCCCCCGGCGGACCATGCGAACCGATCTGTTCGATTTCGATTTACCTGAGGACCGGATTGCCCTGCATCTGGCCAGTCCGCGCGACGCCGCGCGCCTTCTGGTGGTAGGGCCCGGCACGCACGAACTGGCGGATCGATCTGTCCGCAACCTGCCTGATCTGCTGCGGCCCGGCGACGCGCTGGTCTTCAACGACACCAAGGTCATTCCCGCCGCGCTCGAAGGCACGCGTATTCGCGATGACGCGCGCGCGCATGTCTCGTTCAATCTCATCAAGCGTATCGACGAGAGCCATTGGCGGGCGTTCGCGCGACCGGCCAAGCGGCTGAAGTCCGGTGACCGCATCCGGTTCGGTGCCGAGGGACGCGTTTGTCTGCTGGGTGAACTGGATGCCACCGTGACGGAGCGCGGCGAGGAGGGCGAGGTCGAGCTCGCCTTCAGCCTGCACGGTGCCTATCTCGACGAAGCCATCGCGGCGCTCGGAGACATGCCGCTGCCGCCCTACATCGCGCTGAAACGCGCGCCGGAAGCCGGCGACCGGACGTCCTACCAGACGGTCTATGCGCGCACCGAAGGCGCGGTGGCCGCACCGACCGCAGGCTTGCATTTCACGCCGGAGCTGCTCGCCGCGCTTCAGGCGCGCGGCATCTCGACCCATTTCCTGACACTGCACGTCGGCGCCGGCACGTTTCTTCCGGTCAAAGCCGAGGATACATCCGGCCATCGCATGCATGCCGAGTGGGGGACCATCGACGAGGCGGTCGCCGCCGAACTCAACGCCGTGCGTGCGCGTGGCGGCCGGATCGTCGCCGTGGGTACCACGGTGTTGCGCCTGCTGGAGAGCGCGGCGACGCCGGAGGGCAGGATTTCCCCGTTTGCCGGCGAGACGTCGATCTTCATCACGCCGGGCTACCGGTTTCGGGCCGTCGATGCGCTGATGACCAACTTCCACCTGCCGCGATCCACGCTTTTCATGCTGGTGTCTGCCTTCTCCGACCTGGAGACGATGCAGGCGGCCTATGCCCATGCCATCGCTGCGGGCTATCGCTTCTATTCCTATGGCGACGCCTGCCTGCTATTCCCACCCGCATGACGTCCACCTTCTCCTATCGTCTCCTCAAGCAGGATGGCGCCGCGCGCCTTGGCGAAATTGCCACGCCACGCGGCGCCATCCGCACGCCGGCTTTCATGCCGGTCGGCACCGTGGCGACCGTCAAGGCGCTGTATCCCGAGCAGGTTAGGGACGCGGGTGCGGACGTCATCCTGGCCAACACCTATCACCTGATGCTGCGACCGGGCGCCGAGCGCATCGCGCGCCTAGGTGGGTTGCACACATTCATGCGCTGGGCGGGGCCGATCCTGACGGACTCGGGCGGCTTCCAGGTCATGAGCCTGTCGAAAATCCGCGAGGTGACTGAGGAAGGCGCGCGTTTCCAGTCGCATCTCGACGGCTCGCGCCATCTGCTGACGCCGGAACGCTCCATCGAGATTCAGTGCCTGCTCGGCGCCGACATTCAGATGCAACTCGATGAGTGCATCGAATATCCGGCCGAGCCCGCGGAGGCGGCGCGAGCGATGGAGCTGTCGCTCCGGTGGGCCGAGCGCTCGCAGCGGGCGTTCGCGGCATATAGCACCGGCGGGCAGGCGCTGTTCGGCATCGTGCAGGGCGGCGTGCATCCCGATCTGCGCCGCCGCTCGGCCGAGGCGCTCGTCGCCATGAACTTCCCCGGCTACTCGGTCGGCGGCCTAGCCGTCGGCGAAGGCCAAGACGTCATGCTGCGGACGCTCGACGATACGGTTCCGGCGCTGCCCGCCACCAAGCCGCGCTATCTCATGGGGGTGGGCACACCCATCGATCTCATCGAGGCGGTGGCGCGCGGCATCGACATGTTCGATTGCGTCATGCCCACCCGCAACGGCCGGCACGGACTGGCCTTCACTTGGGACGGAAAGGTCAATCTGCGCAACGCCAGGCACGCGGAGGATCCACAACCGCTCGATGCCGCGAGTTCGTGTCCTGCGGCCCGCGACTACTCGCGCGCCTATCTGCATCATCTCATCAAATCCGGCGAATACCTCGGCTCCATGCTGCTGTCGTGGGCCAACACAGCCTTCTATCAGGACCTGATGGCGGCCATGCGCGAGGCCATTGCCGCCGGCCGCTTCGCCGACTGGGCCGTCGAGACCAGGCACCGATTTGCGGGCGGCTCGGAATCCGAGACGGCGGAAACTTAGGGTGTGCCGGCAGATTGGGCCACAGCGCGCTGGCGTGCCGTGACGCGTTCGCGATGCAGCAGGTAGATGCCGGACGCGACGACGATGGAGGCGCCGACCACGCCCCATGCGTCGGGGAGCTGGTTGAAGACCAGATATCCCGCGGTCGTATGCGTGATGAGGCCGAGGTAGATGAAAGGCGCCAGCGTCGAGGCCGGTGCCTGCCGGTAGGCCAGGATCAGCAGGTAGTGCCCCAGCCCGCCCCAGAATCCCATGGAGACCAGGAGGGCCCAGATCCACGGGCTGGACGGCCACACCCAGTCCGCCAGTGCAAACGGTGCCATCAGAAGGGCGCCGGCGACCAGCGAGTAGAACAGCGTGACCTCCGGCGGGTCATAGTCGGACAGGTAGCGCGTCAGCAGCAGGAAAACCGCATAGCAGAGCATCGACACGAACGCGAAAGCCATCGCCGGATGAAACGACACATAGCCCGGCCGCACGACCACGAGGATGCCGGCGAAACCGACGATGATGGCCAGCATGCGCCGCCATCCCACCCACTCGCCCAGATAAGGCCCCGCCAGCAACGCCACCGTGAACGGTGTCAGGAAGTAGATGGTCTGCGTCTGGTCGAGGCGCAGATGGCGCAAGGCGATGAAATTGCAGATCGTCGAGCCAAGCATCAGCAGTGAGCGCAGGACCTGATGCCTGAGCTTCCGCGTCATCAGCAGGCCCGGTATCGAAACGGCACCCATTGCCAGGACGATCAGGAAGAACTGACTGACGAAACGCAGCCACGTCACCTGGGAGACCGGAAGCTGCGCGATGCTCGCCATATATTTGGCGATCGTGTCGAGGCAGGAGAACAGGGCAATCGCCAGGCACATGAGCCCGATGCCCTTGAGCGTGTTGCCGCCCTGTCCCACCGGTCTATGTGCTGCCCGCTGCATATCAGCGCTGTACCCCGTCGCCGCCAGCAACGCTTATAGCGATTCCGGCCGTCCCGCGTCAGCCGCGGCGACGCTGGCTTGTAGTGCCGGCAACGCATAGCCGCCGTGGGCACGCGTGACATGGTGGGCGGTGAGAGGGTCGAACTCCCGACATCTTCGGTGTAAACGAAGCGCTCTACCGCTGAGCTAACCGCCCGCAACCCCGGCTTACCGTTTCGCACACGAACTTGTAAAGCGATGGTTGGTGTGCGAAGGGCATTTGTCGTGTCGTGAACGGGGCTGGAGGGTCGCTATGCTGCGTCGATGCCTGGGAGCAATTGCTGGTTTTGCGTTACTTGATGCTCCAAGCGCAGCCTCGGCGCAGACGACGCTCGAGAAGATCAAGGCCCGCGGCCAGATCGTGTGCGGTGCGAGCCTCGGCGTGCCGGGATTCTCGTACCCTGACGACAAGGGGGCGTGGACCGGCTTCGACACGGACATCTGTCGCGCGTTGGCCGCTGTGATCTTCGACGACCCGTCCAAGGCCTCCTACGTGCCGCTGTCGTCCAAGGACCGCATGATCGCGCTGCAGACCGGAACGATCGACGTGCTGTCGCGCACCACCACCTGGACTTCCTCGCGCGATGCGGGCCAGGGCATCGTGTTCACGGCCATCAACTACTATGACGGCCAGGGCTTCATCGTGCGCAAGTCGCTCGGCATCAAGTCGGCCAAGGAGCTGAACGGCGCCACCATCTGCGTCAGTCAGGGGACCACGACTGAGCTCAACCTGGCCGATTTCGCGCGCACCAACGGCATCAAGGTCAACGTTCTGAACTTCATCGACACCAACGAGACCGCCAAGGCATACGAAGCGAGCCGTTGCGATGGCTACACCACCGACATGTCGCAGCTGGCCGCCAATCGCCTCAAGTTCGCCAAGCCCGACGATCACGTCATCCTGCCGGAGATCATCTCCAAGGAGCCGCTGGGTCCATGGGTGAGGCGCGGTGACGAGCAATGGTTCTCGCTCGTGCGATGGACGCTGTTTGCCATGCTCAACGCCGAGGAGCTCGGCGTTACCCAGGCCAACGTCACCGACATGCTGAAATCGGACAATCCCGAGATCAAGCGCCTCCTCGGCACCGAGGGCAACATGGGCGAACAGCTCGGTGTGGCGGGTGACTGGGTGGTTCGCATCGTCAAGCACGTCGGCAGCTATGGTGAGTCCTTCGAGCGGCACCTTGGGCCCAAGACTCGCATCGGCCTGGCGCGGGGCTCCAACGAGCTGTGGAGCAAAGGCGGGTTGCAGTACGCCCCTCCGATCCGCTGACGCCGGCAACGGCGGCCGTCGCTGGCTGCCCCCGCGCTCCGTGTCGCCTTCCCTTGACTTCGCCGGAGCGAACCCGTATCTCGACGCTCGTGATAGCGGGCTCGCCAGGGGTATCGGCCGGCACGCTTTATCTTATTTGCGGGCGTAGCTCAGTTGGTTAGAGCGCCGGCCTGTCACGCCGGAGGCCGCGGGTTCAAGTCCCGTCGCTCGCGCCATTATTTCAATGGCTTAGCTCTTTGGTGAACCGCGTTCTACAACTTCTTGAACCGGCGTTCTACAACTTTTGTCCGGTCTTTGTTCGCATCGAACCGCATTGGGCTACGACCGCCCGCCTTTGGTCGGCAGGCGACTGTCTCTACCTTTCGAACGGCCACGCTGACGTGCGGCATCGGCCTCTCGGACGGCCGCGAGCTGCACCGGACCATACGTCTTGTGCAAGCGATTTGAGGTGGAGATGCTATTCGCCA
>JBKKCB010000256.1:0-22486 GCA_046713545.1 Hyphomicrobiaceae bacterium | reverse complement strand
GCATCTACGAGGCGCACATGAACGGCCCCGAGCACATGGTCGAGCTGTTCCACGGCTACACCTATTCGGGCCACCCGCTGGCCGTGGCGGCCGGTCTCGCCACCCTCGACATCTACAGGGACGAAGGCCTGTTCGAGCGCGCCAAAGCATTGGAGGGCAAGTTCGCCGACGCCATGATGTCGCTCCGGTCCAAGCCCAATGTCGTCGACATCCGGCCGATCGGTCTCATTTGCGGCATCGACCTCGAACCCCTCGCCGGCAAGCCCGGCGTGCGCGGCTACGATGCGCTCGAGCGGATGTATCACGAGCATGATCTCTACGTGCGCGTGACCGCCGACACCTTGGTCGTCGCCCCTCCCCTCATCGCCACAGAGAGCGACATCGCCGACATCACCGACCGCATCGGCAAAGTCCTCGACGCCGTGGCGTAGAGGTCACAACACCGCGCTCACCACCCGCCCGCACATCCGGGCGGTGGTGTTTGAGGCCGCGCCGCACCTAACAGTGTCATCCCGGGCCTTGCCAGCCCTCGGACTTGTTCCGAGGGTTCCGAGTCCAACCTCTGTGCCATCCTCGCGCTTGTCGCGAGGACCCATGGTGCCGCGAGTCCGGAAGGCCGATGATGCCGGAGCCGCACAACATACAAGCGAGCATCCGGATGTGTGGATGGATGGGTCCTCGGACCAAGTCCGAGGATGACATTGTGTGTGGCACCACCTCACCACTCACCACCTCACGATTTCACGACTCACCAACACCATCACCCCCGCGGCCCATCGGACCCGAGGCTTTGCGTCATCTTCTGTGTCCCCCTCAGGGGCGGAGCGGCGAGGGCCGTACCGTTCTAAGTTTGGGGATGCGGCGCTCGCCGCTCCACGCACCACGACTGGACCGCCAGCCGCCAGTCCCCGGTCATCCACGCCCGGGGGAGAGCCGGCGTACGTGATCGCCGGCAGCAGGGTGGCACGGATTCGCTGATGTCTCGTGCCCAGTCGCAGCCCCCGGATCCAATCGCAGACAACCAGCTCTTGCCTGCGCCCTGGGTGGTCAGATCCGGGATCAACACAGGATACGGGCGCTCGCGCATCCGGGGATAAGATTTTTTTCGATCGTCTGCTTAGACGTGAGTCCACATGTCGATTTCGTCACGAGATCTTTGAACCGCTGTCACAGACGCACAGTAGCAATCGCACGCGTGCATGATTCGGACATGCGGAGCGAGCGATGCGCGACGACCAAATGCGGCGTCCCGGCCTTTCGCGCCGAGATGTCATGGCAGGGGCCGGCGCTTCGGCGCTGACACTTTCAACACCAGCATTTGCTCAATCAGAGACGACGGCGACCGGATTCGTGTTTGAAGATCGCAACGGTTCGGGGTTGCGCAAGCCCGGCGATCGCGGCCTTGCCGGCGTCATGGTGTCCAACGGCCGCGACGTGGTGACGACGGCACCGGACGGAAGCTGGCGCCTCCCGCTCGCGGCCGGCGACAGCGCGTTCGTGGTCAAGCCGCCGCACTGGGCGACGCCGACCGGCGCCGGCGGCGTCCCGCAGTTCTCCTATCTGCATCATCCCGACGGAACGCCCGCCCACCTGAAGGTCCGGCATGCCGGCGTCGCGTCAACCGGCGCGCTTCCACGGTCCATCGATTTCGGGCTGGTCCGGACCGAAGAAAGATCACAGTTCGAAGCGCTGCTTTTGACCGCCACCCAACCGCAGGACCACCAGGAGCTCGACTACCTGCGCGATGACATCATCGCCGGTCTGATCGGACGCGGCGCTGCCTTCGGCATCAATCATGGCGACGTGATGTTCGACGATCTGTCGCTCTACGCACGCTACCTGCGCCTCATGGGCCTGACCGGCATTCCGTGGCATCATTGTCCAGGCAACCATGACCTGAACCCGGAGGCCGAGGACGATCGCCATTCCCGCGAAACTTGGAAACGTATCTTCGGGCCGCGGCACTACGCGTTTCAATACGCCTCAGCCACCTTCATCCTGCTCGACAACGTCCACTATCTCGGGCGCGGCGGGTACTGCGGCAAGTTCGGCGAGCGGCAACTGCAGTTCGTCCGCAACCTGCTCGCCAACATCCCGACGGATCGGCTTGTCGTCCTGTCGATGCACATCCCGCTCGTCAACGCCACGAGCCCGCTCAACCCCGCCGAAACCACAGCTGATCGCAGGGCGCTGCTGGCGTTGCTGTCGGGCCGGCCGCACAGCGTCAGCTTCTCCGGCCACATGCACACGACCGAGCATCACTACCTTGGAAGCGAGCATGGCTTTACCCGCGCCCATCCCCACCACCACCATGTTCTGACGGCCGCATCGGGCGCCTGGTGGAGCGGACCGCTCGATCGCCGCGGCATCCCGTCGGCCGACAGCGCGGACGGTACGCCGAACGGCTTTCACGTCCTGAGCGTCGACGGCAACGCCTACACGACGAAATTCGTGCCCGCCGCCGAAAAGACCGCGGCGCAGCTCCGTGTTCTCGTTCTCAATGCGCCCGATCCCGAGTTGATCGTCAACGTGTTCGACGGCGGCCCGCGGACCAAAGTGACTTACACGATCGGCAGAGAAATCGCGCCGGTGACCATGGCCCGAGAGCCGGCGGCCGACCCTTACATCGTCAGCCTGTTCAAGCAGACCCGCCGCAAGCCGTGGGTCGAGCCTGTGCCGTCATCCCACCTCTGGAAAGCTCAATTGCCTCCACTCGCCACCGGCGCGCACGACGTGACGGTGCGCGTCAGCGACGAATACGGGCGCGAGCATGTCAGCCGTCTCGTGCTGGAGACTGATCAGGCCGGACAGGCCGCCCGCCCTGCCTGAATGGGACTTGGCTAGCCCGCATAGATCATCTTGCGCGTCATGCCGCCGTCGATGATGAATTCAGCACCGGTGACGAAGCCCGCCGCCTCCGACACCAGGAACCCGACTGCCTCAGCGATATCCTCAGGCCTGCCCACCCGTCCGGCCGGGTGCTGGGCATGATCGACGCCACGCAACGCACCGGACTTGCCCGTCTCGATCCAGCCCGGTGAGACGCAGTTGACGCGCACGTCAGGTGCAAGGCTGAGCGCCAGCGCATGTGTCAGGGCCAGCAACCCGCCCTTGCTGGCCGAATAGGCGAGCGTGTCCGGCTCCGACATATGCGCCCGGGTCGACGCGATCGTGACCAGGCACCCGCGCCGGCTGCGCAGCTCGGCCTCGGCTGTCCTGGCGAGCAGAAACGCGGCGGTCAGATTGACCGCCAGCACCCGGTTCCAGGCCTCAGTCGTGGTTTCCCGCAGGGGGCCGTTGGCGTTGATACCGGCATTGGAAACAATGGCATCGATGCGTCCGCACTGCCGGAGAGACTCGGCCACAAGCGTCTCGACGCCGCTCTCCTCACCCACGTCGCAGGCCAGGCCTAGCCCCCCTGTTGCCGCGGCGGTTGCGGCTACAGCCGCCGGGTCGACATCTGCCACCACCACCCGCCAGCCGCCCTGCGAAAGGTGCTTGGCGATGGCCGCTCCGATGCCCCGGCCCGCACCGGTGACGATGGCAACCCGATTCTGCGCCGTTGACGTCATCTCGAGCCTCCACTCCTGATCCGGCCCGCCAGCGCCCTTCCGCGAGCGGCCTGCCGTTAATCAGCTTGGCCAACACCGCGCTTTCATCCTGCGTTCATCCCGGATATTGAGCATATGACAATTCTGTGACACTCGGCTCGTGAAGGCGTTCAATGACGGACCAGACAGCCGGTCTTAGCGAGTCCGAAGCGAGGGCTCAGCGCGCGCAGATTGCACGCGATCTTCTGGAGGCGCGACAGCTACGGCCCGCTACGATACGCGCCATTGCAGCCGCCGCAACCGTCGTCATCCTTGGCCACTTCTGGCAAACCGAGGGTTTGCCGTTGAATGTTCTGTTCACGGCCGCCACCACGCTCTGCATCGCCGCAGTCATTGTCCTTGCGACCCGGCGCGTGCTGGTTGCCACCGCCGCCACGGTTGGTCTCGTCGCGCTTGTTATCGGCATCTCGCGCGCCAAGCTCGAAACCATCGGCATGGTGCTGCATGCCTACGATTTCATTTTCTATCTCGGATCATGGTCCACCGTGACCTACCTGTGGCACGGCGCACAGATGTATGTGCTCGCCCTGGGCTTGGGCCTGCTCCTCGTTGCGTTGATCATCTGGCTCGCCTGGCGGTTCGACGGCACGCGCGTCAGCCGCCGGCATGCCGCGGCAGCGATAGCCGTGTTCGTGTCGCTCGCGCTGGCGGGCGCTGCGGGCAAGGGTGAACGGCCTCACACGCTGTTCTACTGGCAGGCGCTCTACGTCTCTTCGTTTTTCTCATCCTGGTCGGAAACGCTGGAGACGCTGTGGCGCGGGCAGATCGTCGAGGCTGCGCCGCTCTCGGCCGGCCGCCCGTTCGCGGTTTCTGAAGCGTGTCATCCTTTGAAGAAACCGCCGCACATCGTCCTGATCCATCAGGAATCGATCGTGCAGCCATCGCTATTCCCGTCGCTCGGGCACGATCGCAAGCTCGACGAATTCTTCAAGTCGGCTGACGGGAAGATGCGTCGCCTGCGGGTCGAGACCTACGGCGGCGCGTCGTGGCTCACCGAGTTTTCCATTCTCGCCGGCATGTCGACGCAGTCCTTCGGCGGCATGCGCCATTTCGTGCAGTCAATCCTGGCCGGCAAGGTGCGCGAGACAGTGCCCGAGGTGCTGCTGGGTTGCGGCTATCGCAACGTGCTGTTCTATCCCATGCAGAAGAACTTCGTTTCCAACGCCCGGTTCTACGAAACCATCGGCCTGCGTGAAATCTTCGATCTCACCGCGCAAAAAGCGCGCAGCGTCATGGAGCGTGACCGCTTCTACTACACCAATGCGCTGGACGAGATGGAGCGCCATGTCCGCACGCAGGACAAGCCGCTGTTCACCTACATTCAGACCATGTCGGGGCACTGGCCCTACAACGAGCCGTTTCACCCGGAGATCAGTGTGCCCGGCGGCGCTCCCGGCACGCATCCCGAGATGCACGAATACTTGCGCCGCGTCGGCATCGCCAAGATGGACTACGATTTCCTGAAGGCCGAGTTGAAGCGACGCTTTCCCAATGAGCCGATCCTGATCATGCACTACGGCGACCATCACCCGATGGCCACGCGCATGCTACTTGGGTACAAGGAGAACAATGAGGTCGAGGACATTCGCCTCGGCATGGGGTCCCTCGGGATGATCACCTACTACGCGGTTGACGCCCTCAACTACAAGATGCCCGCCTTGCCGGCCTATGAAACCCTCGACGTCGCCTACCTGGGCGCGGTGCTTCTCGACCAGGCCGGGCTGCCCTTGTCCGACTCGTGGCGAGAGCGGCTGAGGCTCATGGCGGTCTGCGATGGCCGCTATTATGATTGCAAGCGTCGCGACGAAATCTTGGCATTCCACCGGCGGCTGCTCGATTCAGGCCAGATGGAGGCGCGGTGATGCTCGGCCTGGCGATACCGACACCGTCAGTCACGCTGCATTCATCGCCCCGCCCCTAGGATTGCCGTTGGCCTGCGCTTGCCGGTATCCTCCGGCGCAACGCTTTCTTGTCACGCGTCCGCTGACGGGCGGTACGTCCTCCGGCTGACGGACTAACCCCATGACTGAGCAAGCCTCCGGCGAGTCCACCAGTTTAAGGCTCGATCCTGCGGTAGCCCGGGCCTTCGCCCGCTTCTCGGGTGGGTTCTGGAAAGGCGATACCGCGCGCATGGCCTGGGGCCTGACCCTGGGCCTCGCCGCGTTCCTCCTCCTCAGTCTGGCAGCCACCGTCGCCCTCAATCGCTGGAACCGCTGGTTCTTCGATGCGCTCGAGCGCAAGGATGCCGAAACGGCCGCACTGGCGGTCATCGTGTTCGCCGCCATCATTGCCGCCATGGCGGCCATCGGCGTTGGCATCGTCCTCACGCGCGAGCCCCTTCAGGTGCGCTGGCGGGCCTGGATCGTCGACCGCCTGCTCGGCACTTGGCTGGCGCGCGACCGCTACTACCATCTGGGCGTCACCCACACCGAGCCGGCGAACCCGGAATATCGCATTGCCGACGATACGCGGTGGGCCACCGAGCCGCTCGTCGACCTCGCCATCGGCCTGTTCTCCGCCCTGACCGGCGCTGCAGCCTTCATCAGCATCCTGTGGTCCGTCGGCGGATCGCTCGACGTCACGGTTGGCGGCACGGCCCTCACCATCCCCGCCTACATGGTGCTGCTGGCGCTCGCCTATGGCGGTCTCATGTCGGGGCTCATGCTCTATATCGGGCGGCCTCTGGTCTCCTGCTTCGCGCGCAAGAACGAGGCCGAAGGCATCTTCCGCTTCGCCCTCATGCGCCTGCGCGAAAATGCCGAGAGCGTAGCCCTGCTGCGCGGAGCCGACAGCGAGCAGCAGACGTTCAAGACGGCCTACGACACGGTCGTCACGCGCTGGCTGGCCATTGTGCGCCAGCACGGCCGCCTCACCTGGATCACCAATTCCAGCGGACCGATGATCCCGGTCGTACCTCTGCTGTTTGCCGCGCCGAAATACTTCTCAGGCGAGCTGACGCTAGGCGAGGTCACTCAGCTGGCCGGTGCCTTCGTCCAGGTGCAGATGGCCATCTCCTGGCTGGTCGACAACTACAATCGCATCGCCGAGTGCTATGCCTCGGCGCGCCGCGTGATGGTGCTTGTGGAAGCGAGCGAAGCGGTCGACGGCCAGCTGGCGAGCCTCAAGGGGGCCGGCATTGACGTTACCGCAAGCCCGGATGCGGCCATGCGCCTCTCTGGCGTGAGCGTGTTCGATCCCTCCGGGCGGCCCCTCGTCAACAGCGCCAGCCTCAACGTGGCATCCGGCGAGCGCGTCGGCATCTCCGGCAACTCAAGTGCGGGCAAGACGGCGCTCGTCCGTGTCATCGCCGGACTTTGGCCGTGGGGGCGCGGCCGGGTCGAGAAGCCCCGGGGTTTGACCGTGATGGTCATGCCGCAAAAGCCATATATGCCGCTGGGAACGCTGCGTAGCGCGCTCCTCTATCCGTTCGACCACAAGCCCGTGGGAGACGACCGCTTGATCGAAGTTCTGACAGGCGTCGGCTTGCAGCACATTGCGCACCGCCTCTCGGACCAGGACCGCTGGGACCAGATTCTGGGTACCGGCGAGCGCCAGCGCTTTGCTGTGGCCCGCGTGCTGCTCCACGCCCCCGATGTGCTCGTCATCGACGACGGGCTGTCCTCGCTGGAGGCCTCGGCCCAGAAGTCACTGCTCGAGCTTGTCGCCGCGGAAATGCCGCACACCGCCATACTTACCTTCGGCCAGCGCGAGCGAACCGACGGGTTCGATCAGCGGCGCCTGATCCTGGAAACGAGATCGGGCGGATCGATCCTGCGCGCAAGCACCGGCGCCGAAGTGTCGTGATCCAGGGAGGATAATCGTGGCTCTTAACATCTGGGACGTAAACTGGTTTCTCGACGAGACGCAGTGTCCTTGCGACGTGCATTTTCTCGAGTATCTCGAGACGGAAAAAATCACGGGCGCGACCATCTTTCATTTCGGCACCGGCGGGCATCACGTGGTCGGCATTCGCACGGCCGAGAACGGCAGCGACAACGCCGTGCTGGGCATCACGGCGTCGCCGCAGGAATACAACGACTACGTGAAACTGGTGATCGAGCGGCCCGAAGTCGGGCGCACGTACAAGGCAGTCTTCGGCGACATCTACCAGCTGGACGCCCGGCTCCTCCCGGAATTCGACTTCGTGACGCTGTTTCACACGGGAGAATTCCGCACCGAGAAAAACGACAAATACGGAGCCTTGACCGATCTGGCGGTCGCCGAGCTTCTCCTGGGCAAACTCCGCGCAGGCGGCCGCATGCTGTTTTTCTCGGGCTCCTTTGCTTACGACAAGGCCGAGGCCGTCGCCGCCGAGCTTGTCGGCCGAAAGCTCATTCAAGCGGAGCCGGACTACAAGACGCTCAAGATCTATCGCAAAGTGACATCCTGATTCCCGACCGTGTCCCCGAAGTGGTGACCTGCACCGGTTAACCGGCCTCGCCGGATCGAGCTCTATGAGCGCCAGGCCGGCTCATAGATTGCGCAAACATTGTTCACGATTGGCGCTGTCAAGCTCCTTTGGCACTTCTAGGTACTCAGGGAACGGCGTATTGTGCAGTGGATATCTGCTGCCCCAAACCGGCCTTCAAAATATGAACGTCCTGCTCCGCGGAGACACGCTTCAGCGCATTCGGATCGCCTCCGGGTTGATCCTGTTTGCGTTTGCGGCAACCCACTTCCTCAATCATGCCCTCGGTCTCATCCATCTCGAGACCATGCATGAATTCCAGCAGTGGCGATGGGTGGTGACGAGATCCACGCTCGGCACATTCGTTCTGCTCGCCGCGCTTGTCGCCCACATCTCTCTGGCCCTCATCAAGCTCGCCAATCGAACGACGCTGCGCCTGCCTCCGTGGGAGCTGGTTCAGATCGGGCTCGGCCTGGCGATCCCCTTCTTCCTGTTTCCCCATATCGTCAACACGCGCATCGCTCACGTTTTCTTCGGCGTCCAGGACAACTATCTCTACGAGCTGGCGCGCCTTTGGCCGGCAAGTGCGATCATTCAGTCGTCGCTTCTGCTGCTGGTTTGGCTTCACGGCTGCATCGGCCTTCATTTCTGGCTGCGCCTGAATCCAAACTATCGTATGGCCCAACCCTTTCTCCTGTTTATCGCAATTGCGCTTCCGCTGGCGGCCCTCAGCGGCTTCATGGTGTCGGGGCGCGCCGTCGCCCAGCTCATCGAAGATCCCAAAGCGCTGGCCCAGGTCAAGCAGCTCACCGCCTGGCCCGATGCCGCCGCCTCGGAAGCGCTTGCGCAGTACCGTTTTCAGGTCCGCCTCGGCTTCGCCGCCGTCCTGTGCGTGGTCGCCGCCTACGTTTTCTGGCGCTATTATCGGCTCAGCACGCTCCCAAAGATGGCGATCAAGTACACCGGTGGCCCCACGGTGAAGGTGCCGCCGGGGCCGACGCTACTCGAAATCAGCCGTATGCACAGCATTCCGCATGCCTCGGTGTGCGGTGGCCGCGCCCGCTGCTCGACGTGTCGCGTGCGCATCGACGACGGCGTCGGCAACCTGGTCCCGCCGACCTACCCGGAGGCAATAACGCTGGCCAGCATCGCTGCGCCCAAGAACGTCCGCCTGGCGTGCCAGGTACGGCCCGATCATTCCATCACCGTCACACGTCTGTTGCGTCCGGCCAGCACCGGGCCGCAGGCCGTCGATGTGCTCGAGGCTGACGCTGCGGGCGCCGAACGGCCGCTGGCGGTCATGTTCCTCGACCTGCGAGAGTTCACGCAGCTGTCGCAAAGCCGGCTGCCCTACGATGTCGTGTTCATCCTCAATGAATTCTTCGCGGCGACCGGCTCGGCCATCCATACCTACGGCGGCTGGATCGACAAGTTTCTGGGCGATGGGCTGCTGGCGATCTTCGGGCAGCATCACGGCGTGGAGGCCGGCTGTCGCCAGGTCCTGCGCGCGACCCGCGCCATCGATCTTGCCCTTGATCACGTCAACGCCAAACTCGGCGTGGAGATTGGCCGGCCGCTGCGGGTGGGCATGGGCATTCACGCCGGCCCGCTGCTCCTGGGCCGGATCGGCTATGGTGAAGCCGTGGACCTGACCGTCGTCGGCAACGCCGTGAACGTGGCGAGCCGGCTCGAAGCGCTGTCGAAAGAGCGCGACTGCCAGATCGTCATGTCGGCCGACGTGGCACGTCACGCCGGCTACCTCGAGGATCTCCCCACGGCAGCCACGGTCAACGTGCGCGGCGTCGCCGAGCCGATGCAAATCATCTGCGTGACGCGCGGGCGTGATCTGCCGGTCAGCATTCTGGCGTCTCAGGAAGACGACGAGAAGCCGATGCCCAGAGCGACTGAGCTGGAAACGCACGCCTGATCCATGCCGTCAGGCGGCCGTCTCAGCGTGACGCCGCTGCGGGCGCCACATTGACAATCTGCACCCGGCGATTTTCGCCCGCACGCGGCTGCTGGGCATTCTTGAGGTGGCGTTTGCCGAACCCCTTCGCCACCAGCCTGCCGCCGTCGATCTTGAAGTTCGTCATCAGGAATTCGCGAACGGCCTCGGCCCGGCGCTGCGACAGCTCCAGGTTGTAGCTGGCCTTGCCTTTGCCGTCGGTATGCCCGGCGATCAGAAATTGTCCGTCCGCCAGGCGTTCGTCGCTCAGCGCACGCCCCAGCGGCGTCAAGACCTCGATGGCCGCCGCCGTCATCTGTGCTGAATCGAACTCGAACAGCACTTCCAGGTCGACACTGGGAAGCTGCTTGCGGTCCGCCCGTTCCACGGCAGCTTCGGCCGACAGCGCGACGGGCTTGGCCACCGGCTCGACTTCGACCTTGCTCACTGCTTCGACAGGGGCCACCTGCTTGTCGACAGGCGACGCCTGCTCCTCGCGTGCAGACGCAGCGCGATCCTCGCCCTGGCCCGCATCGGCAGCCGGCGTGGTGCTGACGGCGGCCTTCTCCACCTCGCCCACGGCAGGCTTTGCCTCTTGCGGTAGCTGTTGCTCCTGGACCTTGGCCTCCGGCTTCGCCGTCTCCACGACCGGCTCCTGGCGTGGCGTCGGCTTGGGGCCTTTCAGCTTGTCGATCAGGTCCTCGACCGCCTTCTTCTCGGATTGAGATTGGGCCCGTCCGAGCAGTTCCTGCAAGGACGGTTTGTCCTGCGCCACGGCGGGTTGCGCACCCGCGCCAACGCAGATCATCACGGCACAGGTCGCCCCAGCCAGCACGCGCACCAAGCCTGCCGTCCTTGCGCAAATTTTCATCTGCCACCCTCCACTGCCCAGTCATGTGGCATTCACGGACCTAGTGTACCTCGCGGCCGCCTCACGGACAAAGCCGCCCTGCCGGGCGGTTAACTCGCGCGAACCACCAGTCGTATACCGGGAAGGTCCGGCCGAGCGAAATTCCTGGCGAAACCACTTTACCGCGATAGAGTTTGCCTGCGGGCCATACAAAAGGGAGGAAGGCCATGGCAAAGCGCATCGCACTCATCACGGGCGGAATGGGCGGTCTGGGCGAGACCATCTCCATCAAGATGGCCGACGCCCAGTATCACGTGGCGGTCACGTATTCTCCGTCGAACAAGACGTCCGCTCAGTGGCTCGGAAACATGAAGGAGAAGGGGTACGACTTCCAGGCATACCCGTGTGACGTTGCCGAGTACGATTCCTGCAAAGACTGTGTCGAACGGGTGGCCCGCGACCTCGGCCCTGTCGACATCCTGGTCAACAACGCCGGCATCACGCGCGACATGACCTTCCGCAAGATGACCAAGGCCGACTGGGACATGGTCATGCACACGAACCTGGACAGTGCCTTCAACATGGCCAAGCAGGTTCACGATGGCATGATGGACCGCGGTTGGGGCCGCATCATCAACGTATCCTCCGTCAACGGCTCGAAAGGTGCGTTCGGCCAGACCAACTATGCCGCCGCGAAAGCCGGCATGCACGGTTTCACCAAGTCGCTGGCGCTCGAGTCGGCGCGCAAGGGCGTGACCGTCAATACGATTTCTCCCGGCTATATCGGCACCAAGATGGTCACCGCGATCCCCGAGAACGTGCTGCAGGGCAAGATTCTTCCGCAGATCCCGGTGTCGCGTCTCGGCAAACCTGAGGAGATCGCAGGCCTCATCATCTACCTGTGCTCGGAGGAAGCCGCGTTCGTCACCGGAGCCAAAAATGCCATCAACGGCGGCCAGCACATGCAATGAGACGTCAGTGACCGGCCGGACGGAGCATTGATTCATGGAACGCGCGCTCACGCTCAGGCGCATTGATGTCTTCGTCTATCGGGCGCCGATCAAGGAGCCGATCGTCACGTCGTTCGGCTCCATTCCTGCTCGCGTGGCACTGCTGATCCGGGCCGAGGACAAGGATGGCGCGCACGGCTGGGGCGAAGTATGGGCGAACTTCCCGCCGTCCGGCGCCGAGAGCAAGGCGCGCCTGCTCGAAACCGTCATCGTGCCTGCCGCTCTCGGGCGCACCTATACGAGCCCGACGGCGGCGTGGATCGAACTCACCACGCGCATGCGCCGCAACGCTATCCAGAGCGCCGAGCCCGGTCCGTTTGCCGCCTGCATTGCCGGACTCGACGTGGCTTTGTGGGATCTCGTCGCGCGCCGCGCAGACGTGCCGCTGTGGCGCGCCTTGGGGCGCACAGATGCACCCGCACCTCTCCCGGCCTATGCCAGCAATCTCAATCCCAAGGGGGCGCCCGAGTACGTTGCGGCCTGCCGCGAGCGCGGCTATCGCGCGTTCAAGCTCAAGGTCGCCTTCGATCTTGCAAGCGATCTGGACAATGTCCGCCGCATCTCACACGGCCTGCGCGATCGCGAGCGCTTCATGATCGATGCCAACCAGGGATGGGATCTGGCAACGGCACGCCCCGCCGTCGAGGCCTTCAGCCAGTATCCGCTGCAATGGATCGAGGAGCCTATCTGTGCCGACGATCCGCCAGAACATTGGGCCGAACTGGCCATGCTCAGCCGCGTGCCCCTGGCCGGCGGCGAAAATGTCATCGGTCTTGCCGCCTTCGATGCCGTGATCAGCGCTGGCCATCTCGGTGTCATCCAGCCTGATATCTGCAAGTGGGGCGGGCTATCGGGCTGCCTGCCCGTGGCGCAACGCGCGGTCAAGGCCGGCCGGCGCTACTGCCCCCATTGGCTGAACTCGGGTGTGGGCCTGCTCGCCGCCGCACATCTGCTTGCCGCTGCGGGTGGCGAAGGCCTGCTCGAACATGATGCCATGGAGAACCCGCTGCAGGCCGTCTTGGCCCAGCCGTTTCCGCCGCTCTCCAATGGCTGCTTTGCACTTCCCCAGGCCGCCGGCCTGGGTGTGGAGCCGGATCTCGCCGGGGCTCGGCCGCATCTGATGTCCCGTAACGAATTCTCAGCCAAGTGAGTGTCACTCCATGCGCATCGACGCCATCGCCATCGGCGATAACCCGCCTGACGACGTCAATGTCATTGTCGAGGTGCCGATCGGCGGCGAGCCCATCAAATACGAAATGGACAAGGCCGCCGGCACCCTCGTCGTCGACCGGTTCCTCTACACGCCCATGCGCTATCCCGGCAATTACGGCTTCGTGCCGCATACTCTTTCGTCCGACGGCGATCCGATCGACGTCCTGGTGGCCAACACGCGCCCGATCGTGCCGGGCGCTGTCATGAACGTAAAACCGATTGGCGTCCTGAAGATGCGGGACGAGGCCGGCGGCGACGAGAAGATCATCGCCGTGCCCTCGCTCAGGCTGACGCAGCGCTACGAGCGGGTCAGCAACTACGATCATCTGCCCCGCATTACCCTGGACCAGATCCAGCATTTCTTCGCGCACTACAAGGATCTCGAGCCCGGCAAATGGGTGGAGATGGCCGGATGGGGCGATGCCGCAGAGGCAAGGCAGCTCATTGTCGAAGCCATCGAGCGCGCGGCCTCAACTGCCAAAACATGATCGACTGCAAGATGGGAGGTTTGGAATGTCCAAATCCGATGACCTCAGTGTTCTCTTGGAGCTGAACCGGAATTACATCCGCTCTGTCGCCATGTCCGACGTGCGCTGGTTCGATGAGCATCTGGCCCAGGACTTCAGGAACAGCAATCCCGACGGCACATTGATCGGCCGCGAGGCCTTCCTCGCCCAGATCGCCAAGCCCTCGCCAGCAAAAAACCTCAGCGTGCACGATGTCGAGATCCGGGTGTTTGGCGACTTCGCCATCATTCATGCCCGCACGGCGTTTCAGAAAGCGGACGGGACAGAAGGCTCAGGTCGCTATACCGACGACTGTCACAGGCAGAATGACCGTTGGCGCTGCGTGTCGGCTCACGTCAGCCGGTTCTAGCCGCACGGCGTGCAGCCGCAGCAAATTGATCGGCATCCGGCGCTTTGCTACTTGATCTGCTTCGTTGCCGTCGGCTGCTCGCTGGAAAAATGTCCTCGATCCCACGTGAGCATTACGACAAAGACCGCCACCGCCGCCAGTAACAGAAGTATTTTGGACGTGCCCCAGCCTCGTGGGTCCCATCCAGGCTGCTGATTTGGAGACTGCTGCGTCATGGCTACCTCCCAGTAGTCTTATCCCTATTGCGACAACAGCTGTGACCTTGCGAAGTTCCCCTTAAGCAGTGAAGCTGGCACCTGAAGAGCGAGCCGCAGTTCCGCACGGCTCGGGCTCGTCGCCAATCTACGTCCGGGACCAGGCATGAACAAGCTGCTCATTCTCTCGAACGCGATTAAATTATTCCTTGAAAAAATTGCGCATCTCTCAGGCTGGCTCCTCATCGTTCTGATGAGCATCACGTGCCTCGACATTTTTGGCCGCAAGCTCGGACTCCCCATTCCCCTCACGAAATTTCAGGAGCTGGAATGGCACCTGCACACAGCCATTTTCTCGATGTGGATGGGCTACAACTATACCATCAATGCCCATCCGCGCGTGGACAGTTACACCGAGCTCTTGCGATATCGAACCAAGGCCTGGATCGAGTTTTGCGGTCTCCTGGTGCTGGCATTGCCGTTCATGGCCGTCATGGTTTTTTACGGCTGGACCTTTTTCTGGACTTCGTTTCTGCAGGGCGAAGGCTCCGAAAACGTCGTCGGCCTGGATCACCGGTGGATCATCAAAGGCGTGTTCTATCTCGGCTTATGGTTCGTCCTCCTCGGCATCATCAGCGTTCTCATCCGACTTGTGGCTTTCCTGTTCATCGGTCGCAGCCGTGAAGAAAGCGGTCTGCAGATCGGACATGCTGAACTCGAAGCCTGAGAGGCGATCATGCTGGAATGGTTCACCGACTATCTCGCCCTCATCATGTTTGCCTTGATGTTCGTCATTGTTTTCTGCGGCTATCCCGTCGCTTTTGTCATGGGGGGCATGGGACTCGTTTTTGGAGTCATTGGCTGGCTTCTGGGGACATTCTCGATCTCCAGTTTCTCCAACGTCCTGTTTCGCATGTGGGGAGGTGTCGCCGTCGATCCCGTGCTCGTCTCGGTGCCGATGTTCATCTTCATGGGCTCCATTCTCGAGCGTTCGGGCTCGGCCAAGGACATGTTGATGGCCACCGAAATCCTCATGAAGCGCGTGCCGGGCGGGCTGGCCGTCTCAGTCATGGTCATGGGCACGATCTTGGCGGCGCCCATCGGCGTCGTCGGAGCAGCCGTAGTTATGCTTTAGCTGATCGCGCTGCCGCCGATGCTGCAGGCCGGCTACGACAAACGGCTCGCCATCGGCACGATCGCGTCCGCAGGTACTCTCGGAATTCTCATCCCGCCCGCCATCATGCTCGTAGTCATGGCGGAGATGCTCAACACCTCCGCCGGAGCTCTATTCGCCGCAGCGACGATGCCAGGCCTGCTGCTGTCAGGGCTGTACCTGATCTACATCCTCACCATTGCGTTCTTCAGGCCAGAGAAAGCGCCGAAGCTGCCGGCTGACTACGGTCCGCAAACCCGCCGCGAATTCTGGCGTGCCATGGGTACCGGCCTCTTCCCCATGACGCTGCTCATGGTGATCGTCATGGGGTCCATTTTCGCGGGCTGGGCGACCGCGACGGAGAGTGCCGGGATCGGCGTGCTGGGTTCATTTCTGATCGCGGCGCTCAATGGCCGGCTGAGCATGGCAATGACCAATGACGCGATACGCTCCGCCTGCCGCGCCAATGCGATGGTCTTCTTGATATTCCTTGGCGCGACTTGCTTTTCCTACGTTTTTCGCGCGCTTGGCGGTGACGATCTCATGCTCTCGACGCTTGGCTACTTCGGGATCGACACGAAATGGGAAATGCTCATCTTTGTGATGGTATTGATCTTTCTTCTCGGCTTCCCATTCGAATGGATTGAAATTTGCCTCATCGTGCTGCCCATTTTTGCGCCCATTCTGCTGAAGTTCGATTTTTCCGATCATCTTGGCGACAAGGCCTATCTCATGGCTTGGTTTGGCACGCTGGTCGCTGTCAATCTGCAGACCTCATTCATGACGCCGCCGTTCGGAGCAACCCTTTTTTACATGAAGGGCACCGTGCCGCCGGGCGTCACCATGAGCGAAATTTACAAGGGCATGTATCCCTTCGTGGCGCTGCAGGTCGTCGGTCTCCTGCTGTGCATCTGGTACCCAAGCATCGTTCTCTGGCTGCCGCGCGTCGCCGGGCTGCTTGATTAGCAGATGAGAGGGGGTCATCTTCGCGTCGATCGCGAGGGATCCTCAATTAGGATGTCTTACGATCTCCAATCAGCCCTTGCGGCTTGATCCACCAGAATGCAATCAGCGCCACGAGCATCAATACCGACACAGCCGCGAACGATATCCCCCATCCCGTTCGGGACATCCCGCCGCTCAGATCAAGCGTCCATCCGATGAGCAGAGGCCCGATAAAGCCGCCCGCGTAGCCGAGCGTGGAGTGAACCGCGAGGGTGGCGCCCCGACGGGAGGGCTCGGCGGTGCCAGCGGCACCCGCTGTCAAGGACGAGGAGTCGAGCCAGATCACGAGGCCGTAGACAAGAATCAGGGAGGCAGCCAGCACGTACGACTCAGTGCCTATGAAGCCGATGACGCCGCCGATGAGGACAGAGCCAAGCATCGCCATCATCACGAGCCGGCGCCGGCCGAACTTGATGGCAGCTTCGTTTCCCAAAATGCTGGCAACTGTTCCGATAAGTCCGAGCGTCGTCACCAGCACGGCCGGTGAAAAGACCGTCTCTTTCGTCCCGGTGCTGACTGCGACGTAGGCAAGGAAGGCAACGCCCCACCCCCTGAGCGCGCTCATCTCGAGGGTGTGAATGGCGTAGGCCATCGCGTAGGCCATGGCGGACCGGTTCCGCAGCACGGGTCGAAAATCATAAAGGGCGGAGCCATCTGCGGGTTTCGCCGCAGCTTTCTGCTGGCGCGGGACAACCACGACAATGATGATCCACGCGATCACCGCACTGACCGATGCCGCTATGAACGCGGATTGCCAGCCGGCAAGGCGAGCCAGCCACTCGCCCGTGGCGAACGACAGCGCGCCCGACAGACCGATGCTGGCTGCATGCCCGGCCGTCGCGCGCGACATCATCCTGGCATCGACGCGGTCGGCCAGCAGCTTCAGGCCGGTCATGTAGGTGCCGGCCCACCCGATACCCGTCAGTGTCCGGCAAGCCAAGGCCGACCAGAACCCGTCGGCAACAAGTCCAAACAGGAGGTGCCCTACGATCGTCAGGCCCACGCCGAAGAGATAGACCTTCTTCGGATCGATCCTGTCGGTCAGCGTGACGAGCACCGGCACGGCAAGCATATAGGCGCCGTAGAACGCCGCGGTGACCCAGCCCGCTGCGCTGTAGCTCAGGGCCCATTGCGGTGCGAGCTGCGGCAGAAGGGCCGGCCAGAAGAAGGCTCCGATCTGCACAAGCGTCTGGGCGATGCAGACCATCAAGACGGGACGCCGGGCCGATTGTCGATGCGCCTCGTCTTGCTCAGTCATTCGACAGTCCTTGGCGCGCTTCGAGGTTGCACAGCGACGGCCAGCAGGGCGCTTGTCGCCGCGAGACAGGCAGCGGACGAGAACAGGAGAGCTTGCGCACCGAACCGATCGATCAAGATGCCGAACGCGATCGGCGCTCCGGCTTGAAGAATTCTCGCAGGCGCCCCGATCAGGCCGAGGCGATATCCGTAGTTGTCTGGCCCGAACACGGCAAGCGGTACTGTGCCGCGCGCAATCGTCAGAATGCCGTTGCCGGCGCCGTGCAGCAGCGTGAAGGGCATCGCCAGCCATCCCCCTCCCAGGAGCAAGACGCCAGCGCCGATCGGATGGGTGAGGGTCGACAATCGAGCCGAGACCAGCGGGTGATAGCGGCTGAGAAATCCAGCTTCGAGCACACGCGCGGCAACCTGAGCAGGCCCGACCAGAGCCGCTGCAGCAATCGCCTGAACTGTCGTTGCACCCGCCGCCTCGAGAAGGCGCGGCAGATGCGCCGCCATTGCCGTGGAAACGACCCAGCCGGCCGCGAAGGCGAAACCTAGCAGCCACATGGTGCGATCCATCGGCACATTCGGTTTGTTTGATGCGGCTTCGGTCAACTGCGCTAAGCGTAGCTTCGGCAGCAGCAGAAGATTGAGCGGCAGGCCAAGCACGACGTGGGCAACGGCCCATGCTGCGCACGTGCCTCGCCATCCCAGAGTGACTTCACCCCAAGCCGTCAACGGCCAACCGACCGTGCTCGCGAAGCCGGCGATGAGCGTGATGCCTGTGATTGCAGACCGCGCGGTCAGGCCGTACATCCGTCCGAGCGTTGCGAATGCCGCATCGTAGAGACCGAGCCCCATCGCAGCGCCGATGACCAGCCATCCAAGCCAGAGCAGCGGCAACGCATGTGCAACGGCCAACACACCGAGACCCAGTGCAAACAGCAGGTTGGACAGCCCCAAGACCTCGCGTCCGCCGAAGCGATCGATGGTTCTGCCGACACGCGGCCCGAGCAGAGCCGAGATTAGAAGCGAGGCTGAAAACGCAGCAAGTACGCCGGCCTGACTACTTCCCGTGTCGCGTGCCATGGCTGGGGCGAGGATCGCGATCAGGTAGTAGCTCGACGCCCAGGCGAGCGTCTGTGTCGTGCCGAGTCCGGCAATGACAAGCCAGCGCTTCGGCGTCGCGTCATCCACAGCAGGACGATGCTTTCGTGTTCTGTGGTTCGGCCTGCCCGCACCCGCAACCGCCCTTGCCTGTGGCCTTGGCCGTTTCATCGGCGGCGCAACATGCTGAAGCGTCTGCCGTTGCAGGGCCTCCGCAGCATCCCTCGGCGACGGTCTCCGGGGACCGCGAGCAAACGCCGGTTTCCGGCAATACCAGTTCCACGCGAGCCGCAGCCTCTTTGTCACCGGCGATATCGGCGACGATCGACCTGACCTGCTCATAGCCCGTGAGCGTGAGGAAAGTCGGCGCCCGGCCGTAGGATTTCATGCCGGCGATATAGAAGCCTGGCTCGGGATGCGCCAGCTCCCGAGCGCCATGCGGGCGCACGGTGCCACAGCTGTGCTCGTTGGGATCGATCAGCGGCGCGAGAGCGGTCGGGCAGTCAAGCGCCGGATCCAGCGCCAGCCGCAGCTCGCTCAGGAACCCGAGATCGGGACGAAAACCCGTAGATACGATCAGTTCGTCCACCAAGACGTGCCGGCCGCAACAGGCCGAGCCCGCCCCAATACGCACGCGGCCATCGTCCTCCGTCAGATGCGAAACGCCGAAGCCGGTTTCGGCTCGAAGCCGGCCCTCATTCACGAGGCGGGCGAAGGTCGAGCCCAGTTCCCCGCGTGCCGAGAGCTTGTCGTTAGCGCCGCCGCCGAAAGCCTTCTGCGGACTGTCGCCACGTAGAAGCCAGACGGCGGACGTGCCGGGTATCTCGTCCTGCAAGCGAACCAGATCGATGAGCGTGCCGATAGCTGAGTGACCTGCGCCAAGAACTGCAATGGCCTTGCCGGCATAACGGCTGCGATCAGCGCCGAGCACATCGGGCATCGCGTAGGCATGCGCTTCGCCAATTCCGGTTCGCCGATCGCGGGCAGCCCGTTGGCGCCGGAGGGATTGGGCGAGAACCAGGTGCCTGACGCATCGATGACCGCATCCGCTTGGAGCGTCTCTGCGCCCTTGCCGTTGCGATAGCGAATCTCGAACGGCGCAGCGTCCCGGCCTTTCGATTTCACTTTGTCGAACCCGGCACGGCTTATCGCGGTGACGCGAGCAGCCGTCTTGATGAGAGACTTGAGCTCGGTACGCGAGGCGAGAGGCTCGATATAATGCGCGATGAGATCGCCGCCGGTCGGATAGACGTGAGGATCGGGCGCATTCCAACCCGTAGCGGCGAGCAGGCGCTGCGCCGCCTTGTCGATGTTGTACTCCCACGGAGAAAACATCCGCACGTGGCTCCATTGCCGGATCGTATGACCTGCCTCTGCCCCCGCCTCCAGCACGATGGCCTTTAGCCCTCGTTCCAGCGCATGCGCGGCTGCCGCAAGGCCGACAGGTCCGGCGCCGATGATCGCGATAGTCTTGGACGCTGGCGCTGTCATTGATCCGTCCTTCCGGAATGTTCGAATACTGGCGCAATAAGTCAGGCAGCGGCCGGCTTTGCAGCAGCGGGCGGATGCACACCTTCGGCACAGCATTCAGAGACCAGGAACCCCACCAGCGATCGCATCAAGTCGTAGTTGGCCCGGCAGATGAGCGTCGTCGATTGCCGCTCCTGGTGGATCAACCCGACGATCATCATGGTCTTGAGATGGTGCGACAGCGTCGAGGCGGCGACATCCAGCTTCATCTGCAGCTTGCCCACGCTCATGCCGTTGTCTCCGGCCTTGACCAGCGCACGATAGATCCTGAGCCGGGTGGGGTTGCCAAGCGCTTCCAGGCGAGCTGCTGCATCATCGAGTTTCATGCTGTGACACTAGCAAGTGAGTTGACCGCCTGCAATACTATTTCTAGAATCATAGAAATTAAATGGCCGCATCGTGGCACCGGCGCTGTCAACGACAGAATGCAAGAACGGGCAAGAGAAAAGCCATCTGGCACAGCGAAAAAGCAATGCCATGTTGCTGCCGGCTCGCACGTGCCGGGAAAGCTGGTATATCCTGACTGAAGCCTCCAAGGTGCGAGCGGCGAACGAGGGAGCAAGATCGATGACTCTGAGCTCATTCGGCTATGTCGGCTTACGCTCGGACAAGATCGCCGATTGGGCAGAATAGCGCCCGACGAGCGCATCGGCACGACCTTGGGGCGGCACATCGTTCTATGCCCGCACGCCCAACGACTTCATGATCGAGTATGGCTGGGGCGGCCGCTCGATCGATCCCCGACGTGGCAACCGGTGGAGATGACTTATGGCCCGAGCCTATGGGGCCACGATCGCAAATGGCTGCCACCGGAGCAGCTTGCCCAGTCGCGCGCCATGCGCGCCAGGGCGGCCGCTGACGGCCTGCGCGAGCCCGTGCAAGTCATGGAAGGCAACTATGCCGTGGGCGTCGGCACCTGCGCCTGGTGGGAGGGATGCGCGGCGCGCGTTAGTCTCCGGGGAGCAATACGCTGAGAAGCCGCGCGCCAGTGACTTCACGTTCTGTCGATGCGCCTACGCGGCAGCATGCGATGCAGCAGGCCATCCTTCAACACGAGCTGGTGGCGCAGAACCAGACCGATGTGTCCGGCCAGTGTCAGCAAGAGCACGTAGCTGCTCACGATATGCGTCCACTTGGCAGCAGTAGCCAACCGCCCACTTTCCCCGATCGGATTCGCCAGATCCACGACACCAAAGAGCTTCACCCCGTAGCCGCCTGCCATGACATACAGAAAGCCGCTGACCGGCGTCACGAACATAGCGGTGTAAAGGATCTGCTCGGCGCGATGAACAAAGCTGCGCTCCCGGGCGCTGAGCGAAGGAGCCCAATCGGGGAGCCGGCCGCTCTTTCGCGCCAGCAGACGCAGCACGGCGACCGCCAGCGCGACCAGGCCGATTGATTTGTGCCAGTTGTAGAAGGCAGCCTGAGTAAGCCCCAGCGCCGTTTCAGCCGGGCCGATACGCTGCATGATCGAGGCTGCAAAAAACTGGAACGCGAACAGCACGACGACGAGCCAGTGCAGAACCTTGGTCAGCGCTCCGTAGCCGTCCTTGGTGTTCAGCAATCCCATCTGCAAGCCTCGGCTTTCGCTTGGACGGCGGATCCTCGATCTCGAACTCAAAGATCGATCCCGATGTTGCCGTGGGCGTCGAGGCTGGCAGTTGCACCGGGAGCGACAAGCACGGTCGCGTCGTATTCCTCGACGATCGCCGGGCCCTTCAGCGCAGCCTTGAGGTCGGAGCGGCGGATCACCGGCGTCACAACCCAGCCGAGGTCGGCGAAATAGGCAGGGCGCGGCTGGCCCACAGGCGGCTCAGGGCGGGTCATGCGCAACTCCGCCGCTACCCCGGCGCGGCCCGACATGCCCCGGCCGATGACCTGGATCGAAACCAGCTCGACCGGCTCCTCGGGTCCGGCGCGGTGGCCGTAGACCCGCTCGTGCTCGACGCCGAACCGCTCCTCGATCAAAGCCGCCACGCCCGCGTCGATGGGGCCGTCGGGAACGGGTACGACAAGCTCGTAGCTCTGGCCCTTGTAGTGAAGTGCCGCCGAGCGCGCGATCTGCATGCCGGCGTCTGAGAAACCGTCGGCCTTGAGCTGGGCACGCGCCGCCTCGGCCAGCGCCCGCCACGCCGCATCTACCGGCGCGAGATCCGCGCCGCGCAGGATCCGCCGGAACGTGCGGGCGTAGTGATGCTCGACATCGGCATAGAGCAGACCGAACGACGAGAAGAGGCCGGCCGCCGGCGGCACGACGACACGCTTGACGCCGAGCGCCTGGGCGATGTCGCAGGCAAACAGCGGGCCGTTGCCGCCGAAGGCAAACAAGGCGAATCCGCGCGGATC
>JBKKCB010000255.1:0-14345 GCA_046713545.1 Hyphomicrobiaceae bacterium | reverse complement strand
GCCCGAAAAGCTGACGCAGTTCTTCGGCCTGTTTGCATTCTCCGGAAAGGTGACGGCGTTCGCCGCGCCCCTTCTCATCGCGACGGTCACAGCCGCAACGGGCAGTCAGCGGGCGGGAATGACGGTGATTGCGGCATTCCTGCTGACCGGAATGGTGCTCATGTTGTTCGTCCGCGCGCGTTGATCGATCAACGCGAGGGCCGGTCTTTGATGAGCACCCAGCATGGGCCCAGAATCGGATCCGGCCAGACTTTGATCCAGCGGAAGCCGGCGCGCTCGTAGGCCCTCACTGCGGTTTCGTTCTTCACGGAGACGAAGGTGCAGCAGGCCACGGCCAGTGTCGTTGCGAACACCTCGGCCGCCATCATATCCAGAACGTGTCGTTCGACCCCGCGGCCGCGATGATCTGATGACCCGACGAAGAGGTCGATATCCCAGCATCCCGGAGGAACTTCGGGGGGAAGCGTTTCGCCCCACAGACCGGCGTCGACGGCATGGGCATATCCGACAGGTTTGCCGTCCCATTCAACGATGCGGCACAGCGCGGACGGGCTCTCCATGGCGAGCGTGATTTCCGCTTCGCCGCTGGCGCTGTTGCCCCAGTGCGTTGCGATGGCGGGATCGGTCAGCCAGCGCCGCAGCATGAAGCGATCCGCGGCGGTCGCCAGGCGCAGCCCGATGGAATTGCCGATGTCCGGCATTGAGCTCAATGCCGGAAGTGCCGCATGCCCGTCAAAACCATGGCCAGGCCCTTGTCGTCGGCGGCCTTGATGACCTCCTCGTCGCGCATGGACCCGCCCGGCTGAATGACGGCCGTGGCGCCCGCTTCGGCGGCGGCAAGGAGGCCGTCGGCAAATGGAAAGAACGCATCGGAGGCAACGACTGATCCGCGCGCAAGTGGCTCCGTCTCGTTGGCCGACTTGGCGGCTTCGGCAGACTTCCAGGCCGCGATGCGCGCTGAATCGATCCGGCTCATCTGCCCCGCGCCGATGCCGACCGTGGCGCCGTGCTTCGCGTACACGATGGCGTTGGACTTGACATGCTTGGCCACGCGGAACGCGAACATCAGGTCGGCCAGCTCCTGCGCCGACGGGTGCCGCTTGGTGACGACCTTCAAGTCGAGATCGTCGATCGCCCCGTTGTCACGCGACTGCACGAGAAGTCCGCCGGCCAGCGAGCGCACGGTGAGCCCAGCCGCGCGAGGATCGGGAAGTCCGCCGGTCGTCAGCAGGCGCAGGTTTTTCTTTCGGGCAAAGATGGCCTTGGCCTCGTCTGTCGCATCGGGTGCGATCACCACTTCGGTGAACATCTTGGTGATCTCGTGCGCCGCAGCCGCATCGATCGCCCGGTTGAGCGCAACGATGCCGCCGAAGGCGCTGGTGGGATCACACTTCAGCGCGCGCGTGTAGGCCTCGACCAGCGACGCGCCGATGGCGACGCCGCACGGATTGGCGTGCTTGATGATGGCGACAGCCGCGTTCAGGTGGGGATCGAATTCCGCGGCCAGCTCGAACGCGGCGTCGGTGTCGTTCAAGTTGTTGTAGGACAGCTCCTTGCCCTGATGCTGGGTCAGCGTCGCGACGCCGGGACGCAAATCGCCGGTGGCGTAGAATGCCGCCTTCTGATGCGGATTTTCCCCGTAGCGCAACTCCTGCTTCAGCCGGCCGCCGAAGGCACGGTAGGTCGGCGTCTCCTCGCCGGTCTCGGCCGTAAACCAGGTTGCTATCGCCGCGTCGTAGGCTGCCGTTCGCGCATAGGCCTTGGCCGCCAGGCGGCGCCGCAGCTGCGGGGAGGTTGCGCCCTTGCCGGCCGCAATCTCGGTGAGGACGAGGGCATAGTCTTCCGGTTCGACCACGACCGTAACGCTGGCGTGGTTCTTGGCCGCCGCGCGGATCATGGCCGGGCCGCCGATGTCGATGTTCTCGATGCAGTGGGCGAAGTCCGCGCCTTTGGCGACGGTGGCTTCGAAGGGATAAAGATTGACGACAAGCAGGTCGATGGGTGCGATGCCGTGCGTTTTTGCGGAACGCTCGTGCTCGGAATTGCCGCGGATCGCCAGCAGTCCCCCATGTACCATGGGGTGCAGGGTCTTGAGCCGGCCGTCCATCATTTCTGGAAAGCCCGTGTGCTCCGACACGTCCTTGACGCTGAGGCCGGCCTGCTTCAGGGCGCTGGCGGTGCCCCCGGTCGACAGAAGTTCGATGCCGACGCTGGACAGCCCGCGTGCGAAATCTATCAGGCCCGACTTGTCGGAGACGGAGATGAGGGCGCGCTGGATGGTGGGGGAAGCTGTCGTCATGTCATGTGTCTCCCGGACCGCGGCGCCGATTAGCATGAAATTGCGCGGCCGCGAAATCTGCTACGCGCCGCCTGACCGGATGTGCTCCAGGCTCCAGGTCACAGTCGTCTCGCCGGGGCAGGCGCCGCGCAGCACGATTTGCATCGACCGCCGCGGACCCGAGAGGTGTACCAAGTCGGTACTTTCCTCGATAGACAGGCGCGCACCGGCAGCCGTCAGGCGCCAGTAGGAGTGCGGTTCGAACTGTATCTCTGCGGTTTCCGGACCCTGACCAAGACGACATACCGCTTCAGGCGGGGCATGAAAATGGATGGAGAACGGCAAATCGTGCCGGGTACGGAGCACACCGCTCGGTGGCTCGAGACGATCCACGCCGTCCAGCCGCTCCCCCTCCCGGCTCAAGACCAGGCACCGCGCGTGCAGAAGGCCGAACTGGTCGAGATAGCCGTCATGCCGTGCCTCGAGAACAAGCGAGCCACCACGTTCGACCACACTGCACAAAACTTCGGTAGGCAACTGCAATCCTGATTGAGATTGCGATCCATCCAGGGGCACGAGACGGGACGACGACGTCGTGTTGAGGCACAGGGTGTTGTGGCTGACGGTAGCGCGTGCCGTCGCCCGCGAGGCTTCCTGTGTCGCGGCGGGAGCCCCGGCATTGATAAGAACGGGCTGTGCCGCGTAGCTCATTTCGAAGGAAAGACATCCGGCGTGCGCTTGTCCGGAGAACGCGAGAGCCGGCGGCGGGCCGACGTCCATCAGAACGATTGTGTTCTTCCTCTGCAGGCGTCGATAGCCTGACGGGAGTGCGGCCTCAAGTTCCGGTTCGTCGGGCTCTTCATAGCCGAGGACGGTCGCGAGCGCGTCCGCCTCCGTGCGGCCGGTGCCGTTGAAGCGCGCCAGGGCGCCGTCGCCGCGACGCATATATTTCAAGTAGGCGATCATGCGCCCGATGGCGGCAAGCAAGGCCGCGGGTGGCGTGATGTGTCGCGCACCGTAGCACTGGCGCAGGGGCAGGAGGTCGAGAAGGAGGTCTACGACGATGGCTGGGTTCCGGCTGGCGTGCCCGCCGTCCGGAAGGACCTGGTGCTCGAGTTCGGCAAAGAAAGCCTTTTCGATGCGCCCATGACGGCGGTCGTGTCCGGCCACGCAGAGCCCGGCAAACAAGAGGGCGGTCAGACAAAGGAGGCGCGGTGGCCCCGGCGGCGCCGTGTGCCGCATCGCCGCCAGCAGCTGTATCTGCGCCCCCAGGCTGTCGGCAGTAAGGGTATACGCACGCGAACTGCTGCCTTCCAGCAGCAGGTCGGCGTGGCTGATCCAGGAAATGACGCGCCGCGCCACGACCTGCGGCTCGAACGCAATGCCGGCGGACTTGCCGAGGCCGAGCCAGCTCAGCACAAAGGCCTGAGCCGCCTCTTGCGCATCTTCGTCGTTTGCGGCGACACGCAGGTGTCTCAACCAGCTGAAACCGTGAAGGTCGCGCGCCCAGGCGGTGGTCGGCGGGGGCACGGCAAAAGGCGAAAGACCGCTTAAGTTTGCAACCGCGCCCGCCAATCCGAACTGGTGCGCCGCGATCTCGACAAGAAAGCTCGGGTCGGGAGTGCGCAGATCCTGCGGCATGATGAGAAATTCGTCGGCAATCGACGGGGCGAGCCAGTTCTTGAGGCCGGTCGAACGCAGGACACGGGCCGTCGCGGCCCGGCCAGCGCGCTGGGCTGCCAGCCTGGCAAGGACGAGGCGTTCCCCCGTTGCCATTGCGTTCGTCACCCCTTGAGTCCGCGGCCCGCCAACGAATCCCGTCGGTACCCTGGCAATGCGGCAAGCTCAAGCTGGGTCTCCGCACGCGCCTGGGGGTAACCGCATGCTGAGGCTGAAATCAGCCCCAGGGGCCGCTCGATGACTGCGGCCGTTGCTCGCCCGCGGCGGTGCGCGGCCCCAGAAAGCTTCCCGGCCGGCTCCCAGCGCCCATTTCGGCTGCAAGCTTCTCCAGTTCGGCAATGCGGTTCTCGGTATTGGGATGGGTCGAGAACAGATTGTCCATCCCTTGCCCGGTCAGCGGATTGATGATGAAGAGGTGCGCGGTTGCCGGGGCCGCCTCGGCCTGCTCATTGGGGATCTGATGAGCATAGGTCTGGATCTTTTGCAGCGCCGAGGCCAGCCACAGCGGATTGCCGCAAATCAGGGCGCCCATGTGATCAGCCTGATACTCGCGCGACCGGCTGACGGCCATCTGCACCAGCATGGCGGCGAACGGCGCCAGCAGCATGGCGGCGAACGCGCCGATCCGGCTGCCGCCCTCGCGGTTGCCGCCAAACAGTGTGCTGAACTGCAGGTACTGCGCCAGCATCGAGATGGCGCCGCCGATCGTGGCGGCAATGGTCATGGTAAGCGTGTCGCGATTCTTAATGTGCGCGAGTTCATGGGCCATGACGCCGGCGACTTCCTCGCGGCTCAGCATTTCCAGAAGGCCGGTCGACGCGCATACCGCGGAGTGGGCGGGGCTGCGCCCGGTCGCGAACGCGTTGGGCTGCGGATTGTGCATCACGTAGACGCGCGGCATGGGCAGCTCGGCGCGCTGGGCCAGCTCGCGTACCAGCCCGTAGTACTCGGGAGCCGACTGCTCGTTGACCTCTTCCGCGCCGTACATGCGCAGAACCATCGTGTCGGATTTCCAGAAACTGAACAGGTTCATGCCGAGCGCGACGACAAACGCAATGAGCATCCCCGCCTCACCGCCGACCGCGAAGCCCATGCCGACGAAAATGGCGGTCAAAAAGGCCAAGAGCATCGCCGTCTTGGCATAGTTCATTGGCATCGAACAATTATCGGACCGCTTGAGGCCCGCTCCAAGTCCAGGTTTCAAACGCAGCGCCGTGCAACGGCCGGCACTTCGGGCTAGTATATGGTATCGCCTATTCTCGTGCGCCAGTCAGGTACCATCGTGAACGACAGTGGCAATAAAGACCACGTGGAAGGCCGTCAGCGCTTGTCCCCCGCGGCCGAACGCGCGCTAGAGGAAGCCGAGGCACGGCGCCGGCTGCGCGACATGCAGGCGGCCTCCGCGCCGCCGGAGAAGGGCGGCCAGAAAGGGCCGGAGCCTACCCGCTATGGCGACTGGGAAAAGGGCGGAATCGTCTCGGATTTTTAGCCATTTCCAGCCGGCTCGCGCCTTGGACCAGGGCCATTTCCGTGACATAACGCGGACAGGAGTTCGCGATATCGCGGTTCGACGAGAGGACGCCCATGTATACGCAGGCGCTCAACGTCTCAGAGGGTACGACGGCGGCCGCCGGGGATGCGGACAAGGTTGCCCGGTTCCAGTCCATCGTCGATCGCGAAGACAAGATCGAACCCAACGATTGGATGCCGGAGGGCTACCGGCGCACGCTGGTGCGCCAGATCTCGCAGCATGCACACTCCGAGATCATCGGTATGCAGCCGGAGGGCAACTGGATCACGCGCGCACCCTCTCTGAAGCGCAAGGCGGCGCTGCTCGCCAAAGTCCAGGATGAGGCAGGCCACGGCCTCTATCTTTACGCCGCGGCCGAAACCCTCGGGGTGTCGCGCGAGGAACTTTATCAGCAGCTGCTGTCGGGTAAGGCCAAGTATTCCTCGATCTTCAACTACCCCACCCTAACGTGGGCCGACATCGGCGCCATCGGGTGGCTGGTCGATGGCGCGGCCATCATGAACCAGATCCCCCTGTGCCGCTGCAGCTATGGACCCTACGCGAGGGCCATGATCCGCATCTGCAAGGAGGAGAGCTTCCACCAGCGCCAGGGCTACGAGATCATGGTGACGCTGTGCAAGGGAAGCGCGGCGCAGAAGGACATGGCGCAGGACGCGCTGAACCGGTGGTGGTGGCCGAGCCTCATGATGTTTGGTCCGTCCGACAAGGACAGTCTGCACAGCTCCGATACGATGACATGGAAGATCAAACGATTTTCCAATGACGATCTGAGGCAGCGGTTCGTCGATGCGACGGTGCCGCAGGGCCGGCATCTCGGCCTGACGTTTCCCGATCCGGAGCTGCGCCTCGATGAGCAGACGGGGCATTGGCGGATCGGCGAGATCGATTGGGCTGAGTTCAAGCGGGTCCTGGCGGGCGACGGTCCATGCAACCGACAGCGAATGCAGGTGCGCCGACGGGTGGACGAGGATGGGGCATGGGTTCGGGAGGCCGCGCTGGCCTACGCCCATAAACAGGGCGAGCGCGCCACACCTCAACCGATGGCGGCGGAATAGGGCCGACGAGGAGGCGAGACCATGTCCGAAGCCCTCATGCCGCTAAGGGAGGTGTTTATCCGCAATCGCTCCGGGCTGCCGCACAAGCATTGCGGCAGCGTGCATGCAGCGGACGCCACGATGGCGTTGCAGGCGGCGCGCGATGTCTACACGCGGCGTGGCGAGAGCGTGTCGATCTGGGTGACCCTGTCATCGGCGATTGTCGCCTCCGATCCGTCGGACAAGGACGAGATGTTCGAGCCCACGGGATCGAAGATCTACCGCCATCCGACGTTCTACGAGGTCCCCGAGGACGTAGGGCACATGTAGTGACTGCGCTGGCCGCCTCAATTCGCTCCTTTGCCCCGCCGTATCGTGGCGCGGGCGGGGACACGAGCAGCCGGGTGCGGGCCGATGCAGCGACACGTGGGGATTGGCACAGCGCGCCGGCGCGATCGCTGGCTCGCCTGGCTCAAAGCCGTTTCGAAGCGATGGCTACTGCCGCTGCCGCTTGGCCGCGTGTGGCACGAGCTGCTGATCTTCGGCGTGCTGCAGGCCTGGGCGTGCCTGTTCGCAGGCGTGTTGTTGGGGTTCATCCTCCTGACCAAGTTCAGCTATCCGGCCTGGATGCCGATCGCGCGCTACGATCTCCTGCTGCTGATCGCCCTACTTACCCAATTCGCGCTCCTCGCTTTGAAGTTCGAACGCATCGAGGAAGCGAAGGTCATCCTTCTGTTTCACGTCGTCGCCACCGTCATGGAGCTGTTCAAAACGGCGAAGGGCTCATGGATCTATCCCGATACCAACGTCATCAGGGTAGCTGGAGTGCCGCTGTTTTCTGGCTTTCTCTACTCTGCGGTCGGCAGCTATATCGCGCGCTGCTGGCGCCTGTTCGATTTTCGCTTTTCGAACTATCCCGACGCGCGCTGGACCTGGCTGCTGGCGTTGCTGGTCTACGTCAATTTCTTCACGCATCACTACATTGCCGATGCGCGCATCGCGCTCTTCGTCATGGCGGCGGCCATCTACGGGCGCACCATGATCCACTTCACGGTCGACCGCGTGCCGCGGCGGATGCCGCTGCTGCTGGGCTTTTTTCTCGTGTCGCTGTTCATATGGCTGGCGGAGAATATCGGCTCGTTCTCCGCGGTGTGGCTCTACCCGCATCAGCTGCGGACCTGGTCACCCGTGACGTGGGGCAAGCTCGGATCCTGGTTCCTGCTCATGATCATCAGCTTCGTGCTGGTGTCGCTCGTCAATCCGCCGCGAGAGCTGAGCGCGCGGCAAAGGGCGCGGATCGATGACGGCGAAGCCCGTTGAAAATTCTCTGTATCGGTATGCGCTGGCGCTGGGCGACGACGCGCTTGTGCTCGGCCATCGGCTGTCGGAGTGGTCGGGCCACGCGCCGATGCTCGAGGAGGACATCGCCCTTTCAAATCTGGCGCTGGACCTGATCGGCCAGGCGCGCCTGTTTTATGCCTATGCGGCCGAGGTGGACGGCAAAGGCCGAGATGAGGACGATCTCGCCTACTTTCGCGATGCCCGGGAGTTTCGCAACATCCTTCTGGTCGAGCAGCCGAACGGGGATTTCGCTGCTACCATGATGCGCCATCTCCTGTTCGCGTCTTTCATACATCCGTATCTGGAGGCGCTGACGCAGTCCCGCGACCAGCGGCTGGCGGAAATTGCCGCGAAGGCGGTGAAGGAGATGGCCTATCACGTCCGTCACTCGGCCGGGTGGGTGGTGCGGTTGGGCGACGGCACAGAGGAGAGCCACCGCCGCACTGCGCATGCGCTGGCCGATCTATGGTCCTATACGGGCGAACTGTTCCAAATGGATGAAGGCGAGGCGGCTCTGGCGACCGCCGGGATTGCCGTCGAGAGAGGTGAAATCGCCGCGATCTGGAACCGCAAGCTGGCCAGTGTTTTCTCGGACGCGAAATTGGACTGGCCCCCTGACGGCACCATGCAAACAGGCGGTCGCAGGGGAGTGCACACGGAGGCATTCGGCAAAATGCTGGCTGAAATGCAGTCGCTGGCGCGCGCGCACCCCGGCGTCACGTGGTAATCAGCGTGGGGAAATTGCTGCCGAACCCTGAAACGCCTATTCTGAACGTCTCGATTTTCCGTTTCCGCGCTATCATATGCGTAATGCCGCTCGCGCCTCCGGCAAGAGCTGTCCTCTAGCAGCCGGACTTCGCGTCGCTCCTGCAAAGGGTTAAGGAGAAATTGGAATGGACGTTGGAACAAGGAACCCGGCTGCCCCGGCCGGCGCGCCAAGCGATGTCATCAAGGATTCGGGGACGGCTGCTTTCGCCAAGGACGTGATCGAGGCCTCGCGCCAGGTGCCGGTTATTGTCGATTTTTGGGCTCCGTGGTGCGGACCCTGCAAGCAGTTGACGCCCATTCTGGAAAAGGTCGTGCGCTCGCATGGCGGCAAGGTCCGGATGGTGAAGGTCAACATCGACGAGCATCCCGGTCTCGCGGGCCAGCTGCGGGTCCAGTCGATCCCCACCGTCTACGCCTTCAAGGACGGACGGCCGCTGGATGGGTTCATGGGCGCGCAAAGTGAGTCCCAGGTTCGTGAATTCGTCGGCCGCCTGCTCGAAGACGACGCTGCAGCGGACCTCTCGGCGGCGCTCGAAGAGGCCAACAAGGTTCTGGAGGCCGGCGACGCGCAGGCCGCGGCGGAGATTTTTGCCGCCATCCTGCAGGAAGACCGCGAAAATGTGGTCGCCCTGGCAGGGCTGACCAAATGCTATCTGAGCAACGGTGATCTCGTGCGCGCCGAGCAGACGCTCGCTCTGGCTCCACCCGACAAGCGCGACGCCCAGCCGATCGCGAGCGTGCGTGCGGCTCTGGATCTTGCCAAGCGCGGCCAGAACGCCGGCAATCTCGACGATCTCAAAGCCAAGGTCGCGGCCAATCCGGCCGATCATGCTTCACGCATCGAGCTGGCGACAGCCATCGCTGCCACGGGCGACAAGGAATCGGCGGTCGGCGAGCTGCTCGAAAGTTTTCGCCGGGATCGCAACTGGAACGACCAGGCGGCGAGGAAGCAGCTCGTGCAGCTTTTCGAAGCGTGGGGACCCAAAGATCCAGCAACCCTTGATGGTCGCAGGCGTCTCTCCTCACTCCTGTTCTCCTGAGCCTGCTTGAAAGGCGAACCCGTGCCGTCAGTGCACCGCTACCGCCGCATAGAGGAACTGCCGCAAGTCATTCCTGTGTTTCCGCTGCACGCCTGCATTCTTCTGCCGCGCGCGTCCCTGCCCTTGCAGGTTTTCGAACCGCGCTACCTCGCGATGCTTGATGACGTGGTCGGCGGCACGCGGCTCATCGGCATCACCCAGCCGGCGGGCGAGGGTGGTGAAACGGGCTCACCGAAAGATCATTCAGCCCCGTTGAGGTCCATTGGGTGCACAGGACGGCTGACGGCTTTTCAAGAACTCGAGAACGGGCGTCTGATGATCTCGCTGACCGGTGTCGCGCGTTTCGAGCTGGCCGACGAGGTGATCGATCCGGCGATCCCCTACCGGAAATATCGGGTCGACTACCGCAAATTCGCCGACGATTTTCAGCCCGGCCTGGGCGAGCAGCAGGTCGACCGCAATAAGCTCATGGATGCGTTGCGCCGCTATCTCGCGGCGCGCGGGTTCGAAGCCGACTGGGACGTCATTGCAAAGTCATCGACCGAGCAGCTGGTCAATTCGCTTTCTGTCGCGAGCCCCTTCGGAGGCGAGGAAAAGCAGGCGCTGCTGGAAGCCGGCAGCTTGAAAGAGCGAGCCGAAACGCTGGTGGCATTGGCCGAGATGGACCTGGCCGGCGGCGGGAATATGGGAAAAACCCTGCAATAGGGAGCGCGACACGCTGTGCCTGCAGAGACCATCAAGCCCGGCACCGAACGTGCCGATCCCCGTGTGCTGGAACTCCTCGTCTGCCCTTTGACGAAGACAACGCTCGAGTACGATGAAAAGGCTCAGGAGCTGATCAGCCGATCGGCGCGGCTGGCGTATCCCATTCGCAATGGCGTGCCGCACATGCTGCCATCCGAGGCGCGGTCGCTGGACGAGGACAAAGCGTAAGGCCCATGCCCACCGTTTTCGACCCCGTCCCCGATGCCGATCTTGTGCTCTATCACGCCTGGATGTCGAGCGCGTCGCGCCGGGTGCGCTTCTGCCTCGAGGAGAAAGGGCTTCCCTACGTTGGTATTTTCGTGCGGCTGCTGAAGAACGAGCAGAACACGCCCCAGTACCTGGCGCTCAATCCCAATGGGGTTGTGCCCACGCTGATCCATCGCGGCCGCCCGGTCATCGAAAGCACGGTGATCAACGAGTATCTGGAAGATGTTTATCCCGACACGCCCTTGCGACCGGCTGATCCCGCCGAGCGTGCCGCCATGCGCGTGTGGACCTACACGGCCGACACCGTCGTCATCAAGGCCTTCCAGGAGCTGAACTGGAATCGCATGATGGGTCCGACCGCCAGCAAATGGTCGGACGAGGAGTTGTCGCTCAAGATGGCCTCGACGCCCATGCCCGAGCGGCGCGAGCAGTGGCGGCGAGTCGCGCGCCAACCTTATACCGAGGACGAGATGAAACGCGCGGCCGATGTGCTGCGGCACGTGCTCGTGCGTATGGAAACGAGCCTGGAGCGCGGGCCGTGGCTGGCGGGCAGCACGTTCTCGCTCGCGGACATCAACATGTCGCCGTATGCGGTTCGCTTCGGTGAGCTGGAGGAGCACGGGATGTTTCTGCGCGACTATCCGCGCACGCAGGCGTGGTGGGCGCAGGTGCAGGCACGCCCCGCGTTTGCGCGCGCCAAGATCGAGCCCGTGAAGTTCGCCTGAGCGTCACCAGCCCACGGCATACGACGCGCGCCGCGGATCGCCGGCACCCGTGAGCACGCCATGCTTCACGTCGTGGATCACGGAGCACACGGAACCCGCAAGACGGGTCCATTCCGGCCATTCCAGGACATCGTGACCGCGGTCGCGCAGGCCATCCATGGTGGCGCTGTCGATGCGACCTTCGAGCGCCAGACGGTTCGGATAGTACTCATGCGGCTCGAAGCTCGATGGGAAGGAGTAGGTCGCAAAGCGCGGCGCCTCGACGGCGCTGCGCAGGTCCATGCCAAACGTGGAGACGTTGAGCAGCACCTGCAGCATGGCCTGGGTCTGCACGTCGCCGCCGGGCGTGCCGAACGGCATCACGGCCTGGCCGTCGGCCAGAATGGCGATGGCCGGATTGGGCGTCAGGCGCGGCCGTTTGAACGGCGCGACCTCGGACGGATGCCCCGCGACCGTCCACGATTGCGACCCGCGGCCGGACGGGCAGAAGCCGGTGCCTGGGATCATTTCGGCATCGTAGGAAGAATCGCTCGGCGTGGCCGAGAAGGCGTTGCCATGGCGGTCGATGGCGGCGACGTAGGCCGTATCCGGCGAGGGCGGCGGCACGTAGGCGATGGGCACGTCGGGCCTGAGCCGCGGATAGCCGGCGATTTCGCCGGCCACCGGCATTTGCGGGTGCGACCGGCCCGGATCGATCTGCCGGCGGCGCTCGGCGGCGTAGCCCGCCGACAGCAACGTCTCGAGCGGCACGTCGACGAAGCGCGGATCGCCGAAGTAAGCCTCGCGATCGGAGAAGGCGAGCTTGATCGCCTCGGTCAGCAGGTGGATGTAGGCGGGTGAGTTGTGGCCGAGCGCGCGCACGTCGTCGCGCGCCAGGATGCTCAGGATTATGTTCAGCGCAGGACCCTGACACCAGGGTCCGCAGGTGAAGACTTCGACGGAGCCGTAGCGGGTGCGTGTCGGTTTTTCCAGGCGCGCCTTGAACGGGCGCATGTCTTCCATGCTGAGCCAGCCGCCGTTCTTGGTGTGGTAATCGGTGATCGTGCGCGCGATGTCGCCCTGATAGAAGGCGGCATGTGCCGCCGCGAGGCCGGCGGCACGGCCCTTGCCGGCGGCGCGCTTTTCCTCATCGGCCATGTATTGCAGGGAGCGTGCGAGATCTGTCTGGCGGAAGATGTCGCCGGGCAGCGGCGGCTTGCCGCCCGGAAGCATGATGCGGCTGTTCTCGGAAAAACGGCGATAGCTGGCCTCGTTATCGACAATGGTCTCGCACAGGCGAGGGTCGGCGGCAAAGCCATCGCGCGCAAACCGGATCGACGCGGCGGCCACATCGCCAAAGCTCATGGTGCCGTAGCGTTCGAGCGCCGTGATCCAGCCCGACGGTCCGCCAGGAACGACGGCGCGCATCAGGCCCGCGGGAATGGCGCCCTTGTGCTTCTCGCGGAAATAAGCTGACGATGCCTTGGCCGGCCATACGCCGAGGCCGTCGATGGTGATGACCTCGCCGGTGGCGGCGAGCCGGATCATGATGGGCGCGACGCCCGCCACATTGACGAGGTCGCATTGTGTTACGCCAAGGGCGATGCCCGCGGCGACGCCTGCGTCCACCGCGTTGCCGCCCGCTTCGAGAATGACAAAGCCCGCATGCGCTGCCTGGTAGTGGGCGGCGGCCACCATGTGGCGGGTCCCGGTCAGGACGTTGCCGTGTCCGGAGATGCCTTTGAGGCCGATGACATTGCCGCCGGTTGCCATGAGCATCTCCTTCGAGCCAGTGCGCTGCTGAGCGCTCAGCTTGAAGCCAATTGCTGCGCGCGGCAAGTGACATGAGGCGCAGGGCCGCCCTAGAATGTCTGCCGGTCGAGCCGGCCTGCCGTGATGAAGGAAGCGCGTAATGATGCGGAGCAAGCTGTTCGTGCCGGGCAGCCGGCCGGAACTGTTCGAGAAGGCGATGGCGTCAGAGGCTGATGCGCTGTCCTTCGATCTCGAGGATGCCGTCACTCCGGACAAGAAGGACGAGGCGCGCCGTCGCACCAGCGATTTCCTGGCGAGCCTCGGGCGCGATCACGCCAAGCTTAGGATCGTGCGCGTCAATCCGGTGGGCTCACGGCAATTTGCCGAGGATGTCGACGCCGTCGTGACTATAGGAACGGACCTCGTCAATCTGCCGAAACTGGAGAGCGCGGAAGAGGTGCGGCGCGGCGTCGAGGCTGTGATGGCAGCCGAGAAGCGCAAGGGGCTGGCACAGAAGCTCGGCATCCTCATCAATCTGGAAAGTCCCAAGGGACTGCGCTTTGCCAATGAGATCGCCTGTGCGCACGAGCGCGTGGCCGGCGTGCAGTTCGGCGTCGGCGACTTGTTTGCGCCCTACCGCATTGAACGCCATGACGCGGCGCTGGCGCCGGTGCGGCTCGCGGCAAAAATGGCGGCGGCCGAGGCCGGTGTGCCGGCCTACGACACGGTGTTCGTCAACATCTCCGACACGCTGGGTCTGGAGCGGGACACGGTGGCGGGCCGGCGCATGGGATATTCAGGCAAGAGCTGCATCCATCCTTCGCAGGTAGCGGTGGTGAATGCGGTTTATACGCCGCGCGATGCCGAGGTCGCCTGGGCGCAGAAGGTACTTGCAGCCGCGGCCGATCCGGCCAACAAGGGCCTGGGCGCTTTCGTGGTTGATGGCAAAATGGTGGACGAGCCGTTCTTTCTCGAAGCGCGCGCAACGGTGGATCTCGCGAAACGCCTGAAGCTCATCAAATAGGGTTGGAAACAAAAAGAATGAAGCGCGATACCGCGAAGGATGGGCCGCTGGCCGGACTCAAGGTGATCGACTGTGCCACCGTATTTGCTGGCCCCTTGTCGGCCATGGTGCTGGCGGACTTCGGCGCCGACGTCCTCAAGATCGAACACCCTGACGGGGATGCGCTGCGCAAGATGGGCGCGGCCAAGGACGGTCACGGCCTGTGGTGGAAGGTAACCGGG
>JBKKCB010000254.1:0-5346 GCA_046713545.1 Hyphomicrobiaceae bacterium | reverse complement strand
TCGCCCGAGATGCGATCCGACAATGCCAGCAGCACACTCGATCCGACAAACACGAGGTGGATGATGACGTACCACGTCAGGTCGCGATCGCTGGCGCCCTTGACGGCCATGAACTGCTTCAAGAGCTGGATGGCGGAGATGGCCACGATCGAAGACATCAGCTTCAGCTTGAGCGCGGTGAAATCGATCGTCCCCATCCACTCGGGCCAATCGCGGTGATGGGAGTGGTCGATCTTGGAGACGAAGTTCTCATAGCCCGCAAACATGACGATCACGAGCAGCGACCCGGTCAGGGTGAGATCGACCAGGGACAGCACGCCGAGGATGATATCGGCCTCGCTGGCGGTGAACGCCTTCAGCGCGATGTGCAGGAACTCTTCGATGAATTTGATCAACAGAATGAGAATGGCGAGCGCGAGCCCGACGTAGAACGGCGCCAGGAGCCAGCGGCACGCAAACAGGAACTGCTCGAGGCCCAACTCCAGTCGCCGCGCCATGCGCCGGCCAGTCTGCTGGTCCATCGGAGTGCTCCGGTGTGAGATCGCCAGCGAGGTCTATGGCATGGGGCCACAAGGCCAGCAAGCGGGCGCCACACCCTTCCTAAACGTGGATTTAGCGGGCGCGCACCGAGCGTCGTCTACCGGGCGCGCACCGAGCGCGACACGGCGGATTGCTGCGCCTGCTGCTCCTGCATGGCGCGGCACTGGCCGTCGCCGCCGGCGCGATGCACGGCCAGGGCATTGGCATCGCCGGACGTGCCGGGATCGCCGTCGCGCACCACGTAGCGCTGATCGCAGACAGCGACCGTGGGCGGAACGCGGGTGCGCTCGAAGGCGTCGTAGCCGACCTTGAGGTCCTGCCAGAACGCGTTGGCGGGATGACCGGCATGCTGCGCCAGCGCAGGCTCGCTCATGCGAAACGGGAAGATGTGAATATGCACGCGCGCCTGGCCCTGGTTCAGGGCGGCCTGGGCCAGGCCGTAGATCTCGTCGAGCACGGAATCGGTCATGGCAAAGCACCCCGTGGACGAGCACCCGCCGTGCAGCAGAATGTAGGAGCCCGTGCGCTGCAGCCGCTGGTCGAGCGCGTTGGGAAAGCCGAGATTGAAAGCCTTGCGCCACCTGCCGCGATGGCGGGTCTGGCGCGCCGTGATACTGTAGAATCCTTCGGGGCTTTGCTTGTCGCCCTCACGGATCTTGGGCCCGAGCTTGCCGGTCCAGTGGCAGATGGGGTAGGTCTCGAACAGCACGAAGCCGTTGCCCTTGCGCATCCAGACTTCAAGCTCGGACTCGGCCTTGAAGATGCGGATGAAGATGGCGCCGCCTTCGGCGAGACCCTTGCCGGCGAGCCGTGCGTCCCGCGTGGCGGGGTCAGGTGTGCCGGGCAGCGGCAGCTCGCCCCGCGTCCACGCGCGCTGGCGCTCGACGCGGTCGGCACCCGCGTCCTTCAATTCGATCACGAGCGCGGATGCCGGACAGGTGACGGCTGCGAGCGCGACCATGACCGCGCTCACCAAGCCACGCCTGACTACGCACAAGAGCTGCAAAAGCCCCCCACCTCACGACACGCCACGCCCGACCCTACTATGGCACGCTGTGCACAAAAATCGCTAAGCCTGCATTGAGGAACCGGGTGGTTTAATCAATCGGATTTGCTGGAAAAACCAAGGCCGACGGGGGCATTCGACTTGCCGAACAGGCCTGACGCCGTGCCGGCAAATCCCGTGGGCGATTGCGCCGGTGCGTCAGCCGATGCGACAGAGCGCATCTTGGGACCAGGCGCGGTTATACGGCTTTCCGCGATCTGCTCATGCCCGTTGGGCTTGAAGGGTTCGAACTTGAGCCGTTCGAAGGTCGGGCACTGGCCCTCGGCATCGACGCGGGTCGCCGAGTTGCCGACAAAGTTGACGTTGACCAGATACTTGCGCTCGCAAACGGCGACCTGCGGCGTCTGCCGGGTCGCCTCGAAATAATCGTAGCCTTCCTTCATGGTGGCCCAGAACGGATACCACTTGTGCTTGCGATATTGCGCCATCTTCTCCGCCGTCATGCGGAAGGGATAGGCGTGCACCTGGAAGCTCGTGTGGCCGCCGATGAACTGCTCGCGCGCGAGCGCGTAGATCTCCTCGATCAATGCGTCCGTCATGGCATAGCAGCCGGCCGACTTGCACTTGCCGTGCACCATCAGGAATTCGCCGGTGCGCCGGTGTGCCTTGTCGAAAGCGTTCGGATAGCCAAGATTGAACGCCAGATGAAAACTCGAGTTGGGGTTCATCTGCTCGTTGCTGATCGTGTAGAAGCCCTCGGGCGCCTGCTTGTCGCCTTGCCGCTCCTTGGGACCCAGATCGCCCGACCAATTGCAGATGGGGTAGGTTTTGAAGTGATAGAAGCGGCCGTCGTCGCGCTGCTTCCAGAGCTCCAGCTCCGACTCTTCCTTGAAGATGCGAATGAAGATCGGCGCTTCCGTCTTCATGCCCTTCTTGCCGAGAAGCATCATGGTCTCCTTCGGCAGAGGCCGCATGGCGGGCGTGAGAATATCAGTGCTGCAAGCCGACAAAGTGGCTGCAACGACTGCTGCAAGTCCAACGCGCAACACTAGACTGCTCATAGTCCCCCGGCTGATGAGTGCCACTCGCAGTGCCCCTGGCACGATCACCATCTCGATTCGTTCAGGTTAAGATAAAGTTAAGAACGGCGCCTGGCTAGGTCTCGGGCGCCACAAAAAGCGACTCACTTCTTGTGGACAGTATCGCCGCAAGCAGGGCGGCCGTTTGGCCCAAATGGGACAATTTTGTGAGCGTTCAGAATGAGATAATTCGAATTGGCGGCGCTGGGCCGGACTAAAGTGACCGGCCGATGTCCAAAAAACGCTGATGGCGTTGCTGTCGTACCTCAGCCGGGCTCATACCGTCGAATTCGCCCAGCGCTTTTCTGATGGCGTCGCCGGTGCGCCGGATCGCACCGTCCTGGTCGCGATGCGCCCCGCCCACCGGCTCGGCGATGATGCCGTCGATGACGCCGAGTTCCAGCAGATGCTGCGCCGTGATCTTCATGCTGTTGGCGGCATCTTCCGCACGTGCGGAGTCGCGCCACAAAATGGAGGCTGCCGCCTCGGGCGAGGCAACGGTGTAGACGGCATGCTCGAGCATGAGGATGCGATTGGCGGAGGCGATGGCAATGGCTCCGCCTGACCCGCCCTCACCGATGACGATGGTGACAATGGGGACGCCCAGCGACAAGCATTTGTCGGTCGAACGGGCGATGGCCTCGGCCTGGCCGCGCTCCTCCGCGCCCACACCTGGGTAGGCACCGGCGGTATCAACCAGCGTGATGACCGGCAGGCCGAAACGGTCGGCGATATCCATCAGCCGGATGGCCTTGCGGTAGCCTTCCGGCCGCGCCATGCCGAAGTTGTGCTTGATGCGGCTCTCGGTGTCGAAGCCCTTCTCGTGCCCCATGACCAGGACGGAGCGGCCGCGGAACCGGCCCAGGCCGCCGGTGATGGCCGCATCCTCCGCGTAATAGCGATCTCCTGCCAGGGGCGTGAAGTCCTCGATCAATTGCGCAACATAATCAAGGCAGTGCGGGCGCTCCGGATGGCGGGCGACCTGGTTCTTCTGCCAGGGCGTGAGGCCAGCGTAGGTTTCGACGAGCAGCGCATGCGCCTTTTGTTCGAGCTTGCCGATCTCCTCGGTGATCGACACGCTCGGATCGTCGCTGGTCAGCGAGCGCAACTCGGCGACCCTGCTTTCTAGCTCGGCAATAGGCTTCTCGAATTCGATGTATGTACGCACTGGAGTCATTGGTTGCATCGGCGACTTGTATCGCTGCGGATCGCTGATCGGCCGGATGACTGGGGACATGCCCTGCCGAGCCCCCCAAGTCAAGCACGCGGGACCAATGTCGTTGACGTCCCTCAGGGCTTGTCCCGGAGCCTCGCGTTGGCCAGCGGATGATGGTCCTGAACCAGCTTTTTCAGGCGTTCTTCGAGCACCTGGGTATAGATCTGGGTGGTGGAGATATCCGCATGCCCAAGCAGCTGCTGGACGGAGCGCAGATCGGCCCCCCGGTCCAGCAGATGACTTGCAAAGGCATGGCGCAGCACATGCGGGCTGACACGCTCCGGGTCGAGGCCCGCCTCCTGCGACAGTTCCTTGAGCTCGTGGGCCATGCCCTGTCGGGTCAGGTGGCCCTGCGCGCTCTTGGAGGGCCACAGCCATTTGGTCTCGAGCATCGGCGCCACATCGGCGTCGGCCTCCGTGCCGATCTTGAGATAGCGGTCCAGCGCATCCCGGGCTGGACCATTGAGTGGAACGAGACGTTGCCGGCCACCCTTGCCGGTGATGGTGAGGACGCGGGGATCGCCGCGCAGAACACTGCGCGGCAGGGACACGAGCTCGCTGACGCGCATGCCCGTCGCATACAGCACCTCGAGCAGCGCATGCAGACGCAGGGCACGCACGCGATCGCGGCCAGACAGGCCGACGGCTCTTCCGCGGGCGCACTCCAGCAGTTTCTCAACCTCGGCCACGGAGAGCGTACGCGGCAGCGCACGGCCCAGTTTCGGGCCGGCAATGCCCTGCGTGGGATCTTCTGCGATGGCGCCTTCATTGACGAGAAAGCGAAACAGCTGGCGCAGCGCCGAGAGCTGGCGCGCACGGGATGATGCCGCAAGACCTGCCTCCGACAGCTGCTTCAAATGCGCGGTGATGTCATCGGGGCCGGTCTCCTGCAGCCCCCGCCCGCGCCGCTGCAGGACGTCGGCGAAGCCCTCGAGGTCGCGGCGATAGGCCTCCAAGGTGTTGGGCGCGGCGCCGCGCTCGGCCGCAAGCATTTCGAGAAAACTCCGGATGTGCGTCTCAGCAGAGGCAGCCGGGGTTCGCGTCATTGGACCCTGATGGCCGATCGCACGGGGCTGATCTGCGCTATTTACGGATTTTAACACCCTGCACGGGACGCGTGACTTCGCGCTGCTCGGGTTCGAAGTATTCCGAAAGCACGTAGAGGCCGCCCACGGTTGCCGCCACCAGGATGCCAACGACCAACAGGAAGCGAAAAAGGCTTGGCATGCTGGAGCCTTCGGTGACGTGTGGTAACCTTGTTGATTGCGGGCATTATGGCCCGATGCGGCGGCCTGCCAAGACTGCGCATCGGCGCATGGCGTATTGGTTGGGGAGGATGTTCCAACCACTTGACTTGGCAGCCTATTGTGACGCAATCCCAGCGCCCGGAGAGACGGGTATACGGCGCGACGGCCACTGGATACGGAATGATTCGATTCGGCTGGAAAAAAAACAAGCCCGAGAGCGACGCCCCCGAGGTGCTTGCCGTGCGCGCCGGATTGGGC
>JBKKCB010000253.1:0-2547 GCA_046713545.1 Hyphomicrobiaceae bacterium | reverse complement strand
ATGCTGCCGATGACGAGTTGCTCGAGGACATGGCCGCCAAATTCGGGTGCAATCACCGGATCATGGTTGCCGGTGATCCAGATCCACTTTCGATCCTCCTGCAAGATCGTCAGCATCTCCAGGCTCGTGGCATCGATCCGTTCCGCTGCGCCAATGTCGTGCAGGCTGTCGCCGAGTGCGATCACCTGCTGGGGATCGAAGCGATCGATGGTCTCTGCGAGGCGTTGCAGCGTCTGGCGCGTGTCGTACGGCGGCAGCATGACGCCGCGAGCGGCAAACGATGAGCCTTTTTCCAGATGCAGATCGGCTACGATCAGAGTGCGCTCGGCAGGCCAGTAGAGGGCACCGCTGGCGTCCGCCACCAAGGACTTGCCGCACAGCGACAGGTGATGCGTGGCGTAGTCGGTCAGGTGTGTGCGCTCGGGCTTGAACTGAAGCATCGGTCGTCAGTCTCCCGTGGCTTTTCGGATCATGTCGTCCGCAGCCTCCCGCAGAATATCCTCGCGCGCGGTGCCGTGGACGGACTCCCTGCCGATGTCGAGAAGAACTGGAACGGCAAGGGGAGAAACGCGTTCGAGACCAATATGCCTGATTCGACCTTTGACGCGTCGCAGGAAGTCCTGCAATCGCGCCACGTCGAGGAGACCTGTCGCAGCGTCCTCATAGGAGGCTTGAAGCAAGAGGTGGTGCGGGTCGTGCTGACACAGGACCCGATAGATGAGATCGGACGAGACTGTGACCTGCCGGCCGGATTTTTCATGGCCGAGGCTGCGGCGCTCGATCAAACCGGCAATGATGGCGCATGTGCGAAAGGTCCGCCGCATGAGGCTGGACTTGCCGAGCCATTCTTCGAGATCGTCGCCTAGCATGTCCTCGGCGAAGAGATCCTGAAGATCGAGGCGACCGTTGTGGATCATCTCCGATAGATCGCCGAGCCCCCACACCGCCAGAGCATAGTCGGTGGCGACAAAGCCCGTTGGCGCGGCCTTGGCCCGGTCGAGCCGCTTGGTGAGCAGCATACCCAGAGTCTGATGTGCCAGCCGTCCCTCGAACGGGTAGGTCACGAGGAAGTGCCGGTTGCCGTGTGGAAATGTCTCGATCAGCACTTCGTTGGCGGCCGGAACGATGGAGCGTGTCTGCTGGAGCGTGAGCCATTCCGCGACCGGCTCGGGCAAATGGCGCCAGCTCAGGCTATCGGCCAGCATGGCGCGGACCCGGGCGGCCAGGTGTGTGGACAGCGGAAATTTTCCGCCGGGATAGCTCGGGATTTTGGGATCGCTCGCCGGTGAGCGAGATACGTACGCTTCGAGTTCGCGAACTCCCTCGAGCCGCAACACTTCCCCGCCAAAGACGAAGGTATCGCCGGGCGTCATTTCGCTGGCGAAATACTCGTCGATCTCACCGAGAACGCGCCCGGCTGTCAGGGCCCGGGCGGCTCCGGGCCGGGGCTGCTTTCCCCGACCGACGAGGCGCACCTTGAGCATCGGGCTTTCCACGATAGTGCCCGCATTGAGCCGATAGCGCTGGATGAGGCGAGGGTGGGCCAGTCGCAGCTTGCCGTCTGCAGTCGGCCTGAGCCTGGCGAATCGTTCGTAGCTGCGAAGGGCGTATCCTCCGGTGCTGACGAAATCGATGACGCGGTCAAAGTCGGTCTGCGTAAGATGGCCATAGGGCGCGCATGAGCGTACGTCTGCATAGAGTTCGTGCGGGCTGAAGGGGCCGGCGCATGCCGTCCCGAACACATGCTGGGCCAGTACGTCGAGTGAACCACGTCGGTTTACGACAGCATCCTGCGCGTTGGCTTGTGCGGCTTCAAGTGCTGCTCGACATTCCAACACCTCGAAGCGATTGCTTGGCACCAGCAGTGCCTTTGAAGGCTCATCCAGGCGATGATTGGCGCGCCCGATGCGCTGGAGCAGGCGGCTGGCGCCCTTGGGGGCACCAACGTGTATGACGAGATCGATGTCGCCCCAATCGATCCCCAAGTCCAGGGTCGATGTGGCGACCACGGCCTTCAATCGTCCCGCCGCCATGGCGGCTTCCACTTTGCGCCGCTGGGTCGCAGCCAATGAGCCGTGATGCAGGGCGATCGGCAAATTGTCTTCATTGACGCGCCAAAGCTCCTGGAACAGAAGTTCGGCCTGCATGCGCGTATTGACGAAGATCAGCGACAGCCGGTGCGCCTTGATCGCCGCATAGATTTCGTTTGTGGCGTACCGGGTCGTGTGGCTGGCCCAAGGCAAATCCGCTTCCGTTTGCAGAATTTCGATGTGGGGCGTCGGGCCTCCGCCGGCCTGCACGCAATCGGCCAAAGTCATGACGCGGCCAGGGTCTGGCTGGGGAGCGATCCATGCGCGCAACTCGGTGGGGCGGGCGACCGTCGCCGACAGGCCGAACGTGACATGGGCGGGCGCCAGGCGTCTCAGGCGCGCAAGGTCGAGCGCAAGAAGATCGCCTCGCTTCGATGGCGCAATGGCATGAACTCGTCCAGTACGACGCATTTCAAGTCAGCGAAGAGATAGCTCGCTGTATCGTGACTGAGCAGCA
>JBKKCB010000252.1:0-4798 GCA_046713545.1 Hyphomicrobiaceae bacterium | reverse complement strand
CCTTGATGCGCCTGTTTCCGCCGACGGCACGCATCGGCGGCCGCATCGTCATCGACGGCAATGACATCCTGGCGCTGCCGCAAAGCGGCCTGCGCAAGATCCGCGGCCGCCTCATCTCCATGGTGTTTCAGGAGCCTATGACGGCGCTCGATCCGGTCTTCACCATCGGCAGCCAGATCGCCGAGTCGGTCGCCTACCACGACAACGTGCCCTTCCGAGACGGTCGCAAGCGCGCGCTCGAGCTGCTGGAGCTGGTGCAGGTGCCGTCCGCCAAGCGCCGCCTCGAGGCCTACCCGCATGAGCTGTCGGGCGGTCTGCGCCAGCGCGCCATGATCGCCCTGGCGCTCGCCTGCCGGCCCAAGCTGCTGCTGGCCGACGAGCCGACGACCGCACTCGATGCCACCGTGCAGATCCAGATCCTGCTGCTGCTGCGCGAGCTGCAGGACGAGCTCGGCATGGCCACCATCTTCGTCACCCACGATCTCGGCGTCGCCTGCGAAGTCGCCGACAGCATTTCCGTCATGTACGCCGGCCGCTTCGTCGAAACCGGCGCCGTCGCCGATGTGATGGATGCCCCCAAGCACCCCTATACCGAGGGCCTGCTGCGCTCCACCGTGCATGCCGGCACGCGCGGCAATCGCCTCGATCCCATTCCGGGCTCGCCTCCCGACCTGACCGAGCTGCCGCCTGGCTGCGCCTTTGCGCCGCGCTGCAGCTATGTGACCGACGCCTGCATGGAGGCCGTGCCGCCCACTTATGCCGTCGGCCACAACCACGCCGCCCGCTGCGTCCGCTACGCGCCCGGCAGCGCCCTGGTGTCGGGCTCGCTCACCGCCTGACGCCACGCCGTCACTTCCGTCCGAGCACCGTACCGACGACCTTGCTCACGCCGATGAAGACGTTGAGCCGCGCCCGCATGAACCCCGACTCGACCTCAACCTTGTCGCCGAACACCATCGTCCTGTCGCTGAAGCGGCGGTCATTGGGCCAGGCCGGCGCATCCTTGGCCGAGGGCTTTCCGGTCTTGGCGAAGGCGAACAGGTAGTCGCTGGCGCGCCGGGCCAGCGCGCGATCCGCGTCCGTGAAGACCTCGCGCGTGCCCTCGAAGATGTCACCCGTATCGAGGAAGTAGGGCATCTCCGCGCCGTGTCCGACGCCCAGCGGAAAATTGGGCCGCTGCTTCTCCGTCACATAGTCGAAATAGTAGCGCCACGTCGGGGCGCGCTTGGAGTGCCGGTCGGCGATCCCGCGCACCGGCATCGTGAACACAAGGTCGCGCGTGGCCTGCCGCGCGATCTCGCTGTCGTCCTTGGCGCCCGGATACAGCATCTTGACGAGGAAGCCCGCCGCGCCGAGCCGCTTCAACACCTCGCCGGTATCGATGCCGAACGCCGCCACCACGCTCGAGTCGTTGCTCGTGTTACCCACGATCAGCGGCAGCGCTGCCTCCCGGCCGGCGGCAAACGTAGTCTCGATGGACTGCGGCAGCACCTTGTCGCCGCGGATCGGCACTGGCGCGTTGGAGAGCTCCTGGCTTTCGAGCTGGCCGAACTTCTCGGCTGGAATCGCGCGCAACTCGGCCGCTGTCGCGTCCGCTCCCTTCAGCCCCAGGGCATCAGCTACTTTGGTCCCGGCGACGAGCGCCTTCGCCCGCGTGGTATCCGGCACGACGTACGAGCTCATGGCCACGCCCTTGTGGAACAGCCCGCGCGCCAGCGGCGATGTAAACAGAGCGAGCACGCTCTTGCCGCCCGCCGACTGCCCCATGATGGTCACGTTGCCCGGATCGCCGCCGAACGCCGCGATGTTCGCCTTCACCCATTTTAGCGCCGCGATCTGATCCAGCAGGCCGAAATTGGTCACGCCGCCGGGGCTCTCCCGCTCCAGCGCCGGATGCGCGAAGAAGCCGAGCTGTGCCAGGCGATAGTTGATCGACACGAACACGGCGCCCTTCTTGGCCATGGGCACGCCGTCGTAGATCGGCAGTCCCCCCGCGCCGAAGACGAACGCTCCGCCATGAATCCAAACGATCACCGGCAGCTTCGCCGTTCGCTCCGCCCGCGGCGTCCAGACATTGAGATACAGGCAGTCCTCGCTCAGCGGTCCGGGCTCGCCGCCATTCTTCGCCGACAGCCCCGGGATTTGGATGCAGGCGCGGCTGTAGGCATCGGCCCGCCGCACGCCCTGCCAGGCCGCAGCGGGTTTCGGCTCGCGCCAGCGCAAAGTGCCCACCGGCGGCGCCGCAAATGGAATGCCCTTGAAGGCCAGCACGCCTTGATCTATCGCACCGCGCACGTCGCCCGATCGGGTCTTGATGGTCGGCGCCTCGCTGCCGGCCGATTGCGCCTGTGCCGGAGCAACCTGGATCAACCCAAGGACCAGCGCGGCGAGAGCCGTACGGATGAACATGCAAATCCCCCGATTGGTGCGTGCTATCAATTCTATGGTCATAATAGGCCACGCTTCACGACAAATCGAATTGCTCTGCTCGTTCAGTCATCCTAGGTCGAAGCACCATGCTCTACATGCCGCCCGCCTTCCGCGTCGACGATCTGCCGCTGCTGCTCGATCACATCGCCCGCACCGGCCTTGCAACCTTCATCACGGCCGGCTCCAATGGCCCGATCGTGTCGCACGTGCCTCTCGTGCATGAACCCGGCGACACCGGCATGGGCCGGCTCATCGGCCATGTCGCGCGCGCCAACCCGCAGTGGCAGGAGACTGATCTTTCGAAGCCGGCACTCGCTGTCTTCATGGGGCCGGACGCCTACGTCTCACCGTCCTGGTATCCCTCCAAGGCCGAGGCCGGCCGCGTCGTCCCGACCTGGAACTACGCGGTGGTGCACGTGCGCGGCGCGCTCACCTTCTTCGACGACACGGTCAGGCTGCGCGACGCCGTCGAGCGCCTCACCGACCACCACGAGCGCACCCGCGCCGAGCGCTGGCAGGTGTCCGACGCGCCCGAGCGCTTCGTCGCGAGCCAGCTCAAGGGCATCGTCGGCTTCGAGATCGCCATTGCTAGCATCGAAGGCAAATACAAGCTGAGCCAGAACAGGTCCGAGCCCGACCGCGAGGGCGTCATCGCCGGCCTCGAGCGCGAAGGCGACGCCGCCAGCACCGCCACCCGCTCCCTCATGTGCCCCGCGGCGAAGGATTAGTTACCCGCGATCCCGTTTTCGTCCCTTCTCCCCGTCCTTACGGGGAGAAGGTTACGATGAGGGCAGGATCTTGCTCATAGTTTGCGGCTGCGGCTGCCCTTCACCCCGATCCTCTCGTCATGGCGTAGGCATGCTCGCATGGACGCGCGCGGGGAGAGAAAGAAGTTTTCGGAAACGCTGAGCACGACGCTCGCTAATCCTTCGCCGTTTCGCGCGGCAGCAGCACCGTGCGCTCGAACTCCAGGAACACCGTGCCGTCCGCCTTGAGGCCGCGCGTCTTCACCGTCACCAGCCCCTGATCCGGCCGGCTTTTCGAGGCACGTTTCGCCAGCACCTCGCTCTCGGCATAAAGCGTGTCGCCCACGAACACCGGCGCCATCAGCTTCACCTTGTCCCAGCCGAGATTGGCGATCGCCTTCTGGCTCACGTCGCTGACGCTCATGCCCGTCACGATCGACAGCGTCAGGCAGCTGTTGACCAGCGGCTTCTTGAACTCGCTCTCGGCGGCATGGGCCGCGTCGAAGTGCAGCGGATGCTGGTTCATCGTCAGCAGCGTGAACCACACGTTGTCCGCGTCCGTGATGGTGCGGCCCGGCCGGTGCTCGTAGACGTGCCCCACCACGAAATCGTCATACGTGCGCCCGATATCCTCACGATAGCGTCCAGGCTTGATTTCCTTCGATCCGTACATTTGATTTCCACTCGCCAACCCGTTGTACTGCCTGGCCCCTCTCCGATGGAGAGGGGTTGAGGCGCCGCATTTTGCTAGGATACACTGTCTTTGACGGCACTATCGATCTGAGGAAGCTGGCGAGCTGAAAACTGAGCCAGATCGTCTACGATTTCGCCACGGTCCATCCACAGCAGTGCCGAATTGAAACTCCCCAACCGCGTGTTGAGGAAGTTTACGGACCATTCAATATGGCAGTGGCCAATTCTTTGATGAAAGCCGCGCCGTATGGTCGGCTCAGCCACGTTTGCGACTGCAAAGTCGATGTTCCACAAGACCACTCCCAGCGCCCTCGCGATGCGCGCGACGATAGCCTGCAGGCCTCGGCCTCGGTAGTCAGGGCGATACCATACTCCGCCCGTGTACGCGATGCGTCCCCGCAGCCGCTCAGCACTCGCGGCTGTTACCATGCACCTTTCGTGTGGAGCCGCATCGCGCCCAGGATCGTCGTACACGAGGCGTAGTGTCTCAGCTTCGGTCCGATAGTTCGTTAGCGACCAATCGAATAGCCGTGCAACCTGAGTGGAGATGACATCTCCCGATTGATCACGACCGAACAGACAGATGGCGTTCCCATCGCGCAAGCGAGAAAACGCAGGATGATAAGTGGGAAAAAGTGGTGCCCAGGTGTCTGAATTTCGCTCATTGACGGCAACAAGTTCGTCGAATGTCGCGGGAGCGAGGTTAATCCCGCCACGCATCAGAGCGTGCTGGGCGCTATCCAGGAACACGTAGATACTGCTCGGCGTGCCGGGAAGCGTTGAGGCTTTAATTGGCCAATTGATCGTCATTACCTCTTCTTCCAATGACTATGCGCCTTCTACCCGGAGCCGAGCAGCGTATTGTGCTCGCCCGGCAGCGGTGCCTTGAGATTTGGCCGCGCCGGCTCGTCGAGATAGCGCACCACCGG
>JBKKCB010000251.1:0-2125 GCA_046713545.1 Hyphomicrobiaceae bacterium | reverse complement strand
GGCGCACCAGGGCCGGATCGCGGTCACTTGGCGGGCCGTAACCGCCCGCGCCCGGTGTCACGATGGAGACGCACGAGCCCGTGTCGAGTCGGGCCTTGGCATTCTTCGGCGCTTCGCCCGGATTGATGTAATCGAAGTGCGCCTTGGCTCCGGGCAGACCTCCGTCCAGACCCCAGGGCGAAGTCCGGATGCGCGCGCCGAAGATGAACGTGCGGCAGCCGTCGTGCTCGGAGCGAACCCGGCGATGCAGCGCCATGCCGCCGCGGTACTTGCCTGCGCCGCCGCTGTCGTTGACGAGCTCATAGCGCTCGATGGTCAGAGGGTACTCGGTCTCCAGCGCCTCGACGGGCAGGTTCGATGTATTGGTCAGGTGCACATGGACGCCGTCGAGGCCATCCTTGGTGGCACGTGCGCCGAAGCCGCCGCCGATGGTTTCGACGTAAACGTAATACTGACCCGTGCGCGGATCGGTGCCGCTGAAATCGGCATAGATGCAGGCGCCGTTGTGGGCCGCGGTCACGCGCTCCGGGACGGCCTTCGACAGGGCGCCGAGCACCAGATCGACCACGCGCTGTCCGGAATCGAGCCGCGAGTTGACGGCCGCCGGCGCCACGGCGTTGAGGACGGAGCCGGATGGAGCGGAAACATGAATCGGCCGGAAGAATCCGGCGTTGGGCGGAATGTCAGGACCGATCACGGTCTTCAGTGCGTAGTAGACCGTTGCCAGAAGCCCCGTCATGACCAGATTGACGCCCGCCCGGACCTGCGGCGGCGCGTCGAAATCCAGGAAAATCTCGTCGCTTTTGACTTCGATGCGGATCTTGAAATCCAGCACACTATCGATCTCTTCGGAATCGAACGTATCGGTAAATTCGTAAACGCCCGGCGGAATCGCACTGATACCGGCCCGCGTCAGGCGCTCTGCATAGTCCAACAGCGCGTCCTGGGCAGCGAGCATGGTCTCCAATCCGTACCGCCGGCACAGCTCCTGAAAGCGGAGGATGCCCTGACGATTGGCTGCCATCTGTGCGCGCAAGTCCGCCAGCCGTTCACGCGGCACCTTCAAATTCAGCAGGATGACATCGAGCACATCCTGGGCCAACTCGCCTTGGCGATAGAGCCGTATCGGCGGAATGCGGATGCCTTCCTGAAAGATATGGGCGTGGCCGCGATCGACGAAATCGGCGTGATGCGCCGTATTGGTGGCCCAGCCGACCAGCGCCCCTTCAAAAAAGATCGGCTCGGCCAGCACGATGTCCGGCAGGTGCGTACCGCCGCCGGTGTAGGCGTCGTTGCCAATGAAGACGTCGCCTTCGTTGATCTCGGCCAGCGGGTAGCGCGCCACGACCGTTTCGACGATGCCGATCAGGGACCCCAGGTGGATCGGGATGTGCATGGCCTGGCACAGGGTGCGGCCGGCGGCATCGAACAGGCACGTCGAAATATCCCGGCGTTCCTTGATGTTCGTCGAGTGCGCCGCACGCACGAGGGTTTCGCCCATTTCCTCGGCGATCGAACTCAGGGCACTGCCGATGACTTCGACAGTAATGGGATCAATGGCCGGTGATTTTGCAATCTGAGAGGCAAGGCTCATGGATGCCAGCCTTACGGCAAGGGCCCTTTAAGATCAAACGGGTCCTCAGCCCTAGACCCATGGCCGCATGCCATCTCCCTCAAGCCCACGCTTGCCGGGCCCGGCGCACCTGCTCTAAGACAGGTTCGCTGACGACGACAGACCGGGATTTCCTGACCCCATGATGCAATCGGGCCCACGATACTCAGGCTTGCGCGTTTTTCGCGAAGCGCTGCGCGGCCATACCGGCTGGGAGCGCGCCTGGCGCGATCCGCAGCCCAAGCCCAGCTACGACGTGGTCATCATCGGCGGCGGCGGGCACGGGCTCGCCAGCGCCTACTACCTGGCGCGCGACCATGGCATCACCAATGTGGCCGTCATCGAGAAGAGCGCCATTGGTCTCGGCAACGTCGGCCGCAACACCACCATCGTGCGCTCGAACTATCTCTATCCCGAGAACCACCGCTTCTACGAGAAGTCGCTGCAGCTCTGGGAAGGCCTGGAGCAGGACCTGAACTTCAACGTGATGATGAGCCAGCGCGGCGTGCTCAA
>JBKKCB010000250.1:0-19608 GCA_046713545.1 Hyphomicrobiaceae bacterium | reverse complement strand
CAAAGGCGTTCTGCTCCTCGGCCATGCGCGCGTGATAGACGACCTGCAACAGCAGATCGCCGAGCTCGTCCTTGAGATCGGACATGTGGCTGCGGTCAATCGCATCAGCCACCTCGTAGGCTTCCTCGATGGTGTAGGGTGCGATGGTGGCGAAGGTCTGCGCCAGGTCCCAGGGGCATCCGGTGTCCGGGGTTCGCAGCGCCGCCATAATGTCGAGCAGGCGGCCGATCTGGCCGGCGGCGGACGCATCAGGATCCGGCATGAGGGTAAGATCCTTTCATGATGATGTTCGAGCGGGCTGATAGCATGAAATCGACCGGCGCGAAGCACGTCAGGCGGCGAGCAGGTCCTCCATGTCGCATCGCTCGCCGCGCCGGAGCCCTGCTGGCGGCCCTTGCCCTTTTGACCGGCACGGCTGGCGCCGAGAACGCGCGTGATGTCGAAATCAACCGGCTGGCTGCCACATTCGTCGCCGGCAAAGCGAAAGCTGCGTCCGCCGGCGTGGTCATGATTTCAGGCTCCGGGCCCACCGATCGCAACGGCAACAGCGTGCTCGGCCTCAGGACCGAAACATACCGGCTGCTCGCCGAGGCTCTGGCCGAACGCGGCATCTCTTCGGTTCGGTACGACAAGCGTGGCGTTGCGGGAAGCACGTCCGCCGCGATCGGTGAGGCAGCCTTGCGCGTTGGCCACCTGGCCGACGACGCGGTCGCAGTCTCGGCCTGGCTGCGCGGCAGGCCGGGCATCGCGTCCATCGTCCTCATGGGTCACAGCGAGGGTGGATTGCTGGCACTGCTTGGTGCCGCACGGATCAAGCCTGCCGCTATCGTGTTGCTGAGCACGCCCGGCAGAAGGCTCGGCACCGTCCTGCGCGAACAGTTCTCACGACCCGGCACCCATCCGGCCGACGCGGCGGAAGCCCGACGCATCCTAGCTGCACTCGAACGCGGCGAGGACGTGCCCGACGTCAGTCAGCAACTGGCACCGGCGTTCCGGCCGAGCGTCCAGCCGTACCTGCGGTCTGTCATGACGATCGATCCGGCAGCCCTTGCAGCCAAGACCTCGCAGCCGATCCTGATCGTCGGCGGGGGACGCGATATCCAGGTCGGCAAGAGCGACTTCGATGGGCTTTTGGCAGCGCGCAGCGACGCGGTGGCCTATTGGGATCCGGGCATGGGACACACGTTGAAGGATGCGGGACGGACCCCGCAAGCGTTGCAACAGGCTTATACCGATCCGAACATTCCGCTCTCGACGGGATTGGCGGAGCGCATCGCCGATTTCATCCTGGAGCGGCCACAGTGACTCAGGCGGAACAGAGGCCCACCGGGCATTCGCATAATATATATTATGGAATACAGGTTGATATATACAATGCAACTCAATAGCCACGAGACGCGGGCTGCGAGGCTCTGGCAAAACCGGTCGACTCTACTTCGCTGGCTTCTCGCCCTTCTCGTACTTGTCCGCCACCAGCCGATCCAGGAGCCTCACACCCCAGCCGCCACCCCAACTTTGATTGATGTCGGTGCGCGGCGTGTCCATGCCCGTGCCGGCGATATCGAGATGCGCCCACGGCGTGTCCTTGATGAAGCGCTGGATGAATTGCGCGCCGGTGATGGCGCCGCCATAGCGTCCGCCGATGTTCTTCATGTCGGCAGTCTTGCTGTCGATGAGTTTGTCGTAAGCCTTGCCGAGGGGCATGCGCCACACCTTCTCCCCTGTCACCGTGCCGGCATCGAAGAGCTCGGCGGCCAACCGGTCGTCGTTGGAGAACAGGCCCGCGTACTCCTTGCCGAGCGCGACGAGGATGGCGCCGGTCAGTGTGGCGAGGTCGACGATGAAGCGCGGCTTGAACCGGTCCTGCGCATACCAGACGACATCGGCGAGTACGAGACGGCCTTCCGCGTCGGTGTTGTGCACCTCGATGGTCTGGCCTGACATGGCCTTGACGATATCGCCAGGCCGCTGGGCCTTGCCCGAGGGCATGTTCTCCACCAGGCCGATGAGGCCGATGGCGTTCACGGCCGCCTTGCGCCCCGCCAGCGCCTGCATGAGCCCGGCGACGCACGCACCGCCGGCCATATCGCCCTTCATGTCCTCCATGCCGCCGGCGGGCTTGATGGATATGCCGCCGGTATCGAAGACCACACCCTTGCCGACGAAACAGATGGGCTTGGCCTTTTTGGATTTGGCACCAAGCCATTGCATCACGATCACGCGTGCGGGACGTTCGCTGCCTTGCGACACCCCGAGCAGAGCGCCCATCCCGAGCTTCTCGAGTTGGTCCTCTTCGAGGACCTCGATCTCCAGTCCGAGGCGGGTGAGCGGCCTCACCCGCTCGGCGAATTCCACCGGCCCCAGGACATTGGCCGGCTCGTTGACGAGATCACGGGCCAGAAAAACGCCTTCCGCCACGGGGCGCAGACGCTCAAAGGCAAGTTTGGCTGCATCCGGGTCCGCACAGAGGATCTGAAGTTTCGTCAACCGGCGCGGGGTCTCGCCGTTGCCGTTGGCCTCTTCTTCGGGGCGCGACCGATACTTGTTGAACGTGTAGCTTCGCAGCAGCGCGCCGTACGCCAGCATGGCCGCCAGCTCAGGAGCCTCAGGGGCCTCCTCCGCGTCGGGAAGCTCGGCGATGATCGTCGCCTCGGCACCTTTGCGCGCCGTGATCTGCGCGTAGGCCAGACCGCCCAGGCCGATCCAATCCAACTCTTTCAGATCGCGACCGGCGCCCGTGCCGATGAAAATCAGGCGCGCGATATCCAGGCGGTCGGGGACGAAAATCTCGATGGTGCTGCGGGCCCGCGCCTTGAAATCCGCTGCGGCCGCGGCCTTGATAAGTTTGCCCTGCGCCTTCTCGTTGAGCTGGCGGCCTACCGTGCCAAGCGCGACATCCGGCCCGGCAAGAAGGACTACAGTGGGTGCAAGCCGGGTGTCGAGCGCGGCAAACTTTATGTCGAGCAGATCAGTCATGGGGCAATTCCAAAGCGTCTTGCGGGTGGGGCGGGCGCAACCGGTGCCGCACCGATCCTATGGAGGGATCGGCGCCCTGCAACCCGAGTTACGGGCGGGACTACGAAGATCGCAGCAAGCTTAGAGCCTCGGGACGGAATGACAAGGCACCCGGCGCCGTGCTTTCTAGGCCAGCCCACCGGGAAGTTTCTGCAGCCACGTCCTAAAGTCCCAAAAAGGGCTGAATCTCCGCTGACACAAGGACGGCCGGGATGATCGCGTGGACTGGGGACGACTGCGCCGCGATCGCCCGTTCGCAAGGGGACGAATTCATGCGGACCTGCCGGGATAGGGATGCGCTGGGAGGGTGCCGGTCTTGCGTCGTGCAAGATCGCGCGCCTGCATGTCCCGCTGTAGCCCGATCGGAAGGTCATCTGGCGCGGCAGCTCATCGCGTCATGAAGGGATTTGGCACAATTTTCTCTCGCTACGTTTTCCGCCAGTCGGCCGGCGCGCTGCTGCTCATCCTGCTGTCCCTGTCCGGCGTGGTTTGGATCGCGCTTGCTCTGCGTCAGCTGAACCTCGTCACCACGCAGGGGCAGGAAACGTGGATGTTCATCAAGATGACGCTGTTGGCGCTGCCCAACCTCATGGCGCTGGTCGCGCCTCTGGCTTTGCTTGTGGCATCCATCCACGTGCTCAACCGCCTGAACGGCGACAGCGAGCTGATCGTGGTCACGGCGGCGGGAGCAACCGTCTGGAACGCGGCGCGCCCCTTGCTCGTGTTGGCGCTCATCGTTTCCTTGGCCGTGACGGCCGTGAACCATGTCGGCATGCCTTGGAGCCTGCGCCTCTTGCGCGACTACGTCATTCAGGTGCGCACGGACCTCATCACTCAGGTTATTCAGCCCGGCCGCTTCTCGAGCCCCGAGAACAATCTGACCTTCCATATTCGCGAACGGTCCCTCGACGGCGAGCTTCTGGGGCTCATCATGCACGATGCCCGGGATGACAAGCAGGTCGTGACCTTCCTGGCCGAGCGCGGCCGCATCATCAAGCAGGATGAAAGCGCCTACCTGCTGATGCAGACCGGGCATATCCTGCGCCGGACAAGCGTCACCGAGCCGATACAGATCGTGGGCTTCGATCGCTACGCCGTCGATCTGGCGCGGTTCGAAGGCAAGGAAGAAAGCGTGGTGCTCAAGCCACGCGAGCGGTATTTCAGCGAGCTTGCAAATCCCGATCCGGCCGACTGGACGTTTCGCAATCAGCCGGGCCAGCTTCGCGCCGAGTTGCATGAGCGCCTCTCCAGCCCGCTCTATCCCTTCGCTTTTGTGCTGATCGCCATTGCCTTTGTCGGGCAAGCCCAGACGACGCGGCAAAATCGCATCGAGAGCATCGTACTGGCCTTCCTCATCGCTGCCGGACTGCGGCTGGGTGGCTTGGCCGCAACCAACCTCGTGTCGGTGCGGGCCTCCGCTGTCCCGATCGTCTATGCCCTGCCGATCCTCGCCATCATCCTTGCCGCAGCGGGTGCGCAGCGACGCATGCGGCCCCGCCAGGGCTCCAGACTGGGGCAGGTCCTGATTATTGGCGCAGAGGCCATTTTGGGGGCCGTCACCAACCTGGCTTTATGGAAACGCTTTGCCAACCGGCCCCGGCGCCAGTTGCGCCTGGGAACCGGCAGCATCTTGTGGCGCTATGTCGCCCGCCGGTTCGCGCTGACCATCAGCGCGACCTTCCTGCTGTGCGCCGTCCTCATCTTCATGATCGACATTGTCGAACTGCTGCGGCAGGCGGGCAAATATGGTCGTGTTCCGACCATGGACTTGGCCTGGATGGCCATCCTTCGATTACCCGCCTACACCGAGATTCTGCTTCCGTTCTGTGCCTTGGCGGGCAGCATTGGCGCGCTACTGCTGCTCGGCCGGAAATCCGAGCTGATCGTCATGCGGGCGGCGGGCATGTCCGTGTGGCAGTTTTTGGCGCCGGGCCTCATCGTAACGTTCATCGTCGGTGTCTTGGCTGCGGCAGTCTACAGTCCGCTGGCGGCGTCCGCCCGAGCCGAGTCAGAACGGCTCTTCGCGACCGCTTTCGGCCGTGAGGCCACCGTCCTCAAGAGTGAAGGCAGCGGCGCCTGGTTGCGGCAGGACGGCGCCGATGGTCCGTCCGTGTTGAACGCCGGAGCCGCAGCCGGCGATGGACGAACGCTGTTCAACCTGACCCTCATCCAATTCGATCGCGAAGACCACTTCGTCGAACGGCTCGATGCCGAAAAAGCGGTATTGCTCGACGGCTACTGGCATATCGAGAAAGCCCACATCTCGCGCGTGGGCCGGGAGCCCGAGTTTTTTGAGACTTATACCGTCAGCACCTTCCTTGCGCCCGAGCGCGTAGCCGATGCACTGGGCACCGCCATGACACTGTCGTTCTGGGAGCTGCCGGCCCTGATTGAAATTGCTGAAAAGGCTGGCCTTTCCGCCTCCAGATTTCGCGTCCAGTACGAAATTCTGCTGAGCCGCCCGCTCCTGCTGATGGTTACGGTCCTTTTGGCCGCAACTGTGTCTTTGCGGTCATTCCGCGGGGGTGGGATACAGACTATGGTTATCCTCGGGACGCTTGGGGGATTTAGCTTTTTTCTTCTTTCGGAAGTCTCTCGGCAAGTTGGAATGGCTGGGTTCGCGCCGCCTATGGCGGCGGTGTGGATACCGGTCCTAGTTGCGTGCTTGGGGTCATTAACGGTGCTGCTCCACCAGGAGGACGGCTGAGTTGATGCGTGACGCGCGGACATCGCAAGCCCATGCCGGCTTCGCGCGCGGCGCATTTTGCGCTCGAGCAGGCGCGCGTCTGCTCGCCCTGCTGGTTGCCGGGGCATGTCTTCTTGCCGGCGTTTCTTCCGGTTACGCCCAAGATCCGAGCCTCGCCTCACGCACTGGCAGCGACAGCTCCTTTCCAAAGCCGAAGGGCGGGGTTCTCGGCGGGCCCGTGCAAAAGATCGACAACGGCCAGCCGCACTATCTCCAGGGCGATGAGCTGATTTACGACACGCGCAACAACCGCGTCATCGCCCGTGGCAATGTCGAGATCTACTTCAACAACTACATCCTCACCGGCGACCAGGTCATTTACGACCAGAGCGCAAACACGCTCACGGCCGAAGGCAATGCGCAGCTCAAGGAGCCCAACGGAAACATCGTGCGCGCCGACAAGCTCGTTACGTCCGATGATTTCCGCGATGCCTTCGTGCAGAGCCTCAGCGTCGTCTCCAAGGACGACACGCGCATCGCCGCCCGGCGGGCCGTGCGCCGCGAAGGCAACGTCACCGAGTTCGAGCAAGGCAAATTCACACCCTGCAAGAACGATCCCGGCAAACCGCCACTGTGGTGCATCAGCGCGGCGCGCATCGTGCACGACCAGCAGGCCGCGACGATCTCCTACACGGACGCCCAGTTCGAACTGTTCGGCGTTCCCATCTTCTACCTGCCCTATTTCTCCCATCCCGATCCGTCGGTGAAGCGCCGCTCAGGCTTCCTCGCGCCTGAATACAGCAGCTCCACTAACCTCGGGTACACGGCCGAGGTGCCCTATTACTTCGCGCTCGCGCCAAATTACGATTTCACGTTCCACCCGCTCTATTCGTCCAAGCACGGGGCGTTGTGGATGGGTGACTGGCGGCATCGGCTCGCCTTCGGCGATATCCGCGGCCAATACTCCTTCAAATTCGCCGGCATCGACCAGGACGTGTCAACGCTGCCGAACGACCTCGACCCGGCCAAGCGGGACAGGTTGGACGGTTGGCGCGGCAGCGTTGAGACGAAGGGATTGTTCTCCCTGTCGTCATGGTGGCGCTTCGGATGGGACGTCACGCTGGAGAGCGACGATACGTTCCGGCGGTTCTACAAGCTCGACAGCGTTCTGCAGACGGATCGGGTCAACACTGTCTTCCTGCAGGGCGTCAGCGAGCGTAACTATTTCGGAGCCACTCTGTACCATTTCGGCGGCCTCCTGCTTGAAGATCAATCGCAGTCGGAGTCGAGGGTCCACCCCGTCATCGACTACAATTACATCCTGAACCAGCCAGTCCTTGGCGGCGAACTGAGCTTCGATGCGAACGCCATCAGCCTGTCGCGGGCTGACGGCACCGACATGAGCCGCATCTCTTTCCAGAGTCAGTGGCGGCGCAAGCTCGTCGACGGCATCGGCCAAGTCTGGACGCCCTTTGCGCAGGTGCGCGGCGACGCGACCCAGTTCACCAACGGGTTCGATCCTGACCTGCCCAACACGCCGATCGGCGAGGATACGATCACGCGGGCCATGGCCACCGCGGCGTTGACCTATGCCTATCCGTTCGTCGCGCACACGGCGTCCGGCTCACATGTGGTGGAACCGATCGGTCAGGTCGTGACCCGCCCGGCCAGCGTTTCCCAGCGCCGCATGCCCGACGAGGATGCCAAGAGCCTGGTGTGGGACGACACGCTGTTGTTCGACGTCGACAAATTCTCCGGCTGGGATCGCATCGAAACCGGCACGCGTGCCAACCTTGGCCTGCAGTATACGTTTCAGTCCAATTCCGGGGCCTATGCGCGCCTGATCGCCGGGCAGAGCTTCCATCTCGCCGGGCAGAATGCGTATGCCAATCCTGGATTGTCGGGCGAAGTGGGCCCGGACGGTTCCCCACTGACCCATTTTTCGCCTTATACGGGCCTGGAGAAAGACCGCTCCGACTACGTGCTCGGCGCCTATCTGGCACCTGTCAGCTACTTCAAGCTCGTCGCTCAAGGCCGGTTCGACGAGAACGATCTTTCCCTGCGCCGCCAGGATGTCTATGGCGGGTTCAATCTTGGTCCGCTGGCCTTGCAGGCGCAGTACACATTTACGCGCAACGACCCGACCATCGGCATCGTCGACAGCGAGCAGGATATTCTGGCGGGTATCGGTCTGCAGCTCACCGATCGCTGGTCGATCGGCGGCATCATGCGCTACGACATCGACGACAGCCTTCGGCTCCAGGATATGATCCAGGTCAAATACTCGGACGAATGCTTCGTGCTGACGGCGAGCTACACGGAAACCTTCATCAGCAATCCCGCGCTCGACCTGAAGCCGGATCGCACCCTTATGTTGCGCTTCGAACTCAAGCACCTGGGCGAGTTCAAGTACAAGACCGACAGCCTGGATCATATGTTCGCCGAGAACCAGCCGCCGAAGTAGGCATGGGCTACCCTGTGCGCGCCTTGGCGATCATGCTGGCCATGGGTTGCCGGCGGGCTTAGTTGCCTGATACCCATCCTCTGCCACGCGCATGCCATCGTTCGTGTGGATAACGCGTCGTAGAGGGCTCCATCCGCGGGTAGCATCAGACCTGCGATTCGAACCAAAAGAGTGATTGCGAAAGCCTCATGGACTGGAATTCCGTAACAGGGCGACGGTGGTTCGTGCGTGCAGCGCTCGCTTGCGGCTGCATGGTTGCAGGCTCCCTGCCTGGGTACAGTCAAACCACATCGCTGCCAGGGCTGGTCATTACCCCCACGTCACCTCCTGCATCCAGGCCAGTCGAGCAGACAACGCCGCAAAAGCAGGCCAAGCCCACGGCACCTGTCAAGAAGGCGGCACCCCAGCGCGAGGCCAATGCTGCCGAACCCGACAAGTCTTCACGCGGCTCGGGCCAAGGCATCGTCGCCCTTGTCAACGACGAGCCCGTGACCGGATACGAGGTTCAGCAGCGCGCTGCCTTTCTGGCCGTTTCCGGCGGCGGCGCGGGCATCACGGAACGCGCCCGGGAGAACCTCAAGAACATGGCGCAGCAGGAAAGCGTCAACCAGCGCATGCGCGCCATTCTCGATGAAACCGTCAAGGCCAACCCGGGCAAGACGCGCGAACAGGTCATTGCCGCCTTCGAGGAACGCAAGAAGGTGTTTGTCCAGTCGCTACAGCGACAAGCGATCGAGAGCGCGAAAGCATCGCTGGTGCCGAAATTCAAGAAGCAGGCGTTGGAAGAATTGATCGATGAGCGCTTGAAACTTCAGGAGGCCAAGCGGCTCGCGTTGAATGTCAGCGATGAGGAAGCCGACAAGATTTTCAAGGGCATCGCCGAGCGCAACAAAATGACGGTGGAGCAGTTCGCCGAGCATCTGAAAGGCCAGGGCATCGATGCCCGCACCATGAAGGGCCGGTTGCGCGCGCAGTCGGTCTGGCGTGACGTGATCCGGCGCAAATATGGACCGCAGATATCGGTCACGGCTCGCGAGGTCGACAAATACGTCGAGGCTGCCGGCGCCGCCACCGGCGAAGATCAAACCGAGTTGCAGCTGCAGAAAATCACTCTCGCCGTTCCGGGCAAGATCGATCAGAAGGTCATGGCCAAGCGGCTCGAGGATGCCGAAACCCTGAGGCGGAAGTTCAGCGGCTGCAAGAGCATGCAAAGCTTGGCCAACACTGCCGCTAATGCCACTTTCCAGGACATGGGCTACACCAAGTCTGCCACGGTGGCCGAGCCGACGCGCAGCCTGCTCCTCAGCGCCAAGGACGGCGAGATGGTGCCGGGAAACCTTGCACAAGCGGGCGTTGAGCTATATGCCGTGTGCGGTCGGCGCACCGTCAAGGCCGACGAGCAGAAGCGGCAGCAGGTTCAGGACGAGCTGACGCAGAAGGAGTTCGATGTTCTGGCGCGTCGCCATATGCGCGATCTCCGCCAGGACGCGATGATCGAGTACAAATGACGTGATCGATCGTGCGTCCTCGCCGCGGCGCGAGGGCAACTCAACGGCTGGCCGGCCGCTCGCCCTGACGATGGGCGATCCAGCAGGAATTGGGCTCGATATTGCGCTTGCGACCTGGATCAGGCGCGAGGCCTTCGGCGTGCCGCCGTTTTTGCTGTACGCCGATCCCAAGGCCGTTGTGGAACGCGCGAAGGCACTCGGGGTCAGCGCGCCACACGTGCAGATGGAGCCGGGAGAGGACGTCTCCGGTGCCTTCGCGTCGGCATTGCCGATCCGTCCGGTGACCCTGCCTGCCCCCGTCGTTGCCGGCCGGCCGGACCCGGTCAACGCATCAGCCGTGATCGCCTCGATCGAGCAGGCGGTTGCAGACGTCGCACGCGGGCACGCGTCCGCCGTGGTGACCAATCCCATTGCCAAGTCGGTGCTTTATTCGGTCGGTTTTGCGCATTCGGGACATACGGAATTTCTAGCGACCCTCGCCCAGCGCCACCAGCCCCGCAAGGATTGGTTTCCGGTCATGATGCTCGTCAGCGACACGCTGCGCGTCGTCCCGCTGACAGTGCACATCCCCCTCTCCGACGTGCCGCGTGCGCTGACGCGCGAACGCATGCTGGCAACGTCGCATATCGTGCACGATGCCCTGCGCCGCGACTTCGGCGTCGCGCACCCGCGCATCGTCGTGGCGGGACTCAATCCGCACGCGGGCGAAGGCGGCATGATCGGCCGGGAAGACGCGGATGTCATCGCGCCGGCCATCGCCGAGCTTCAAGCCGGGGGAATGGCCATCTCGGGCCCACTGTCGGCGGACAGCCTGTTCCACGCGGCCGCCCGCGCCCGCTATGATGCGGCGATCGCCATGTATCACGATCAGGCCCTCATACCGATCAAAACTCTGGCCTTCGACACGGGCGTGAACGCGACGCTCGGTCTGCCGTTCGTGCGCACGTCGCCCGATCACGGTACCGCCTTTGACATTGCTGGATCGGGCACGGCATCACCATTGAGCCTCGTGGCCGCGCTCAAGCTGGCGCAGGCGATGGCGCACCGCCGCGCGGACCACGACGCATGAGCCCGCCGGCCTCAGGGGCCAGCCCCGATGGCCTGCCCCCCTTGCGTGACATCATTCGCTCGCTGGGACTTTCTGCCAAGAAAAGCCTCGGCCAGAACTTCATCCTCGACCTCAATCTCACGCGCCGCATTGCGCGTGCGGGAGCTCCCCTGGAAGGCGCAACCGTTGTCGAGGTCGGCGCAGGTCCGGGAGGCTTGACGCGGGCCCTCCTGCTCGAGGGTGCCGGCCATGTCATGGCGCTGGAACGCGACGATCGATGTCTCCCGGCGCTGGAGATGATCGCGGCCCGCCACCCGGGACGCCTCTCGATTCATATGGACGATGCGCTCGACATTGATTGGCCGAAGCTCGTCAGCGGCGCGACTTCCGACATCGTCATCGCGGCTAACCTGCCCTACAACATCGCTACGCGCCTGCTGATCGGCTGGCTCGAGACCGAGCCGTGGCCGCCGTGGTGGTCGCGCATGGTTTTGATGTTCCAGAAGGAGGTGGCCGAGCGGATCGTCGCTGCGCCATCGAGCAAATCCTACGGCAGGCTGGCGGTTATCTCGCAGTGGCGGACCCGCCCGCGCCTGGTCATGACGCTCGGGCCCGAGGCCTTCACGCCGCCGCCGGCCGTCGCCTCGGCCGTCGTCGAATTCGTACCCCGCGACGTGCCCGAGCCTGCCTGTTCGGTGCGGACCCTTGGACGCGTCACCGCCGCTGCGTTCGGACAACGCCGCAAGATGCTGCGGCAGAGCCTCAAGGGTCTCAACGTCGAACCCATGGCGCTGCTTGCTGCTGCAAACATCGCCCCGGAGTGGCGCGCGGAGCAGCTCACGGTGGCGGATTTCGCCCGCCTTGCGCACATCCTCGACACTCAATCGGCTTCGGACCGAAGCTGATCAGAGGCCGGATTGCAGGTCGCGCACGAAGTCTGCAAGTCCCTGCTGGCGCGACCGCCGCAGGCGCTCCGCAGCCAGGATTGCCCGCAGCCCCGCGAGGCTGGCACCGACATCCTCGTTGATGACGACGTATTCGTACTCCGCCCAATGGGCGATCTCGGCCGACGCCGCCGCGAGACGGCGCGCCACCACGGCTGGATCATCCTGCGCTCGCGTTTTGAGGCGCTGCTCGAGCGCGCCCGCAGACGGCGGCAGAATGAACACGCGCACCAGGTCTTCCGGTGCCCGCTCCTTGAGTTGCTGTGCCCCCTGCCAATCTATGTCGAACAGCACATCCTTGCCGGCCGCCAGCAGATCCATGACGGGAGATCTGGGCGTACCGTAGAGATTGCCGTGCACGCTGGCCCATTCGAGCAGCGCGCCGCTGTCCCGCATGTGCTCGAAAGCCGGTTGGTCACAGAAGATGTAGTCGCGGCCATCGACCTCGCCGGGGCGCGGGGTCCGCGTCGTCACCGACACCGAGATGGCAATGCCGGGCTCGGCCTTGAGCAATTCGCGGGACAGCGTCGTCTTGCCGGCTCCCGACGGCGAGGACAGCACCAGCAGCAGCCCGCGCCGCGCGATAGCCGACCCCGAAGATTTTTGCGACGTGTCACTCAATGTTCTGCACCTGCTCTCGGAGCTGATCGATCACGGCTTTCAACTCAAGACCCAGGCGTGTGATCTCGAGGTCGTTCGATTTTGCGCCCAGCGTATTGGCCTCCCGGTTGAATTCCTGTGCGAGAAAATCCAGCTTGCGGCCCACCGGCGTGTTCGATGCCAGGAGGTCGCGGGCCGCGCCGACGTGCGCCTTCAGCCGCTTCAGCTCTTCCTCGACATCCGCGCGCTGGGCGATCAGCGCCGCTTCCTGGTAGAGACGCTGTTCGTCCAGGGTGTGTGTGGCATCCAGCAGCTTAACGACTTGTTCCTTCAGGCGTAAGCGGACGGCTTCGGGCGTGCGCGCCGCACTTGCCGCCACTTTGTCGACCAGCGTATCGACAGCCGTCAGGTGCGCCTGAAGCACCGGCTCGAGACGTTTGCCCTCGGACGTGCGTGCGTCGATCATGCCCGCAATGGCGGTGTCCAGGCTTGCCATCATGGCGGTCTGCCGGGCTTCCACCTCGGCTTCGCTCTCCTCCTGCTCCACAATCTCGAGAACGCCGCGCAGCCCCAGCAGTCCGTCCGGCCGCGGGCGCTCGAAATCGCCTGCCGCCCGGATGCGATCGATGGCGGCCAGGACCTTGCCCAGCAGTTCCTCGTTGAGGCGCACATCCGAAACCGGGCTTTCGCGCTGCACGCTGAGGGAAACGGAAATGCTGCCGCGTGCCAGCCGCTGCGCCAGCCTCTCGCGAACGACGGGCTCCAGCGCTTCGAAGCCTGGCGGCACGCGCAGGCGAAGGTCCAGCCCACGGCCGTTGACGCTGCGCAACTCCCAATGCCAGCGCATTGCGCCGTACACCCCGGCGCTGCGTGCAAAGCCCGTCATGCTCCTAAGTGTCATGCCAACCCGCGATTGCTTTCTACCCACGGCATTCGCGCCCACGGCAGAACCTTAGGTCTTACCGGTTCCGCGATGATGCCTCAACCAGGGAAGATTGCGCGGGGGGCAAGCTCAGCGTTTCGGCTTGCGCACAGGCAATGGCACTTCGACGGACGCACGCCTGGAGGTGTCCGCCGATGTCGTCGCGCTGCCCTCGGCACCCGGGTTCTGCTGACCGCCCTGAAGCGAGGTCGGCACAGGAATGACGGCCTGCTCCCCCTGTTTGGCCTTCGCCTCACGCTCGAGGCGGCGCCACGTCTGGACGGCCGAATTGTGATCCTTCAGGCTCGCCGAGAACGCGTGTCCGCCGGTCCCGTCAGCAACGAAATACAGATCAGTGGTCTTGGCCGGATCGAGCGTGGCCTCGATGGCGGAGCGGCCAGGATTGCAAATCGGCCCCGGCGGCAAGCCATCGATCTGGTACGTGTTGTAGGGCGTCTTGGTGTCGATATCGGCGCGCGTGATGGGCCGGCCGAGCGATCCTTGCCCGCCGATGATGCCATACACGATGGTCGGATCCGATTGCAGGCGCATGCGGCTGCGCAGGCGGTTGACGAACACACCGGCGACCCTGCCCCGCTCGTCCGCACGCCCCGTTTCCTTCTCGACGATGGACGCGAGCGTCATCGCTTGCGCCGGAGATTCCAGCGGCAGGTTCTTCTGCCGTTTGTCCCATAACGTGGCGAGCAGCCGCTGCTGCTCGGTCCGCATGCGATCTATCAGCTCCTGCCGCGCCATGCCGCGCGAAAACTTGAAGGTATCGGGGAGGAGCGTTCCCTCAGGCGGGATCTGCGCGATCTCGCCTTCCAGGTTCGGGTCCGCCTTCAGCCGCTCCACGATCTGTGCGCTGGTCAGGCCCTCCGGAATCGTTATGCGATAGAGAATGGCCCGCCCTTCACTGAGCGTATCGAGCACCTGGCGCAGACTGGCCTGCTTGCGGATCTCGAATTCACCGGCCTTGAGCTGGGTGGGCTTGCCGTCCGAATAATTGCTGTACATCCGCTCCGCCAGGTAGTGCGCCATGAACAGCCGGCGGTCGGAAACGATGCCCTCGCGCTCGAGGCGACTGGCGATCTCGTATACGCCCTCACCCTTCGGAATGACGGCAACCGTGGTGTGCCCGAGCGGACCGGGCTGATCGAAATTCGACCGCAGAATGAGCGACAGGACAGCGACGAGAGCCAGCATAAGAAAAGCGAACGACAGCACGCCGTTGAGAAAGCCAAAAAATCCGCTGAAGCGTCCGGGCTCGCCACGGCTGCGGATTCTGCGGGGCGCTTTCGGCGCCCGCGTCGGCTCCAGCGCTTCGGCGAGGCTGCGCGGCAGCAGCGTGGGATCACGCAGGGTCGGCTCGCGGCGCGTGCGCTCATGAGGCAATTTCTGCCGCATCCAGTCTGCTCCAAACCTCCGTCGTCTCAGGCCATGCCAATAACTGGCCTGAGCGTGCCGCTAGATATGTGCGACTCGCATAGACACCGTACAACCAATTGTGGCCAAAGCGGGAACAGGTTGCATCTCCAGCCGCCGATCGGCGGCCGCGATCAGTTCGGCAGGCGCCTGATGACCAGCGATGCATTGGTACCGCCAAAGCCGAAGGAATTGGAAAGCACCGTATCGATCTTCCGCTTTCGCGCCGTGTGCGGCACGAGGTCGACGGCTGTTTCGACCGACGGATTGTCCAGATTGAGGGTCGGCGGCGCCACGTTGTCCCGGATCGCCAGAACCGAGTAAATCGCTTCGACGGCTCCCGCGGCGCCCAGCAGATGACCAATGGCCGACTTGGTCGAGGACATGCACAACTTGCCCGCTGAGTTACCAAATAGCCGCTCGACTGCGCCCAGTTCGATCTCATCGCCCATAGGCGTCGAGGTGCCGTGGGCATTGACGTAGTCGATCTCGCTGGCGTCGATGCCGGCCCGCTTCAACGCCCCGCGCATGCAGCGGAAGGCGCCGTCGCCGTCCTCGGCAGGGGCCGTGATGTGATAGGCGTCGCCGGAGAGACCGTAGCCGATGACCTCACCGTAAATGCGGGCGCCGCGGGCCTTCGCATGTTCGAGGGCCTCGAGCACGACGATGCCCGCGCCCTCCCCCATGATGAAGCCGTCGCGATCCTTGTCGTAGGGACGCGAGGCCTTTGTCGGCTGGTCGTTGAAATGCGTCGAGAGCGCGCGACAGGCCGCGAAACCCGCCATGGCAATGCGGCAGATCGGGCTCTCCGCTCCGCCCGCCACCATCACATCGGCATCATCCAAAGCAACCAGGCGGGCGGCATCGCCGATGGCGTGTGCGCCGGTCGAGCACGCCGTGACCACAGCGTGATTGGGTCCCTTGAGCCGGTGACGGATGGAAACGTGGCCTGATGCGAGATTGATGAGACGGCCCGGAATGAAGAAGGGGCTTACGCGCCGTGGACCCTTTTCCTTCAGCAGCAGGGACGTTTCGGCGATGCCGTTCAGTCCGCCGATGCCTGAGCCGATGAGAACGCCGGTCCGCTCCTGCTGCTCGGGCGTCTTGGCCTCGTATCCGGAATCGCGCATGGCCTGCTCGGCTGCAGCCACCGCATAGATGATGAAGTCGTCGACCTTGCGCTGCTCCTTTACCTCCATCCAGTCGTCAGGATTGAAGGTGCCGTCGGAACCGTCGCCGCGGGGAACGAAACAAGCGATCTGACACGAGATGTCCGAGACTTCGAATTCCTGGACGCGACGCGCACCGCTCTTGCCGGCAAGCAGCCGCGACCAACCTGCCTCCACGCCGCTTGCCAGCGGGGTGACTAGCCCGAGCCCGGTGATCACCACCCGTCGCATATCGTGCCCGTCCGGTTCTGGCTGATGGCTCCGCCGATTGTCCGGCCAGCGTCAGAGCCTCACAGCCGGCGTCCGAAACCAGCCCTATTGAGGGCTGGCCTGCTTTGCCAGGAACTTCACAGCGTCACCAACGGTCTGGATCTGCTCGGCGGCGTCGTCGGGAATCTCGCACCCGAATTCTTCCTCGAAAGCCATGACCAGTTCGACGGTATCGAGACTGTCTGCGCCCAGATCGTCGATGAAGCTCGCGCTCTCGGTCACCTTCTCGGCTTCGACCCCGAGATGCTCTACGACTATTTTCTTCACGCGCTCTGCGACGTCACTCATCTGTCATCCTCGCGGCTATCACGTTGTTCCGTTTGCGTTTGTATTATCCGGTCACCTATGCCGCCGGCCGCCACCTGCGCGGTTTGGACAAGCCTGAGGTTACCCAGCCCGAACCCTGTTGAGACACACACCCAAGACAGAGCTTCGAATCTAATTCCCCCAAGTCATTCTAACGTCTGTTCCCGCGGTTACAGCCCCAAACCGGCGCTCGTTAACACACTTCATTCTGGATGACCAGCACGCCTCGCGGCCCTGAACGAAGCGCCATTGGCCCTCAGATCATTAACATTCCGCCGTTTATGTGCAGCGTCTGCCCGGTCATGTAGCGAGCTTCTTCGCTGGCAAGGTAAACGGCCGCGGCCGCGATGTCCGCGGGGCTGCCAAAAGCCTGGGCCGGTATGGCTTCCTTGATGACGGCAACCTGCTTCTCGTTCAGAGCGTCCGTCATGGGCGTCTTGATGAAACCGGGCGCGATGCAGTTGGCAGTAATGCCGCGCGAAGCGACTTCGCGGGCGACCGACTTCGTCATGCCGATCATGCCGGCCTTGGATGCCGCGTAGTTGCCCTGCCCCGGGTTCCCGAGAATGCCCGAAACCGAGGAAATGTTGATGATGCGCCCATATCCCGTCTTCGCGCGCATCATGCCGCGGATGGCCGCCCGCATCAGCATGAAGGTGGAAGTCAAGTTAACCGCGATGACGTCGTCCCACTGTTCATCCTTCATGACCATGAACAGGTTGTCCTTGGTCAGCCCGGCATTGTTGACCAGAATATCGAGACGGCCGAGCTTGGCTGTCGCCTCTTCGATCAGCTTGCCGACCTGCTGCTTGTCGCCGAGATCGCACGGGCATATGTGAACGCGATCCTTGAGTTCCCCGGCAAGCGCTTCCAACTTGTCGACCTGCCGTCCCGAAATGGCGACCGTCGCGCCCTGAGCGTGCAGCGCGCTCGCGATGGCACCGCCGATGCCGCCTGTGGCGCCGGTGACGAGCGCCGTCTTCCCCTTGAGCTCGAACATGATCTGGTTTCCTGTCAGATAAGCTTGGCCAGCGCAGCATCGATGTCGGCAGGCGCGCCAATCGATACCGCGTCGACATCCTTGGCGATGCGCTTGGCGAGACCGGCGAGGACCTTGCCGGAGCCTGCTTCGCAGAATTGAGTCACGCCTTGCTGCGCCATGTACGCGATGCATTCGCGCCAGCGCACGGTGCCGGTGACCTGCTCCACCAGTCGCTTTCTGATTTCGTCGGGATCTGTAATCGCTGTGGCAACCACATTGGCGACGACGGGAACAGTAGGCGCCTGGATAGCGATGCGACCCAGCGCGTCAGCCATGGCGTCGGCGGCCGGTTGCATCATCGCGCAGTGAAACGGCGCAGACACGTTGAGCGGCATGAAACGGCGGACACCGTGTTTCTTGGCAAGCTCACCCGCACGATCGATGGCTGCCTTGGCTCCCGAAATGACCACCTGCGTGGGCTCGTTGTCGTTGGCGACTTCACAGACGTCGCCCTGCGCAGCCTCTTCGGCGAGCGCGCGCCCGGCATCCAGGCCGACGCCCAGCAAGGCCGCCATGGCGCCTTGTCCGACCGGCACTGCGGCTTGCATCGACTGGCCCCTGAGTTTCAGAAGGCGCGCCGCATCCGCGATCGAGAAAGCGCCGGCGGCGGCCAATGCCGAATATTCGCCAAGCGAATGTCCGGCAACGAATTTGGCGCTTTGCGCAAGACTGTAGCCCTTTTCCTTTTCGAGGATGCGGATAACGGCCAGCGAAACGGCCATAAGGGCTGGTTGCGCATTCTCGGTCAGCGTCAAGATTTCCAGCGGGCCGTGAAACATGACATCGGACAGCTTCTGACCGAGCGCCGCATCGACCTCTTCGAAAACCATGCGTGCCGAAGCAAAATTCGCGGCCAGTTCGGCTCCCATGCCGACCGTCTGGCTCCCCTGTCCAGGAAACAGGAATGCAATAGTCATTTTCTTCCCATTCTCATAGCGGACAGCGCTTTCCCGTGCGGCCGCTTTAGCCATAGGGCGCCGGAAGCTGTCAAGCTCCCCTTGGAAAGCGGCCATATTAGAGCCGGATTGGGCTTGCCCTGGCCCCGGGAAGACGTATAAGAAGCGCCACTCACTCCGGTCGGAGGCTGAACGGGAGGCCGCGCTCGCGCGGTTGGGCATTTGTCCCGGCTCCCGGTGTTTCCGCTCTATGAGTATCCTGGTGGGCCTTGCAAGGGCTCATAAGGGGCTTTGCGCCGGAGGAGATGAAACCATAGGAAAGGCCACGGCATGCCGCAATACGAGCATGTTTTCCTGGCGCGCCAGGATATTTCGACCCAGCAGGTCGAGACTCTCACCAAGGAATTTACCCAGATTATCGAAGAGGGCGGCGGCAAGATCGCCAAGAGCGAATATTGGGGTCTCAAATCGCTCGCCCACAAGATCAAGAAGAACAGGAAGGCGCACTATTCCCTGTTGAATATCGATGCGTCGCCGGCGGCCGTGGCTGAAATGGAGCGGCGCATGGGACTGTCGACGGACGTTGTCCGCTTCCTCACCATCAAAGTCGACCAACTCGAAACCGAGCCCTCCGTGCAGATGCGCAAGGGTGATCGCGAAGAGCGCGGCGACCGTGGCAGCTTCCGCGGTGGCGATCGGGGCGGCTTCCGCGGCGGCGGTGGCGGCGGATTCCGCGGTGGTGGTGGTGGTGGCGGCGGCTTTCGCGGCGGTGACCGGGACGGCGGCGGATTCAGGAGCGATCGCGGACCACGCCCGGACGGTGACGGTGGCGGATATCGCGGACCGCGCGGGCCTCGTCCCGATCGCGACGACGCACCGCGCCCACCGCGGGCTGCTTCTGGCACGGAGACCGAATAATGGCCGAGATCGCAATCATCCCAGCGCGCCGGCCTTTTCACCGGCGCCGCAAGACGTGTCCGTTCTCCGGTCAGAACGCGCCCAAGATCGACTACAAGGACGCTCGCCTGCTCGGGCGCTACGTCTCCGAGCGCGGCAAGATCGTGCCCAGCCGCATTACGGCGGTGTCCGCCAAGAAACAGCGGGAGCTTGCCAAAGCGATCAAGCGCTCGCGCTTCCTGGGCCTGCTGCCCTATTTGATAAAGTGACTGCGCTCAGACCGCCTGCTGCGGTCTGACGAAATGACGTCGAAGGTTGGGGTCGGCACTGTCGGCCTCTAACCGCCACAGCGCGGGACAGCTTGCGTTATGCCTGGATTTATCCTCATCGGTATCGGCGGTGGACTGGCGTCTGCC
>JBKKCB010000249.1:0-5561 GCA_046713545.1 Hyphomicrobiaceae bacterium | reverse complement strand
AGGCGGAGGCGGTGCTGTTCGACGGCGGTGCGCTGGAGGCACTGAAGCCCGGGGCGACAGTGATCCTGATGTCGACGTGTGCGCCGGGACGCGTCGAGGAGATCGCCGCGCGCGTGGAGAAGACCGGACGGCAGATCATCGATGCGCCGGTGTCGGGCGGCGTCACGGGCGCCAAGGGTGCCACGCTTACCATCATGGCATCGGGCAAGACAAACGTGTTCGAGGGCGTGAAGCCGGTACTAAGCGCCATGGGATCGAACCTGTTCTATCTCGGCGACAAGCCGGGCCAGGGCGCGGCCATGAAGACGGTGAACCAGCTCCTGTGCGGCATTCACATTGCGGCGGCCGCGGAAGCCTTGGCATTTGCCGAGCAGGCCGGGATCGATCCGAAGCTGGCGCTGGAGATCCTGTCGGGCTCGGCAGCGCAAAGCTGGATGCTGAAGGCGCGCGGGCCGCGCATGGTCGACTACGACGGCGTGGTGACGAGCGCGGTGGATATTTTCGTCAAGGATCTGGGCATCGTGCTGGATGCGGGGCGCAGCATGAAGATGGGCCTGCCGTTGGCGGCATCGGCGCATCAGCTCTTCCTGTCGGCCTCGGGCGGCGGACACGGCGCCAAGGACGACAGCCAGGTGGTGGAGACGTATCGCGCGCTGCGGAGCAAGGGGCGGACGTAGGCTGGCGTGAGGCTTTGCGTCCCGGGTCGCGCATCTTGGTGCGGTTCAGCGCACGTGCACATCGGACATAACTCAGCCCTCTTCCACTTGCGTTCCCGGACGCCGCGCAGCCGCGCGGCGAGCCGGGATCCTCCTCGCTAGTAAGTAGCGTATGCGTGGCTTCAAGAGCACGACAGTAAGCCATATCGAGGTGTGAAGACCCCGGACGGCGCGCGCCAGCGCGCCGCCCGGGACGCAAATTGAGGGGTTGAAGGGTGTGGCCTTGTGCGGTCGATCCTTTCGGGCACCGCCAGGTCAGGGCGGCCAGCATCTGCCACAGACTTCGAAATGGCTGGAACGCTGTGCAGAGGGTCAGCCGCGGTGCGGCGGGCCAGAGCGGGAGGCGATTTCGCTGTGCATCGTCTTGATCATCGACGACGCGGTTTTCTCGAACAGGCAGGGGATGAAGGCGTGCACCAGGGCGGCAACGCCCGCGCCGAGGAGACGGAAGGCGAAGCGGGAGGCGACACCGGCGTGCTCGATGTAGCTTTCGTCCACGGAGCGGGGGTGGGACAGAAAATAGCGGTCGAGGGTGGCGCGCATCCCGGTGTCTCCCATTGATTTGCGTATCGCTGCCAGGGGATAGCAAACCGGCCGCGTGCATACGTCTCGTTTCCACACGAGATATGGACTTTCTGGTTGATTTTTTCCCACTATAGGTCAATCTGATGGGATGATTGATGATATCGACCGCAAAATCCTGGGCCACCTGCAGCGCGATTCCTCGCGATCGCTGGATGAGCTGGCATCGGACGTCGGCCTGTCGCGCAATGCCTGCTGGCGGCGTGTCAAGCGTATGGAGGATGACGGGCTGATCAAGGGGCGGGTGGCGCTGCTGGATGCCCGCCGCCTCAACGTCGGGCTCACGGTGTTCATCGCGCTGAAGACCGTCGAGCACAGTCCGATCTGGCTCGACAAGTTCTCCAAGGCCGTGCGCGACATTCCCGAGATCGTCGGCGTGTACCGGATGACCGGGGATATCGACTATCTGCTGCAGGCCGTGGTTCCCGATGTCGGCGCCTACGATAAACTGTACAAGCGACTGATCAACCGGATCACGCTGGCCGATGTGTCCTCCTCGTTCGTCATGGAGGAGATCAAGGCCACGACCATGCTGCCGCTCGCCTATGCCGATCGGCGCTAGAGGTTAAGAGTCGAACTTCGGTCGCGGCTTGGCGACGAGCGCGGTGAATATGTTCCCTCAAGCATCTGGGCGTGGCCACGGACGCGGGCCGCAGCCTCAGGGGCCTGCCGCTGGCGGCCATGGCATCAACTCTTTCTATCTGCATCAGGAATCGGACACCGCGCCAAGGGCGATAGCCCGATGGTGGAGGCCTCCTGCACCCTGAAAAGCAAGGTTCCCAGGTCAATCCAGACATTTCCGCGCCTGTGGAACAGGAACAACCAGCCCGCATGGACGTTCGACCGGGGACCTACCCTTGCACCGGGTGCAGGGCAGCTATCCATTATCCATTCGGAGGTTCTTCAATGCGTATATCAATCATCGGTGCGGCCACAATCGCGCTGCTCAGTACGACCGCGCTCGTGAGCGCACAGCAGACGCAGGAGCCGCGCGGCGGCCAGCCTGCCATGAAGGAACAAGGCGCTACGCCGGGCGGTTCAGGCGGAGCGGCCGAGAAGGGTGAGACGCAGCGCGCGCCAGCGGCTGAGGAAAAGAGCGGCCAGGACAAGGGTGCACAGCCCCGAGCACAGGCCCCTGACAAGGGCGCGAAGGGCGATGCCCAGCGCGACCGGTCCGCGGAGCCCAAGGACAAAGCCGGCGACACCAAGCGCAGCGCGGAACCCAAGGACAAGGCCGGTGACACGAAGCGCAGTGCCGAGCCGAAGGACAAGGCCGGCGATCGTGACCGCACAGCCGAACCCAAGGACAAGGCCGGTGACACGAAGCGCAGTGCCGAGCCGAAGGACAAGGCTGGCGACCGTGATCGCACAGCCGAACCCAAGGACAAGGCCGGTGACACGAAGCGCAGTGCCGAGCCGAAGGACAAGGCCGGCGACCGTGACCGCACAGCCGAACCCAAGGACAAGGCCGGTGATCGAAGCAAGGACCAGGCCCAATCCAAGGACGGCCAGCGTGACGGCGCCCGCGTAAACCTCTCGCAGGATCAGCGGACGCAGGTGCGGACCCGCCTGAGTTCGCATCGCGAGGCGCGCGTGACCAACGTTAACTTCTCGATCAACATCGGTACTCGCGTGCCGCGTGATTTCCGCGCGCGTACGATCCCCAACGACATCGTGGTGATCGTGCCGCAATACCGTGGTTACCGCTACTTCATCTACGAAGAGCGGGTCGTGATCGTGCATCCGCAGCGCTACGAAATCGTCGAAGTGATCGAGGTGGATGGTGGTCCGCGTCGCGGCGGTCCGGTAACGGCAACGTTGACGCTGTCGCCCCCGCAGCGGACGCTGATCGTCGAGCGCATTCCGTCCAACCGCATGCGCAGCGATGTGAACGTCGAGCTGGCGCTGGGCGCCGAGGTGCCCTCCACGGTGGAGCTGTATGAGTTCCCCGACGAAGTGCTGGTCGAGGTTCCCTCGGTGAAGGCGTATCGCTACGTCGTGCTGGAGCGCAGGGTCGCGATCGTCGATCCGTCCAGCCGCGCGGTGATCGAGGTCATTGATCGCTAAGCGACAGACAGACTGAACATGGAAATGGCGCGGACCAAGGGTCCGCGCCATTTTTATGTGTGGGAGGACATCGGGATCAGGGCGATGCCCGCGTCGACAGTTCGCTAGCGGACGGTGCGCTCCCCGTAGATTTTGACCGCGCCGCTGACGTCGCCGGCCTGCAGGGAGCGGAAGCTCTCCTGGTAGCGCATGGACATGAGCTGCCCATGCGGCTCGGGGTGATCGAGGCCGATGGCGTGGCCGATCTCGTGCGCGATCGTATAGCGCAGATCATAGACGGCGAGATTGCCGTCGAAGCCGATCTTCCAGCGCTTGACGGGATTGAGGCAGATCAGCGAGCGATCGATCTGGCGCAGCGTGCCGGTGCCGTTCTTGACGTATTTGACATCGGCATAGGCGTGCCCGACGGGGTCCGCCTGGGCGCCGATCAGAACGCCGGGCTTGGTGCCATCCTGCGCGGGTTCGAACCGGATGTTGGCAACGCGCTCCCACATATCGAACGCCGACCGCACCTCTTCGAGGAACATGGCCTTGGTGACGCCCGACAGGGATAGCATCCCGTCCACGGGAACCATGCGTGTGCAGTTGCGCGCATCGTCGAAGGCAACGTCCTTGTCGACGAAAGCATAGGTCACGACGACCGGATCGGGCCCGCTGCCGCCCCATCGGACGTACAGTCCGCCGAAATCAAGAAGCCGGAACCCTAGATACGTCTGAGCGTGAACCCCACCGATTCCCGCCAGGCTGGCCAATAGCAGGCCCGCAAGCCATCCCCTCACCGCAAGTCCCCCGTCGAGTTTTTCGGCCTATCCCCGGACAGGCCGAAACGATGGTCATGTGATTTGAGTTGTGCAACGCACTCTACACGAGCCGGAGCGATGAAGGCAGCGCGACCGATGGGCGCGCCCACATGTCGCAGGAACCTTCAGTAGCCTGAGAGAATCTCGCGGCTGATCAGGATCTTCTGCACCTCATTGGTGCCGTCGTAGATCTGGAAAACGCGCCCGTCGCGATAATATTTCTCCACCGGGAACGCGTTGACGAAACCATAGCCGCCATGCACCTGGACGGCCGTGGAACACACCTTTTCGGCCATTCGCGAGGCGAACAGTTTGGCGATGGACGCCTCCTTGATGCAGCGGACCCGGGACTGCTTCAGGCGGGCGGCGTGATGGCACATGCTGCGCGCGACCTCGATACCGGTCGCCATCTCGGCCAGATGAAACGCCACGGCCTGGTGATCGGCAATGGCCTTGCCGAAGGCCTGGCGCTCGCGGGCGTAGGCGACGGCCGCTTCGAACGCCGCCCGCGCCACGCCGATGGCTTGCGCGGCGACGGCGATGCGGCCGCTGTCGAGCCCCGACAGGGCGATACGCAACCCCTCGCCCGGCGACCCCAGTATGCCGGCGGCCGGAATTTCCAGATCCTCGAGCGCGATCTCGCAGGTCTCGTTGCTGCGGTGCCCGAGCTTGTGCTCCTTGCGCACCACGCGATAGCCCGGCCGGTCCGTGCGCGTGAGAAACGCCGAGATGCCTTTCTTGCCGGCGGAAGGATCGGTAACGGCGATGATGCAGGCGAACGTCGATGCCTGGCCGGAGGTGACGAACGTCTTGGTGCCGTTGAGGACCCAGGTGTCGCCCCGGCGCACCGCGCGCGTCTTGATGCTGGCGGCATCGGAGCCGGCGTGCGGCTCGGTCAGCAGCATGCAGGCGATGTGATCGCCGCGGGCGACGGGGCGCAGGAAGCGTTCCTTCTGATCGTCCGTGCCGTAGTCGCGCACCTTGAAGCCGTAGGAATTGGTGGCGCTGACCATGTTGCAGAATCCGGCGTCGCCCGCCGCCAGCTCTTCCGTCGCCAGCACGTAGGAGACGAAGTCGGCACCCGCGCCGCCCCACTCGGCCGGCATGCAGACGCCGAACAGACCGAGCTCGCCCGCCGCGCGCACGGCGGCAGCCGGCATGGTTTCCGTGCGATCCCATTCGGCGGCAAAGGGGGCGACTTCTTTGCGCACGAACGCGCGCGCCATGTCGCGGATGGCGGTCTGGTCTTCGGTGAGCAGGGTCATTTCCTCGTGTGGTCCTTGGGTCTTACATGGATGACGTGACGGGCATCACGTGTAGATACCCTGTGGGAAGGCGGCGTTAGCCCTATCATGCACGGGAGCCGCCCGCCGGCGAGAGCGGTCTTGTGCGGCGC
>JBKKCB010000248.1:0-7090 GCA_046713545.1 Hyphomicrobiaceae bacterium | reverse complement strand
TCACTGTTCGCGGTGATGTTCGCCATGCTGTGGCTTTATCGCTGGCTGACGTCGCGGAAGAGCTATGTGACCGTGTCGGGCAAGGCCTTCCGCCCGCGCGTCATGGACATGGGGCGGCTGCGTTGGGCGCTGTTCGGCATCGTCGCGCTGTATGTGTTTCTGTCCGCGATCCTGCCCATCGCCACCCTGCTCTTTTCATCCGTTCAGAGGCTCGCCGTCGCGTTTCCGGCCGCCTCCAATTTCACGCTTGTCAATTTCAGCCAGGCGTTTTCGATCAACGCCGTTCGCACGGCCATGCTCAACAGCGTGATCCTCGGCATGGTGACGGCCACACTCGGCGTCATGATCACGGGCCTGTTGACCTGGATTATTCTGAGAAGCCGCCTGCCCGGTCGCGGCGCGCTCGAGTATCTGGTCATGTTTCCGCAAGCCGTGCCGCGGCTCGTGTTCGCCTTCGGCATTATGTGGGCCTGGATCGTATTCCCGCTGCCGCTCTATGGCACGTTTTGGGTGCTGCTGATTGCGTATCTCACCGTCTTCATGCCGCTGGGCGTACGCACCATCAGCGGTGTCGTCCTGCAGCTCGACAAGAGCTTGGATGAGTGCGGGCAGGTGTGCGGAGCCTCCTGGGCCTACCGGATACGCACGATCACGGTGCCATTGCTCAAACCCGGCCTTCTTGCCGCCTGGCTGCTGATCTTCGTGGCCAGCGTGCGCGAGCTTGGCGCGTCGATCCTTCTGATGGGGCCGGACAGCAAGGTCATGACGCCGGCAATCGTCGAGGCGTGGTTCTCGTCGAGCTCGGAGCTGACCGCCGCGATGGCCCTCATTCAGACCGTGGTGATCACCTTGGCGATTCTCGTGTTCAGTCTCCTCACGCGCCGGCTGTCCATGCACGGGGCCTCCGCTCAATGACCGCGCCGGCCTCCACTCCCGCCATCGAGGTCGAGAACCTCTCGATCCGGTATGGCAGCGTCACCGCTGTAGAGACCGTGAGTTTTGCCATCCCGGAAGGCCAGCAGTTGACGCTGCTCGGCCCATCGGGATGCGGCAAGACCTCGACATTGCGCGCCGTCGCGGGACTCGAAACGCCAACGTCGGGTGTCATTCGCATTGACGGCAAGCCCATCTTCGACAGCAAGCAGGGCGTCAACGTGCCGGCCGAGCAGCGCGGCATGTCGATGGTCTTTCAGTCGTACGCGATCTGGCCGCACATGACTGTGTTCGACAACGTCGCCTACGGGTTGCGTGTGCGCAAGGAGACCGGCGCGGCGTTGAAGGAGAAGGTGCGCTACGCTCTCGATCTGGTGAAAATGGGCCAATACGCCGATCGGAACGCATCGGCGCTGTCGGGCGGCCAGCAGCAACGTGTGGCGCTGGCAAGGGCGATTGCGTTTTCGCCATCCGTTTTGCTATTCGATGAGCCGTTGTCGAATCTCGACGCCAAGCTGCGATCCGAAATGCGCGTCGAGTTGCGCGAGCTGCAGCGCCGCCTTGGCGTTACCTCGCTCTACGTAACGCACGATCTGGAAGAGGCGCTGGCGATGTCCGACCGCATCGTCGTCATGCGCACGGGCGTGGTTGATCAGAGCGGCACGCCGGCTGAGATCTATAACTATCCGCGCACAGCCTTCGTCGCCGACTTCGTGGGCTCGGCTAATCTCATCAGCGGTGATGTTATCGGCAGCGATGCGGGCGCGGGAACCGTTACCGTGCGTGCGTCCGATGGCGCCGTCATCCATGGGATGACGCGCGGGAGGCCCGTTGGAACAACGGGCACGCTGTCGGTGCGCACCGTGCATCTGTCGCTCAGCCGAGAGCGCCCGCCGGGAGACATCAACATATGGCCGGTTACGACCGTGCGCTCCGTGTTCCTCGGCGACATTACGCAAATGCAGGTGCGGTTGGGCGATCAGGACCTCGTCGTGCGCCAGCTCGGCCCGCCTCCGGCCGAGCCCGGCCAGACGGCCTATCTGAGCGCCCGGGCGAGCCAATGCGTTCTGCTTGAGGAATGACAACCCGGCGCCGATGGTCATCCTTTGCCAGGTTTCTGCTTCAGCGCCGCCTCCAGCTCGGACTTTCCCGTCTTGTCTGCACCCGCGAACCAATCAGCTATTTCTCCTGAGGTAACAAAGATTGTATCGCTGCGTTTCATCAGCAGATCGAGCGCCTTCTCCACGTAGTAGATGCGATGAGGCACCCCAGCGATATGCGGGTGAAGCCCGATCGAGAGGACGCGCGGGTTTTCCTCAAGTTCTCGCTCAAGGACGGCCAGCGTAGCTTCGAGCCGTATCAGGAGTTCGGCAGAAGACTGGCCCTGCACCGCCCACATGGGCACGTCGTTGATCTCCCAGGTATAGGGAAGGCACAGAAGCGGTCCCTCATCTGTGGTCATCCAGCACGGCAGATCATCGAGCAGCCAGTCGTGCGTGAATTCGATCCCGCAGCGCTTCAGGACCTCTGGTGTATTGGCCGTCTCACCACCGCCCGCGCCAAACCATCCGCGCACAGGCTTTCCCGTGAGTTGCTGCAGACGCGCGAGCGAGCGGCGTACCTCCGCCTCCTCGTCTTCAACCTCCTTCGGCGAGCGTTGGAACCAGCTATGGCCGACAAAGTCCCATCCTTCGCTGGCCGCGCGTTCGGCAGCCGAAGGATAGACATCGGCGCATTGCGCATTCATCCATGCCGAAGCCTTGACGCCGCGTCGGCCCAGCACGTCGAAGAGCCGCGGCAGGCCGCAGCGCATCCCGTACTCGACCCAGGAGTAGTTGGCGACGTCAGGAGGCTCGCTCGGCCGGCCATGCGGGGCCGGCAGGATGCCGCGTGGCATCGGCCGATCGAATGGCCAATATTCAATCGCAACCACGGGATTGACCATCAGCGGCTTGCCGTGCAGGGGGGCGAGGCGGGGGCGGTCGCTCGACATCTGGTAGGGAATACGCGGATTGGGCCACATAGAAAGTATCTCCCCTCATGCGGAAAGATTGACGACGCAGGCGTCGTAATCCGGCAAGGAAGAGATGAAGCCGCCGGAGCGCAGGCTCGCGGCCAGGCGGGAGAAGCCTTCGCGCGAGACGTCGGTATCGTCGGCCCATACGCCGGCCTGCATGTATCGTGCAAATGAGCGTGCGAGACGGTCTGCCGGGATCGACGGGAAGAATGGCGCCACGGCGCGCGCGAGATCGTCCGCGGTGTTGTTCGCCAACCAGACCTGTGTGCGCGCCATCGCCCGTGTCATGCTGGTGAACGCGTCGCGATGGCGGCGGATGCCCTCCGGCGTGGTCGTGAAGGTCGTGTACGAGGTCGGGCCGCGGCTGCTCTGAGCGTACAGAATGGCGAAGCCGGCAGAGAGTGCCTCTTCGGCGAACGGCTCGAAGACCTGCGCGACGTCGATGTCGCCACGCCCCAGTCCCGCGAGGTTGGCGCCCATGGTGCGGTCGGCGATTCGGGAGAGGCGTTCCGGATCGAGACCCAGATCGCGAAGGTCCTGCTGCAGGCAAAGCCACGGCGTCGGCACCTCACTCACGGAGCCGAGGCGGAGCTGCGACAGGGATCGCAGATCGAATCCGTGCTCTGGCGGTCGACCGACGAGGTAAAAGGGATCGCGGCGCACGACCTCGCAAAAGCACAGAAGGTCCGGCCCCCCTTCATCGCGGTACTTCATGACCCGCATGGGCCCGCCCCAGGTGACGTCGGCGTTTCCCTCAAGAACGTCGGCCGGCCCGCCGCCGGGCGCGGCACTGTCGACCAGCGTTATGTCAAGCCCCTCGCTCGCGAAATGGCCGAGGGCTAGGGTGGCGTAGAACGGCGCGTAGAAAACGGCGCGGAAGTTCTCAGCAAGCCGCAGTCTAATCACGCTCTTCTCTCCACGCTCCACGGAGTGATTACCGGAGCAGTTTATCGCGGCCGAAGCCGACATGCCACTCTGAGCCGACATGCCAACGTGCGCGGGCGCGGACCGACACTGCATAAGGAGGTTGCCGAGGCCTTAGGTCGGCGCGAGGATAGGCTCATCGGCAACCGGGGGCTTGTGGACGACAGTGCAGCGTGTCGGGCCCAGGTCGCACGACGAGACATAAACTGCATCGAAAGCGGCGCACTTGGCGACCTGTCTACCCTTCGCCCCCGTAACTGGAGATCCGGCATGACCAACGGTGTCGAACTCGACTGTCTGGAAGGTATTCGCGTCGTCGACTTCACCCAGTTCGAAGCAGGGCCATCCTGCACGGAAACGCTCGCATGGCTCGGGGCCGAGGTGGTGAAGGTCGAGAATCCGGGGCTCGGTGATCCCGGGCGCCGTTTGCAGAGGGGCAAGCCGGACAACGATCCCTGGTACTTCCACCAGTTCAACGCCAACAAGAAGTCCTTGACCTTGAACCTCAAGACGCCGCGCGGTCTCGAGATCGTGCGCGAACTCTTGAAGAAGGCCGACGTCATGGTCGAGAACATGGCGCCCGGCACGATCGAACGGCTCGGCCTGTCGTATGACCAGGTGAAGGAGCTCAATCCCGGCATCGTCTACTGTCAGATCAAGGGCTTTGGGCAGGGCAGCCCTTATGAGAACAGCCTCGCCTTCGACATGATCGCGCAGGCCGCCGGCGGCATGACAAGCACCACGGGCTACGGCGACCGCCCGCCTGTCAAACCCGGTACCTCGTTCGGCGACACGGGCACAGGCATGTTGATGGCGATTTCGATCCTCGACGCACTCTATAAGCGCCAGAAGACCGGCGAGGGCCGGCGCCTGCAAGTCGCCATGCAAGATGCCATGATCCACTACATGCGCGTGCCGTTCTCGCGCACCCAGCTCTCCGGCAAGGCGGTTTTGCGCGAGGGCACCGACCGGTCCGTGGCCGGTGGCCTCGTCCCGAACGCGCTCTATCCGTGCAAGCCGGGCGGGCCCAACGATTACGTCTACGTGTTCTGCAGTCGCGCCAACCCGGAGCACTGGCAGCGGCTCCTGACCGTCATGGGGCGGGAGGATTTGAAAGGCGATCCGCGCTTCGTGACGCAGGCAGCGCGCACCGAGCGACCCAAGGAGGTCGACGCCATCATCTCCGAATGGACGCGCAACCACACCAAGGAAGAGGCGATGAAGGTGCTCGGCGCGGCGGGTGTGCCGGCGGGGGCCGTGTTCGACACGCTGGAGCTCATGCACGATCCGTCACTGGCCGAGCGGGGCATCATGCAGACGATCGAGCATCCAACCACCGGCAAGGTGAAGATGCCCGCATGGCCAGTGCGTTTCGACGGCCAGCCGCCCAACGTGAAGCCGTCGCCCATGCTCGGCGAGCATGTCGACAATGTGCTGTCGTCATGGCTCGGCATGGACTCCAAGCGCATTGCCGCTTTGCGCGAAGAAGGTATTGTTTGATTGAATCATACCGCATCAGAAAAGCAGGAGGAGGAACCCATGAGCGAAGTCGACGGCGCTACCCTGATAGCCAGAAGCCTCAAACAGCAGGGCATCGATCACATGTTCGGCGTCGTCGGGTTCCCCGTCGGCCCGATTGCGGCAGCGGCGCAGAAGGAAGGCATCAACTACATCGGCATGCGCAACGAGCAGGCCGCGTCCTACGCCGCTCGCGCCTACGGCTACCTGACCGGCCGGCCGGGCGTGTGCATCACGGTGACGGGCCCAGGTGTCGTGCACGGCCTTGCGGGTCTCGCCGATGCGCAGCAGAACTGCTGGCCGATGATCCTGATCGGCGGCGCCTCGGAGACCTATCGCGGCGGCATGGGCGCCTTCCAGGAAGAGCGCCAGGTGCTGATCGCCTCGCCGTTCTGCAAGTTTGCGCACGGCATCGAGAGCGTGCAGCGCATTCCCTATTACGTCGAGATGGCGACCAGGCACGCGATCTACGGCCGCCCCGGCGCCTGCTACCTCGACATGCCGGACGACATCATCACCGGCAAATGCGATCTCGACAAGGTGACCCAGGTCGAGCGCGTGCCCGAGGCGCCGCGCACGCTGGCGCCGCAGGAGAACATCGAGGCCGCGCTGAACCTGCTCGAGAAGGCCAAGAATCCGCTCGTCCTCGTCGGCAAGGGCATGGCCTGGGCGCGCGCCGAGGATGAAGTGCGCAGCTTCATCGATCGCACCCAGCTTCCGTTCGTCCGCTCGCCGCAGGGCAAGGGCGTCGTTCCTGACGACCATCCGCTGTCGGTTGCGGCGGCCCGCACGCTGGCCTTGCAGCAGGCCGACGTCGTGTTCCTGATGGGCGCGCGCTTCAACTGGATCTTCCACTTCGGCCAGGCGCCGCGCTTTGCGAAGGACATGAAGGTCATCCAGCTCGACATCGCGCCCGAAGAGATCCACCACAACAAGCAGACCGAGGTGGCGCTCGTCGGCGACGGCAAGGCGATCATGGCGCAGATGAACAAGGCGCTCGCCAACCGCCAGTGGTTCCATCCGAAGGACACGCCGTGGCGCAAAGCGCTCGCCGAGAAGGCGGCCGCCAATGCGGCGCAGATCAAGCCGCAGCTCGACGACGACCAGGGGCCGGCCAACTATTATCGCGCCCTCAAGGACGTCGCCGCCTGGATGCCGAAGAACGCGGTCCTCTCCGCCGAAGGCGCGGGCACGATGGATATCGGCCTTACCCTGCTCAATGTTTCCGATGCCCGCTCCTGCCTCAATGCGGGCACGTACGGCACCATGGGCGTCGGCCTCGGCAATGCCATCGCGGCCGCCGTCGTGCATCCTGACCGGCCGGTCATCCACCTCTCGGGCGACTCGGCGATCGGTTTCTCCGGCATGGAGATGGAGACGCTCGTTCGCTACAACCTGCCCGTCAAGATCGTGGTGCTCAACAATGGCGGCATCGGGCCCGGCATGCCGGAGATCCCGTCAAATCCGATGATGAACCTGAAGCCCAACGCGCTGATTTACGGCGCGCGGTACGACAAAATGATGGAAGCTTTCGGCGGCAAAGGCTTCTTCTGCAAGGAACCGAAGGAGATCCGCAAGGCCCTCGACGAGGCGATGAAGTTCCCCGGTCCGGCTCTCGTCAACGTCGTGCTCTCGCAGGATTCCGCCAGGAAACCGCAAGAGTTCAAGTGGCACAGCTGATGGCTGAAGGGGCCGCTC
>JBKKCB010000247.1:0-5157 GCA_046713545.1 Hyphomicrobiaceae bacterium | reverse complement strand
GTGTCACTATGAAACTCCGAACGGCCCCAGACCACGACGGGAGCAACCTGGATGGTTGAGGGAAAGTATTAGCGAAGGGTTAAAACACGGCCGATTTGCCAGTCCAATCGGTGGCCGGCCTCGGAATGGCGGTGCAGATCGGCGGGCGACCGTGCGGCATGGTCAACAAAGCATTGCCGGGCCGGCGCAAAACAGCCGCCGCGCGTTCATGATAAATTGGTATCCGCCCCGTAGGATCGACACTGCCCAAGACGTATCGGCGTTGAGCGAGGGCGGGATTTGTATGATGTTCCTGATCCGCATCACCTTCTGGCTGGCCTTGATCGTACTGCTGCTGCCAACGGACCAGCGCCAGCAGGAGCGGCTCTACACGACCGCGTCGGAAACCGCGCATCGGGTCGCGACGTTCTGCGACCGCAATGCAACGCTGTGCACGCGCGGCGGCGAATACTGGACCGTTTTCAAGCAGAAACTCGATTTTGGAACCAAGCTGGCCTACGAGATCGCCAGCGAGCGCCTGCTGGGCAAGTCGGCGCCGGCGCTGGAACCCGTGAGCGCACCCGTCTCGCCACCGGCACGGCTGGAGCGCGCCAAGGGATCATTGACGCCGGCGGACACCATGCCGGAGTGGCGCGGCAAGCCGGTGAAAAGCGGCGCCTGAGCCATGCCTCGGCCCGAAATGCCGCATGGCGGCAAACCTCGACTTTCAGCGGATCAATGCTTGCGTAACGTGCCCGGACCCGCCAAGTGATAGGGCGTGCGGTGCGTGACGCCGCGGTGCCATTTCAAGACGCTCATGACGCTCGAAGACATCCAGTCCGACTTCGCGCTCCTCGACGATTGGGAGGACCGCTACCGCTATGTCATCGAACTCGGGCGCACGCTGGAGCCTCTGAGCGAGGCCGAGCATTCGGACGCCAACAAGGTGCGGGGCTGCGCGAGCCAGGTCTGGCTCACGACCAACGCCAGCAAGGACGACCGCGGAGACAAGCGCCTGACATTCCGCGGCGACAGCGATGCCCACATCGTGCGCGGGCTGATCGCGATCCTGTTCGCCATCTATTCGGAGCGCACGGCGAAGGACATTCTGGCCACCGACGTCCAGGGCATTCTCGGCGGGCTCGGCCTCAGAGAACATCTGACGCCGCAGCGGTCCAACGGACTGAACTCCATGGTCGAGCGCATCCGCGCCGACGCAATGCGGGCGCTGTCCTCTGCCGGCGCCTGACGTGAGGGGCAGGATCTTGAATTTGCCGCTGCCCCCTCACACCGGCCCTCTCGTCATGGAGAAGCCATGCTCACGGCTGTCCGGTCGTGATCTGAAGCGCAAGCGTACGGCGTTGATGGTCCTGGCTCGCAAGAGCTTGTGCGCAAGCCCGGACATGAAATGACAACCTCTCCTTCAGCGTTCCCGGACGCCACGCCGTCCGCGCGGAGCGCGGCTCCGCCGCGACGCGTGGCGAGCCGGGTCTTCCCCGGTTGTGATGCGCGTTGCGGTGTGACGATCACAAACGGCACTCACGCGCTTTGTCTCGACGTGTGAAGACCCCGGATCGGCGCGCACCTGACGGTGCGCCCCGTCCGGGGACGCAAATTTGAGGGATTGGAACATTTCATCTCGATGCAAAACGTGCTGAACCGGATAGTCGTGAGCATGCTCCGCATGGACGTAAGGACGGGGAGAGGGCGAACTGAGTCGTGCTTCCGTTCGGAAAACCGGTTCCCATCCCCGCCTTCGCGAGGACATGCTTTTCCGGAAGCGCTCTAATCCAGCGTCGGCCGATAATCCTCGCTGCCCCAATGGCGCAGGCGGCGGCCGATGATCTCGTGCTCGTCCTCGCGGCGGAGCAAGCCATAGTGCTGGGCCAGGCGCGTGAGGGCCATGCCGAGGAAGATCTTGGCAGACCGCTGCGGCCATCCCTCGCCCCGCTCCAACTGCTCCAGGCCTTTGAGATGGCCGCAAACATCGATGAGGATGCCGGCGAAATCGGCGCCGACGCCGCACAAAGCGCGGTGCACGCGCTGCCTGGCCGCCACGATGCTGTCGGCAAGATCGATCCCGGCACCGGGTGCCGAACGGCGGGTGCGGCGCTCCACGGGCGCCCCCGACCAGCTCGCCGTCGTGCGCGGCGTCATCTGCGCAAACCAGAGATCCGCACGCAGCCTCTCGCCGGCATCGAACTGGGCCGTGGTGATGAGAGGATTGCCCTGCTTGTCCTTGCGCCGGCGCAGCCAGGCGAGCGGACTTTCGCTGTCGTTGACGCCAGCCGTGCCGGGGGCGCGGCCCCGCGAGGATCGACCGGACTTCATGACCTGACCTCGCTGCCGTGCGGCGCGTGATCGGATGGGCATGAGCCGCGCTGCGTGATGTGAGCCAGCTGGCCGACGACGGTTTCCAGCAGATCCAGCGTACGGTCGATGGACACGTCGTCCCGGCGATCTTCGACGACGCCGCAGGCATAGGCGACGGTGGTGCGGTCGCGGTCGAACGCCCGCCCGACATCGCTGAGCGTCAAGCCACAGGCGACATGGGCGAGGTACATGGCCACCTGGCGCGCGAATGCCGTTTCGGCGCGGCCGCGCGTCGGCTTGCGCAGGTCGCGGGCTTCGATCTCGAACGCAACGGCGATCGCGAATTCGATGATGTGCTTGAGTTTGTCTGTGGAGCACCGGGCGTCCCCGGGACTGCACCGAAACGTGTCACGGCGAGGATTTGAAATATCGATCTGCATAATCATTTCCCCTGTTTTTCTGTATTATGGTTTTGGGCGAATTGCATATATCGCGCCAAAGCCATAATTTTATTTCGCAGGGGATATTCTATTTATATATACAGGGGTGGGGATAATATTGGGCAGCGCCTGCGAAGTGGGTTAACGCATGCGGCCGGGCGCGAAGGGGTATGCTCAGGAGCCGGAGAACTTCGGCTTGCGCTTCTCCAGGAAGGCGGCCATGGCCTCCTGGGAATCGGGGTGGCCGGAGAGCTGCAGGGTCATGTTCTGCTCGTAGCGATAGCCGTCGCGCAGGCCGAGCTCCTCGATGGTGTTGAGGGATTGCTTGGCAAGGCGGATCGCGGTCGGGCTCTTGCCGGCGATCTCGGCGGCCAGCTTCAGGGCGGCGTCCATGAGCTCGGCACGTGGGACGCACATCTCGACCACACCGAGACGATAGAGCTCGGGTCCGGGGACGCGATAACCGGTGAGCATCATGCGCCTGAGCCGCGAATGACTGAACAGGCGCATGGAATGGCGGCCGCCGCCGAGCAGGCCGACGTCGATCTCGGGCAGGCCGAGCGACGCGTCCTCCGCGGCGATGAGGATGTCGCAGGAGGCCGCAAGCGCGAGGCCGGCGCCGAGAGCGGGTCCATTGATGGCGGCGATCACGGGCTTGGCGCATTCGCGGATGGCATGGAAGCTCTCGCGCACGCGGCGGATGTGCTGGAAGCGCTCGCCCGCGGTCTCGCCCACGGCTTTGCGGCTGCGAATGTCGGCGCCGGCGGAGAAGACCTTGCCGGCGCCGGTCAGGATCGCCACGCGCACGTCGTCGGTATCGCCGATGATGTCGAAGGCCTGCGTGATCTCGGTGGCGAACTGCGCGTTCTGCGCATTCACGGGCGGCGCGTCCATGGTGACGACGGCGATGTGATCCGCAACGTCGACCTTGATGAGGGGTGTGGGCATGGGGCTCTCCTTAGGCGGGACGCAGCTATTTCGGCGCGAAAGGATTCTTCCAGCCACCGGGCTCGCGCCGTTCAGGAAACGCGCTGGCGAGATAGTCAAGGATCCTTTTGCGATCCTCGCCTTGTACGTCCGGCATGTTGTGTCGCTCGACCATCCAGTCGAAGCTCTCATCCCAGCGCTCACGCGACATGCCCTGCGCGGCGACAATCCTGAAGCTGTGACACGCCGTGCAGAAATAGAACGCGTCGTCCCGGTTGGGATGCGCAGGATACTGCTGCGGCGCTTCTTCGACTGGTGCGGCCGGCCTCGTTTGTGCGCCACCTTCCGCAGCAGACAAAAGCATGAGCAAACCCGTGGCGAGTGCGGCAGCACCGACCACGCTGAACTCGCGCAACCGGACCATAGCTAGCCGACGAGTACAGCTATGCGGTGCATTGGATTGCCGCCATAGCCCTGCGGATTCCAGCCGCCGGCAATGTGAGGCTGCAGGATGCCGCGCGAGTCGGTCGCCCGCGACCACACCTCATAGTAGCCATCGATCGGCAGCTTGAGCATCGCAGTCCAGCGCTGCCAATCATAGCGATTCTTGGGTTGGCTCAGCTTGGCCCGCTGCCAGCTGGCACCAAAGTCGATCGACACATCAACCGCCTTGACCGTGTCGTCGCCGGACCAGGCGGCACCGCGCAGCTTGAGGTCCTTGGTGCCGGCCGCGAGCTTGGTTCCATTCGCCGGGCTTGTGACGATGGAACGCACGGGCATCGACTCCAGGATCTTGAAGTTGGAGTCGTCGGCCTTGCCGCCGGGCACCATCGGTTTAATGGCGACACGATAGGACGCGCCCAGCATGCCCTGTCCGTCGTGCACCTTGTCGCGCAACGTGATTTTCGACAGCCACTTGTGCCAGGTCGATCCGGGCCAGCCGGGATGAACCAGCCGCAGCGGCCCACCGTGGATGTTCTCCAACGGTTTGCCGTTCATGGCCCAAACCAGCAGACTGTACTGATCCAATGCCTTCTTGATGGGCACACCGCGAGATAGCGTCGGGGTTTTGGGATCGCCGGAGAGATGCACGTCGGTGCCGTAGTTGGCCGTATAGACTGCGGATGGCTTCACGCCGGCAGCTTTCAGCACGTCGCCCAACGGAACGCCGGTCCATTCGGCGCAGCCGGCCCCGCCGTTGGTCCACTGGTTCCCGCGGGCCTGCGGCGTGAAGAACGAGCGGCCGTTGCCACCGCATTCGAGCACCATGCGGTGGGTTTTCGTCGGAAAGCGCCGCTTGAGGTCACCAAGGGTAATCTCGAGCGGTTTGTTGACCTCGCCGTCGATGGTCAGCTTCCAGCTGTCCGGATCCTTGGCAGGCTCTGGAATTTGACCGTTGTTGCGGATGAAGAATTTGGCCGTTGGCGTCGTATCGTCGTCGAGCAGATGCTCCGGCGTCTCGGCCACCAAGGGCTTGTCGCCGAGCAACACGAGGTTG
>JBKKCB010000246.1:0-7670 GCA_046713545.1 Hyphomicrobiaceae bacterium | reverse complement strand
GATCCCGCGCGGAGAGACATTCGGCCTCGTCGGTGAGTCCGGGTGCGGCAAGAGCATCACGGCGCTGGCCGTCATGGGGCTGCTCAGGCCTCCGCTCGGCATCGGGGCGGGGCGCATTGTGCTCGAGGGGCGCGAGATCCAGGCGCTGCCGCAGGCGGAGTTGAAACGGCTGCGCGGCCGCCGCATCGCCATGATCTTCCAGGAGCCCATGACGGCGCTGAATCCGCTCTCGAGCGTCGGCCGCCAGATCGCCGAGATGTTCGTGCTGCACGAAGGCGCCGGCTGGCGCGAGGCCCAGGACAAGGCGGTGGAGGCGCTGCGCCTCGTGCGCGTGCCGAGCCCTGAGCGGCGCGTGAAGGACTACCCGCATCAACTCTCGGGCGGCATGCGCCAGCGCGTCATGATCGCCATCGCGCTCGCCTGCGGGCCGGCGCTGCTCGTCGCCGACGAGCCGACCACGGCGCTCGACGTCACGGTGCAGTCGGAGATCATCGATCTGATGCAGGAGCTGTGCGCTGAGAAGGGCACCGCGATCCTGATGATCTCCCATGATCTGGGGCTCGTCGCCCGCATGTGCCGCCGGGTGGCGGTCATGTATGCCGGCCGCGTGGTGGAGGAACGCGCGGCGCAGGATGTGTTCCAGGCGCCGTCCCATCCCTATACGCAGGGGCTCGTCGCCTCGCTGCCGCGGCTGGGCGCCCGCGCGGCGCACGGACGCAATCGGCTGCAGGAGATCAAGGGCGTGGTGCCGTCGATTGCGGCCTATCCGCAGGGATGCCGCTTCCACCCCCGGTGTGCGGCCGCGAGCGAGGTCTGCCGCGGGATGCCGCCAGAGCAAACGAGAGTCGAGGGGGGTGGCATGGTGCGCTGCTACCACCATGGCTGAGGCCTCCCTGCAGCAAGGCTCACAAGCGCTGCCGCTGCTCGCGGTCGACGCGCTCGCCGTGCATTTTCCCGTGCGCATGGGATTCCGCCAGCACCGGGCGCTCAAGGCCGTCGACGGCGTCAGCCTCGAGGTGAGGCCAGGTGAATGCCTCGGCCTCGTGGGCGAGTCCGGATGCGGGAAATCGACGCTCGCGCTTGCCATCATGGGGCTCGTCGCACCGACTGCGGGGCGCATTCGCCTCGCCGGCCACGAGATCGGCACGGAGGCGGCCCCCGATCGCAAGGCGCTCGCCCGCGCCGTGCAGATGGTGTTCCAGGACCCCTACGCCTCGCTCAATCCGCGCCAGACGGTGCGCCGCACGCTCGCCGATCCCCTCCGCCTGCATGGGATCGCCAACGGCGGGGAGGTCGACGACCGCGTCGCCGCCATGCTGGTCAAAGTCGGCCTGCGGCCCGAGCACGCGGACCGCTATCCGCACGAGTTCTCCGGCGGCCAGCGCCAGCGCATCGGCATCGCCCGCGCGCTGATCCTCAGTCCCAAGCTCGTGATCTGCGACGAGCCCGTCTCCGCGCTCGACGTCTCCATTCGCGCGCAGATCATCAATCTGCTGCTCGAGCTCAAGGACGACCTCGATCTGTCCTACATCATGATCAGCCATGACCTGGGCGTCGTCGAGCACGTGAGCGACCGGGTGGCGGTCATGTATCTCGGCCGCCTTGTGGAGACCGGGGACTGGCGCGAGATCTTCGAGGCGCCGCGCCATCCCTATACGCGCGCGCTGATCGCGGCGATCCCCGATGTCAGGGCGCCACAAGCGCGCGAAAGAGAGAAGGCCAAGGGCGAGGTGCCGAGCGCGCTCAATCCGCCGCCGGGCTGCCATTTCAACACCCGCTGCCCGATCCAAAGGGACCGCTGCCTCACGGAGGCCCCGATCCTGGCCCAGGTCGGCGGCCCCACACATCACGCCGCCTGTCACTTTGCATAGGTCTGCCCCCTGCGTGTGACTGACGCCCGCCACATTGCCGGAATGTGAGGCATAACGGCGATCACGTGCCAGGCAAACAGGGCTTGTTCGATCGCTTGCGGCAAAGCTAGGTTATCGGTGTCGATCATTTGGGGATTTCCGCCCACTGCGGTTTCAAGCCAACACGCTGGGAGAACGACATGTCACGAGCTGGCAATACTCGGATAGGAGCTTGTTTTCTCACGGTATCGGCGGTGGCCCTCTGGCCGGGAGCGGCTGCGGCGCAAGGCTTCACCTGCCCGAAGACCGGCGGGAACATGGTTTTCGCGCAGGAAGCCAAGGTCAACAGCCTGGATCAGCATACCTCCGCCACCATCTCCACGCGCAACGTCGCCATGCACATGTTCGAGTCGCTGATGACACGCGACGAGAACATGAACCCGATTCCCGAGCTGGCGCAGGAGGTGATCGAGAGCCCCGATGGGCTGACCTATACCTTCAAGCTGCGTGAAGGCGTGAAATTCCACAACGGCAAGCCGCTGACGACCGAGGACGTGGTCGCATCGTTCGATCGCTACAAGAAAGTCGGTATCGATCGCGGCATCCTCGACATCGTCGAGAAATGGGAGGCGACGGACGCGCAAACGTTCGTCATCCGCCTCAAGGCGCCGCAGCCGACGTTCCTGGAAAACCTCAGCTCGTTCAGCGTTCCGGTGGTGATCATTCCCAAGGAGAACGCGGACGCAGCGCCGATGCAGCTCAAATCCGTCGGCACAGGGCCGTGGGAGTTCGTCGAGTTCGTCGCCGACAGCCACGTCAAGCTCAAGCGGTTCGACGGCTACAAGCCGGACACACGCTACAAAGATATCGATGGGTTCGGCGGCTACAAGGTTGCTTGTCTCGACACGGTGACGTTCCGCATCGTGACCGAGGCCGGCGCGCGCGTGGCGGGGCTGGAAACGGGTGAATTCCTGGGCGCCGAGGACGTGCCGGCAAAGTCGCAGCCGACGCTCAAGAGCAACGCCAACATTGTCCTAAAGCCGTTGCAGAACTTCTGGGTGCAGATCGCCATCCCCAACCTGTCCCAGCCGCCGACCGACAATCTGAAGGTGCGGCAGGCCATTCAGGCCGCCCTCGACATGGAGGAAATCATGGAGGCGGCGACCGACGGCGCCTTCCGCCTCAATGTCGGGATGCAGTATCCCGGTCAAGCTTTCTACACGGAGGCGGGCAAGGAGACCTACAATCAGAAGAACCCCGACAAGGCCAAGAAGCTGCTGGCGGAGGCCGGGTACAAGGGCGAGAAGGTGACGCTGCTGACCAACAAGGACTACACCAATATGTACACAACCGCGCTGGTCATGTCCGAGCAGCTCAAGGCGGTTGGCATCAACGCCGAGCTGCTCGTGCTCGACTGGCCGGCGTCGGTGCAGAAGCAGCAGAACAAGGCCGATCCGAGCGGCTGGAACTTCTTTTTTACCGGCTACGGGACCAATACGTCGCTCGGCGGCTTGGCGGCGATGCGCTTCCACGCGCCGCCGTTCAACACCTACCGGCCCAAGGACGATGTGCCCGACGCTGAGTTCGCGAAGTTCTTCGGCGAGATCACCAACGGCAAGACGCTGGACGAGCGCAAGGCGGCGTTCGCTCGCGCGCAACAGCGCATGCTGGACCAGGTGCTCGCGGTGCCATTCGGAACGCTGACGAAGGTGCAGGCGGTGCGCACGAACGTGGAGAATTTCAGGCCCTTCCGCATTCCGCGCATGTCCAACGTCTGGCTGAAAAGCTGAGAGGGCGCTGCGCATAGGCGCACTGCGGGGCCTTCCCGCGGGTGCCGGGTGTTCGAGGACACGGAATGGGTCGATACATTCTTTCGCGGCTGCTGCAGTCGATCCCGGTTCTGATCCTCGTCAGCGTGATCTCGTTCGGCCTGATGAAGCTGGTGCCCGGCGACCCGGCGATCCTGATCGGCGGGCCGACGGCAACACCCGCGGAGCTTGCCAACATCCGCCAGAATCTGGGCCTGGACCAGCCGTTCCACGTGCAGATGTGGCGCTACTACGCCGGCCTGATGCGGGGCGATCTGGGCACCTCCCTGCTGCTCGGCAAGCCGGTGCTCGAAGCGACGCTGGAGCGGGTGCCGGTGTCGTTGTCGATCGCGCTGTATTCGATGGTGCTGACGCTCCTGATCGGCCTCTCCTGCGGCGTCATCGCCGCCCTCAACCGGAATACCTGGATCGATCAGGCGGCGATGGTGTTCGCGCTCATCGGCGTGTCGCTGCCGAACTTCTGGCTGGGATTGATGCTCATCGTTCTGCTGTCGGTGCACCTGGGGTGGCTGCCGACCGGCGGATATGTACCCTGGCAGACGGATTTCGTCGGCTGGTTCAAGACAACAACCATGCCGGCCGTGTCGCTGGCCCTGTTGCAAGTGGGATTGCTGGCGCGGATCACGCGCTCCACGATGCTGGAGGTGCTGCGCCAGGACTACATCCGCACGGCGCGCGCCAAGGGGCTGCCGGAATTCATCGTCATCTCCAAGCATGCCTTCAGGAACGTGATGATCCCTGTCGTCACGGTGATCGGGGTGATTTTCAGCGTGCTGATCTCGGGCTCGGTGGTGGTGGAATCGGTGTTCTCGGTGCCAGGCATCGGCTCGCTGCTGGGATCGGCGGTGCTGCGGCGCGACTATCCGATGATCCAGGGCGGGCTTCTGCTGGTCGCTGCCAGCCTGCTGATGCTCAATCTGATTGTCGACGTGCTCTACGCCTATTTCGACCCGCGAGTACGCTATGACAATCGCCGTTGACGCAGCGCCCGTCGAGACCGGCCGGTGGCGCGGTTTCTTCCGCCGCCGCCCGGTGCTGATGCGCCTGCTGCGCCACAAGGCGTTCCTGATCGGCTTCATCCTCTTCGGCCTGGTCGTGCTGGCGGCCGTTTTCGCCGATCTGATCACCGCGTCCGGTCCGGCGCGGATTTCCATTCGCAACCGCTTCAAGCCGCCGAGCCTGGAGCACCCGCTCGGCACCGACAATCTGGGCCGCAGCCAGCTCGCGCGTATCGTACACGGGGCGAGGCTGTCGCTGGCGATCGGGTTTGCCGTCGTCGTCCTCAACGCTGTGTTCGGCGTGCTGCTGGGCGCGGCTGCGGGCTATTTCAGGCGCTTCGACAACATCCTGATGCGCGCCACGGATGCGCTGATGGCGTTTCCCGCCGTGCTGCTGGCCATCGCGATCGCCGCAGCGCTCGGCGCTTCGAGCCTGACTGCCGCCATTGCGCTCTCGGTCGTCTATATCCCGCGCACGGCGCGCATCGTGCGTGCGTCGGTGCTGGTGGTGCGGGAGCTGGAGTTCGTGCAGGCGGCGAAAGCGATGGGGGCGAGCCACGTCCGCATTCTGTCGAAGCACATCCTCCCCAACTGCATGGCGCCGCTGATCGTGCAGCTCACATTCATCTTTGCCTACGCCGTGCTCTCCGAGGCCGTGCTGAGCTTCCTGGGGCTTGGTGCTGCGCCGCCGACGCCGACGTGGGGCAATATCATCGCGGAAGGGCGGCAGTACATGCGCGAAGCGGCTTGGATCACGCTCGTTCCGGGGCTGGCGCTGGCGATCACGGTGGTCGGGCTCAATCTGCTGGGCGACGGGCTGCGCGATGTGCTCGATCCACGCCTGAAAGTGATGCAGGATTGATAATGCCGTCCTCACAGCCAGCCCTGTTGTCGGTACGCAATCTCAAGATCACGTTCGATACCGAGCAGGGGCCGGTCACCGCCGTCGATGATCTGTCGTTCGATCTTCACGCCGGCGAGGTGCTGGGGCTGGTCGGGGAGTCGGGCTGCGGCAAGAGCGTGACGGCGTTGTCGATCCTGGGGCTGCTGCCGGATCCGCCGGGACGGGTCAGCGGCGGCGAGATCCTGTTCCAGGGCGCCGACCTCCTGAAGGTTTCGCGGCGCGAGATGCGGCGCACGCGCGGCAAGCTGATCTCGATGGTCTTCCAGGAGCCTTTGACCTCGCTCAATCCGGTATTCACGATCGGCGATCAGCTGGTCGAAACGGTCAAGTGGCACGAGTCCATGGGCGCGGCCGCGGCACAGCGGCGCGCGATCGAGATGCTGGACAAGGTGGGCATCCCCTCGCCGGCCCAGCGGCTCGACGACTATCCCCATCAACTCTCGGGCGGCATGCGTCAGAGGGTGATGATCGCGACGGCGCTCGCGTGCACGCCAGCCCTGCTCGTGGCCGATGAACCGACGACGGCGCTGGACGTGACCATCCAGGCGCAGATCCTCGACCTGCTCGGCGCCTTGCAGCAGGAATTCAAGATGGCGGTCATTCTCATCACGCACGACCTGGGCGTGGTGGCGCAATTCGTCGACAAGGTGGCGGTCATGTATGCCGGCCGCCTGGTGGAGACTGGCAGCGTCACGGACGTGTTCGACCGGCCGACGCATCCCTATACCGAAGGCCTGCTCGCCAGCATTCCGTCGCTCGATGTCGAGCAGGATCGGCTGGCGTCCATTCCGGGGACCGTGCCCAGTCCGTTTGCGCTGCCGCGTGGCTGCCGGTTCGGGCCGCGCTGCGCGCACGTGCGGCCTGCCTGCGACGTGGCAGAACCGCCGCTGATCGGATGCGGGGAGGGGCACGCGGTCGCCTGCATTCGCCCCGTTGGCTACCGCGTCGGGGCGCTGGCATCGTGAGAGATGCAGCAGCGCCATTGGTGCAAGTGGAGGCCTTGACCAAGTATTTTCCGTTGATGCGGGGGCTGGTGTTCGCGCGCAGCGCCGGCACAGTGAAAGCTGTGGACGGGGTGAGCTTCACGTTGCAGCGCGGCGAGACGCTGGGTCTCGTCGGCGAGAGCGGGTGCGGCAAGACGACGACGGGGCGCATGCTGATCCGGCTGATCGAGCCGACGTCCGGCCGCGTCGTTTTTCAAGGACAGGACGTTCTGGGGATCAAGGGTGACGATCTGCGCGAGATGCGCCGCGAGATGCAGATCATTTTTCAGGATCCCTATGGCTCACTCAATCCGCGCATGACGGTGGCCGAGCTGATCGCCGAGCCGCTCGTCATTCACGGCGAGGGCGGTGCTGCCGATCACGCGCGCCGCGTGCGCGAGCTGCTCGACGTGGTGGGCCTGGCGAGCTATGCCGCCGCGCGCTATCCGCACGAGTTCTCAGGCGGCCAGCGCCAGCGCATCGGCATCGCGCGCGCCCTGGCGCTGCGGCCCAAGCTGATCATCTGCGACGAGCCGGTGTCGGCACTCGACGTGTCGATCCGCGCGCAGGTGATCAATCTGCTGCAGGATCTGCAGCGTGATTTCCATCTGACCTATCTGTTCATCTCGCACGATCTGGGCGTGGTGAAGCACATCTGCGATCGCGTTGCGGTGATGTATCTGGGCAAGATCGTCGAGATCGGGGACCGGCGGACGCTGTATGCGCAGCCGGCCCACCCCTACACGCAGGCGCTGCTGTCGGCCATTCCGGTGCCGCGGCCTGGTCGCAAGCCGTCTGGCGTGCGTATCAAGGGCGACATTCCCAGTCCGCTCGATCCGCCCAAGGGTTGCAGCTTTCACACGCGCTGTCCGCTCGCGTTCGATCTGTGCCGCCGGACTGAGCCGCGCCTGCTGCCCGGCCCGCACGGCCAGCAGGTCGCCTGCCATCTCGTCAATCACCCGACGGAGTGAGTGCGGACCTGGCCGGCGCGACCGGCCATCCAGCGACGAGAACGCGTCAAACTCTTGCGTCGTTGGGCAGGTCGGCTGGTTGGCCCGCATAGATGATCTCACCGCGTTCTATCACATACAGCCGGTCGGCGAAGT
>JBKKCB010000245.1:0-4167 GCA_046713545.1 Hyphomicrobiaceae bacterium | reverse complement strand
CGGTATTGTGGGGCGATATGGCAATGATGGCAGAGGGCAAGGCACGAAGTGCCCGCTCGTTGGGCATTGTGCATTGCATGAGCGCACCACCCCCAATAGCATTGCCGGGTGAGAGGATGGCCGCGGGCCGGACACTCCCCCAATTTCCACTTTCGAAAAATGGAGCACGTTCGCCATGCCCTACAACATCCTGATCATGGGCGCGTCCTACGGGTCGCTGCTGGCCTCAAAGCTGCTGTTCGGGGGGCACAAGGTGACGCTGGTGTGCCTGCCGGCCGAGGCGGACCTCATCAATGCGGAAGGGTTCCGCGTACGCATGCCCGTAAAGGGGCGCAAGGATCAGATCGAGATCGACTCGCGCAAGCTGCCGGGCAAGGTTTCCGCTGCCGGGCCGGGCGACGTTAACCCCAAGGACTATGATCTCATCGGCCTCGCCATGCAGGAACCGCAGTACCGGTCGCCGGGTGTGCGCGAACTGCTCGATGGCGTCGCCAAGTCCAGGGTACCGTGCATGTCGATCATGAACATGCCGCCCCTGCCCTACGTGAAACGCATCCCCAACCTCAACTATGATGCCTTGAAGAATGCCTACACCGATGCGTCCGTCTGGGACAACTTCGATCCCGGCACGCTGTCGTTGTGCAGCCCGGACCCGCAGGCGATCCGCCCGCCGGAGGAGAAGGTCAACGTGCTGCAGGTCACGCTGCCGACCAACTTCAAGGTGGCAAAGTTCGACAGCGACAAGCACACGGCCATCGTGCGCCAGCTGCAGGCCGACATCGAGGCGGTGCGGTTCGATACGGGCGACGGCAAGATCGAACTGCCGGTGAAGCTGAAGGTGCACGATTCCATCTTCGTGCCGCTGGCCAAGTGGGCGATGCTGCTCGCGGGCAATTATCGCTGCGTCACCAAGGACGGCATGCGGACCGCCCAGGAGGCGGTGCACAGCGACATCGAAACCTCCCGCTCGGTCTACAATTTCGTCAACGATCTGTGCGTCAAGCTCGGAGCGGCACCCGGCGATCTCGTGCCGTTCGAGAAGTACGCCGCGGCGGCGCAAAGCCTCACGCGGCCGGCGTCGGCGGCTCGTGCGCTCAACAACGGCCTGCCCAACATCGAGCGGGCGGACAAGCTGGTGCAAGGCATCGCCAAGCAGAAGGGCCTGAGCCACCCCACCATCGATGCGACGGTGGCGCTGGTCGACGCCAGGCTTGACGCCAATCGGAAGGCGGCTGCAGCCAAGGCGTGAGGGCGTCCGGGCGGGCAGAAATGCGCACCAAGAACCTCGTTGTGCAATCGATCAACGCGGCCGGTGACGACCGCTGTGTCGATATCTTTCGCCGGCCGGACGACACGTTCGGGTTCGAGGAATACCGGCGTGATGTCGAGGATCAGCGCGGATGGTTCGCGATCGGGTTTTACGGCACTGAGGCGTTCAATACCGAAACGGCCGCGCTAGCGGCGGCCCTGACTGCAGTGACGTGGCTGCAGGACGCGATCGCCTCAGAGGCCCAGACGTTCGCGCCAAAATAGCGCGAGCCGTTCCGGGTCACCGATGCGGTGTGCCAACCGTGCACTGCCTTCGGCCAGCCGGCAGGCGACCTCGCGATCTGCCGCCAGACGGCGGATTTCGCGCATCCATTCACCAGGCTCATCACTCAGGAGCAAGCCGTCGCGGCCGGCCTCTATAGCCCCGCTGAACGGCAGTCGCGCGCTGGCCAGCAACGCCGCGCCTGCGGCCGCAGCCTCCATCAGTTTGGTGAGGGATCTGCCGCGATTGAAAGGTGTGTCTGGCAGCGGCGCGAGCAGCAGGTGGAAGCGCTCGCCGGCCATGCGCGCCTGGTAGTCCGCCCAGGCCAGAGGCGCGTGGTTTTCGACGCCCGGGAGACGCGCGACGCGCGCGGGAAGATGCTTGCCAAAAGAAACTGTGAGGGTGATGTCCCGGCTGTCGCTCAGAACCTGCTCCAGGACCGGCGCGAGAAAGTCGAGACCATTGGCGTGGCTGCGTGTGCCGAGGAACGCCAGGCGCAAAGGACCGGGCGCGGCGAAGTGCTGAAGATCGGGCGCGAGACCCAGGAGGGCGGGATCGAGACGTTCGCCGGGCTGCGTGGGAAACAGGGCGAGGATGGCGTCGCTGGGCGCCACCACGGTCGGAGCGAGGTCCATAATGTGGGGCAGGAGATCGCGCGCGAAGCGCGCCAGGCGACGGCGATAGTCCGCCGGCAGTTCCTCGCAGGCGGACGCGATGGGCAGCATGTCATCGACGAGATAGTAGACACGCTCGGGGCGTGCGGCCCGCACATGACCGAGTTCGGCAGGCGTCACGTAACGCACAATGACGACGCGACGTGCATGGACAAACGTATGCGGACCCAGGCGCACGATCGGGCGGGCCTGCTCGGGTACCGCGCCGCTCGAAACGAGATGCGCCATGGCCCGGAGAAAGTAATAGTCCACGGTCGGTAAGGTTGCCGTAGACGGACGCGCCACGCGCTCAGCCGATGCAGGGCGCCATCTCAACGGCCTACCGCCCCGTCAATAACGGCGGCCACCTGTGATTGTGGCCAGGTCACCACATTTCCACAGGAAAGTCCCAATGCTGCCATAAGCAACGTTGTGAGCCTATCGAACTGCATGTTAGCAATTTCAGTGGTTGATTACGGGGCTTTTCTTTAACTCATTAGGCTGCGGGGACGTTTACTGCAACGCGATGGCTTTTTTTGCCGACGCGAACGCTCCTGTGCAGCCTGCGCGGGGGTTTTATGGCGGGGGCACGCGTTGCCATATTGTCCAGCGGCATCTGGCGGTTGCGTCATCTCATTCAGGAAATGACCGGTCTGAAGCCGGAATTCGTGCGCGCGCACAAAACCTTACGGAAACACAATGTCGTCGGCGTTGCAGGTTGGGGACACAAACCAACCGCCCATTTGGCGCGCGATCTGGCCAAAGCCGCCGGCAAGCCATACATCGCGATAGAAGACGGGTTCCTGCGCTCCGTGCGCCCGGGCCCGCGCGAGAAGCCATTGTCCCTGGTGTTCGATGCGGCAGGCGTGCACTACGATCCTAGCACGGAGTCCGAGCTCGAGAGGCTGATCAGCGCAACTACGGCGCAGCCGCGGCCGGCCATGGAAGCGCGCGCGCGCGCAGGCATGGCGCGCATCCGCGAACTCGGCATTTCAAAGTACAACGGCGGCCCCCGCCTGTCGGCGGCGCAAATGGGCCTAGGGCGCGCGCCTCTTGGCGGCCGCGTTCTGGTGGTCGACCAGACGATGGGCGACGGATCGGTCCTATGTGGCCCTGCCGGTGCCCACTCGTTCACGGAGATGCTTGCCGCCGCACTCAGCGAGCACCCGGAAGCACAGATCATCGTCAAAACTCACCCGGAGGTCGTCGGCGGCCGTAAGCGCGGATATCTCGGCAAGGGTCAGGTTCAGGGTGATCGGGTACGGCTGGTCGACTTCGATGTAAATCCCTGGTCGCTGATCGATATTGTCGACCACGTCTACGTCGTGTCCAGCCAACTCGGCTTCGAAGCACTGCTTGGCGGCTGTTCGGTCACGTGCTTTGGCGGGCCATTCTATGCGGGGTGGGGCCTGACATCCGATCGGGGCACATTCCCGCGCCGCCGTGCGCGGCCGACGCTCGAACAGCTCTTCGCGGCGGTGTATTTGGACTACGCCCGCTATATCGATCCCCTCAGAATGCGGCAAACGTCATTCGAAGCCGCCCTTGATGACCTGGCGTGGCGCCGCGACATGGCGTTGAGCGGACACGTGCATCGGCGCGCAGTGGTGAACGGCTATCGCGTGGCAGCAAATATGCGTGCAATGCTGGTGGCGTAGCACCGACTTCTACATCTTGTGGGAACCGGTTCCCACTTTTTCGGAAGCACTCTCGCCATCACAAATGCAGCGCGCCGCCTGCCCTCGCGGGTGGCGGCGCTCGTTTGGATTGACAGGATGCCGCGTTCAAGCGTTCTGGCAGCGCTTGAGCTCACCCGAGGCCCGCTTCCAGATCATCGTCTCGCTCAGCATTTTCGAGCCGGAGTATCCCAGCACCTTGAGCTTGCTTCCGCCCAGGGGCGTGATTTCGACGCTGTACTTGCCGCCGTTGTCGGGATCATAGATCCAGCCGTTGTCCCATTTGCCGCCAGCCACCGGCTTGGCG
>JBKKCB010000244.1:0-8138 GCA_046713545.1 Hyphomicrobiaceae bacterium | reverse complement strand
CTGCTGTCGGGGCGGGTGACTTTCGAAGACATCCTGAGCTTTCAACAGAACTCCGAGGAGTTTGGCAAGAACGGCATGTCGGTCGAACCCGTTGTTTGGGATTTGATCAAGCAAGGCGGGGGGTCGACCCGCGTGCCGCTCTATGAAAGGGTCCGCCCCAACGGCACGGCTCTGGAAATTCGGACCGTTCCTCTTCCCGATGGCGGATTGGTGCGTACGTTTACGGATGTCACCGAGCGCAAGCGCGCCGAGGGCGAAGTGCGCGCGATGGCGCTGCGCGACGAGTTGACAGGCCTTGCCAACCGGGCACGGCTTCTCGAGCACCTGCATGAGGCATTTCGCCGTTGTCATAGGACCGGCGAAGGGTTTTGTGTCATCAGCCTCGACCTCGACCGCTTGAAGGCGATCAACGATACCCTGGGCCACGCGGTCGGGGATCTCCTTCTGCAGCAAGTGGCCACGCGTCTGCTCGGATGCGTACAGAAAACCGATCTTGTCGCGCGAGTCGGGAGCGACAAATTCATCATCGTCAATGCCGATGCGGACCATCCGCTGAGTGCTATTCCTCTGGTCAACACCCTGCTGAACACCGTGGGTGCTGCTTACACTGTCAACGGTCAACGACTGGTCGTGGGCACCAGCATCGGCATAGCGGCAGCTCCCAGCGATGGCGACACGCCCGAGCGCATCGTCAAGAACGCGGACTTGGCGCTCCAGCGCGCGAAAGCGGACGGTCGAGGTGTCTATTCCTTCTTCGAACCCGAAATGCAGGTTGCGGCCGACGCAAAGGCGCGGATGGCCACAGAAATGCGCGACGCTCTCGCCAGCGACCAGTTCGAAGTCCACTATCTGCCGTGGATCAACTGCGAATCGGGGCGAATTGCCGGTTGCGAAGCCCTGGTGCGCTGGCGCCACCCGGCGATGGGCTTGATTGGTCCGAACGAGTTCATTCCCGTTGCCGAAGAATGCGGATTGATCGCTGCGGTCGGCGATTGGGTGTTGCAGCGTGCTACAGTCGAAGCTCGACGTTGGCCGGACCATGTCAGGCTCGCCGTCAACGTATCGGCGGCCCAGTTCCTGGGGAACGATTTGTCGGGCAGCGTTACGCAAGCCCTGTCGAACTCCGGTCTTCCGGCGAACCGCCTTGAGCTGGAAGTCACGGAGTCGCTGCTGCTGTTCGAGCGCGGCGACCAGCGGGCCATGCTGCAGCAGCTGAGCCGCCAGGGCGTGCATATGGCGCTTGACGACTTCGGCACAGGCTACTCGTCGTTCCGCTACCTCGATCTGTTTCCCTTCAACCGGATCAAGATCGATCGCAGCTTCGTTGCCAATATCACCAAACGCCCCCACTGTGCCGCGATCGTGACGGCCGCCATCGACCTTGGCCGCAGCCTGGAAATGCGCACGACGGCCGAGGGGGTCGAATCCCAGGATCAGCTTGCTTTTCTGAAACAACGCGGATGCGAGGACGTTCAGGGCTATCTCTTCGGCCGGCCGTGCCGCGCACCCGAATTGCTCGAGCGTCTGACGCGGCCCATAACGCTGATCAGCGCGGCGTGACCGCCCCACGGCGTTTGCGAGGCGACCAAGTCCGTCAAATCGAACCGTTTGAAGCCCGCTGTTTTTGCCCTAGATTGGGCTATGCCTGATCCCCTGCCTATTCACGTGATCGGTGGCGGCCTCGCAGGCTCCGAGGCTGCCTGGCAGATCGCCCAAGCCGGCCTGCGCGTCGTGCTCCATGAGATGCGCCCCGCTCGCATGACCGAGGTCCATAAGACCGGCGGCCTGGCCGAACTCGTGTGCTCCAATTCGTTTCGTTCGGACGACTGGCAGAACAACGCGGTCGGTCTCTTGCATGAGGAGATGCGGCGCGCGGATTCACTCATCATGCGCGCCGGTGATCTCCACAAGCTCCCGGCGGGGGGAGCGCTCGCGGTCGATCGGGACCGGTTCTCCGATCATGTCACGCGCACCATCGTATCTCATCCACACATCACCGTTGACTGGTCCGAGATTGCGGATCTACCGGCCGACGATTGGGACAGCGTCATCATCGCCACCGGCCCCCTGACGTCGCCCCATCTCAGTCACGCCTTGCAGGGGTTGACGGGTGAAGCCGAGCTGGCATTTTTCGACGCGATAGCGCCCATCATTCATTTCGACAGCATCGATCTGACTGTCGCGTGGAGGCAATCGCGCTACGACAAGGCAGGCCCCGGCGGCACCGGCGCCGACTACCTCAACTGTCCCATGACGCAAGACCAGTACAATGGGTTTGTCGATGCGCTGCTCGCCGGCGAAAAGACCTCGTTCCACGAATGGGAAGCGACGACGCCCTATTTCGACGGCTGTCTGCCTATCGAAGTGATGGCCGAGCGCGGCCGCGAGACCCTGCGGTTCGGCCCGATGAAACCAGTCGGCCTCACCAATCCCAACGCTGTTGCAACGCGCCCCTATGCGGTCGTCCAGCTTCGCCAGGACAACGCCCTGGGTTCTTTGTGGAATATGGTCGGATTCCAGACCAAGCTCAGACACGCCGAGCAGACCCGCATATTCCGCACCATCCCGGGACTGGAACGCGCGGAGTTCGCCCGCCTGGGCGGCCTGCATCGCAACACGTTTTTGAACAGCCCCAAACTTCTCGACGGGCAGCTGAGGCTTGGCATTCAGCCGCGATTGCGTTTCGCGGGCCAGATCACGGGTGTCGAAGGCTACGTCGAGAGCGCCGCCATCGGCCTCCTGGCCGGCCGGTTTGCCGCCGCCGAACGGCGCGGCCTGCACCTGCCGCCTCCACCTCCGACGACGGCTCTGGGGGCACTCCTGGCGCACATCACGGGCGGCCATATCGAGGCGATCGATGCGGGGCCACGCTCGTTCCAGCCGATGAATATCAACTTCGGCTTGTTCCCGGCGATCGACGAGCCAAGCCACGATGCGGCCGGCAAGCGACTCAAAGGCAAGGAAAAATCCACCAGCCGAAGGCAACATATTGCCACGCGTGCGCTGGCCGATCTATCCGCATGGCTCGAGCAGACTTCCCCCATAGCGGCGTAGCTCGCGCTATCGTTCGGCGCGCCGCCCTTCATACTTCGCCAGCACGCGGCGCGCTTCCGTCGCCACGGCATCGGCCATGGCCGCCTGGCCCTCGGCGGATGGATGGAAGGCACCCGAATACGTACTGGCGAGCAGAATCTGAAACCAGGAAAACGCCTGCAGCTTGAGCGTCCGCTGCAGCAGCGACGCACTGACGTGGAAATTTCCCGTCATGAAGGCGTCGTTGGGTGTGCGGAACCAACGCTGACGCGAGGCATAAGCCTTCCAATCGGCCGGATTATAAGGCTGCCATTTGCCACCGATCTTGCGCGGCAATCTGAGATCGTCGGTCGATGAGAAAGCGTTTTCACTCCATCCCGCGCAGATGCCGCGACCCAGGAATGCGTTCGCATGACGGTTGACGAAGGTCCACCCGTGCTGACGGCTGGCGTCTTCCATGATGGCGTCGAGGCGCGCCGCAGCAACGCCGGAGTCGCGCGCTTTGACCGCACTCAACGCAAAATCCTGAAGAACCGTCATGCCGGCACGGCCATCGGGGCACACCGAGCTGCCGTCTTCGAGCAACGCCAACCGCGGATATGACGTCAGAAGAATGCGGTCCGACTCTCCCCATGGAATATGCAGGATGTTGTGCAGTGCCCGGTTCAACGTCTTGTAGAGGTCCTCGATCCGGTCGAGCCGCGCATTCGCGTCAAGAAAGCCTTGGACTTCACCGAACCAGCCGCCAAGCTGGCGCAGAAGCGACTCGTCGCTGAGCACGGCGTTGGCAACGAGGCGCGAAAAGCCGACGTCGTTACCTCCGATCGATACCAGAAGCAGATCGATGCTGCGCGCGTTCTCAGGATCGCATTTGCGCAGAACAAGTCCGCCCTTCAGCTCGGAAACCTTGCCCGACAGATGGTAGGCCTCGGGCAGATCGTGGGCGCTCGCGCGACGGCGGCCGCATTGTGCCTCGGCGACGGCCGAGATCTGCGAGAGATCCGGCGGGTTGGGCACCCACTCGTGACCTTTGTAGCGCAGAAACAAACCCTGGAGGATTTCCGCACCCGAACAGGCGTAGCTGACGAAGGTAACCGCGCGATGCGGAGCCTCGATCGCCAACTGCAATGCTGCCCGCAGTTGATGCGAATAGAGCGAGCGATGACAGGCCTGATCGAGCCATCGCGGATTTTCTTCGATGAATGCCTGATCGCCGATCTGGCGCCAGGCACCGACGCGCGCGGGATAGCCGATGAGCTGCCGGTCCGGTCCGATCAACCCGTAGTCCGCGGCGCGTTCACGCGAGAAGCGCACGGGCACGTCGGGATTGCCTTCTCCGGCGGCAAAGCTGTCGCCCAATCCCACGATCAGAAGGTCGGTGACGCGCGCCAGCGCTTCGGCAATCTTCACGCCCCCGATACTGACGTTGACGCCGGCGCCGCGGGGATAAGGCACTTCCAGGACGATAGGCTGATCGCACGGCATGGTCAGGCGCGCGATGTCGGCACGGCCACCGTCCGGCTCCATGACCCAGGTGCAGTCGACGGCAGATGCGTCCTCGACATCGCTCAGTTCGAAGACCAGGCGATGCGATACCGGCTGCAGGTAGTCTTTCGTGCCGGGGCATTCGTGCCGGTTGCGCGCCGTATTCCAGCACGTACGCTCCGACATGGTCGCTGCCCAGCCCTGGCCCTCGTGGCGGGCGGCCAGCTCGCGTTCTGCCGAGAGGATCGGCGCCTGCCGGTCCTCTCCGCGCAGCGCGAGATAGGTCGCACGGTGCATCTCGGTGTCGGCAGGATGGGTGAAAAAGCGGAATGGGTTTTCCAGGCGCCACAGAATGCGCGGCTCTGCCTGCGCCGGTTCCACCAGACCGAACCCCAGCGCGATTAAGAGACCACAAAATCTGAAGATTGCCGCCAACGTTGCTGTCCTACCCGTTTTGCAAGACCCTCAAATCCGGCCACGCATATTGGCCCACCAGATCCGCCAGACCCTTGTCAGGGGCGCGACATCCGCAACGTCGTGCAATGGATCTGCCATACGCTCCTGAGCCCGTAAATATGGCTCAACCATGACCAGCGGGAGGAACGCGGGCATTGTTCCGGGTTCCAGCGTGGGCATTCCCGCGCGAACCGTCGCGAGAGCCGCCCGCGCCTCCTGGCGGAGCATCGCCAGGCCGTCGCGCGCCGCCGTGTCTTGGCCCTGCCCAAGGGCGGGCTCGGCCTGCGGACGCGGCAGAGGAATTTCTGGAACGTGCAACTCCAACAGCAGGCGTCCCGGACGCCGGGCAATGCCATAAGCGCGCGCGGCAGCACTGACGGTTGCGTCCTCCCGGGGCCCAGCGGGCATCCCAAGCACGAGAAGCGCCAGCCGGAACAGCGTCGCCTCCGCAGAATCCAGATACGCCTCCAGCGCCTGATGGTTTGCTGCGGGGTCGATGCCCAGCTCGATCGACCTCGCATCGATCAGGCTTTGTATCAGCGTCGGGGGCAAGCGATGCCGCCGCATGGCGCCACCGAGTGCGTCTGCCACCGGATGCGCCGCGCTCTCGCCGCGTGCCATCGTCTCCACGGCGTCTCGCCACCACTGCAGGCGGATCTCGCCCACCATCGGCTCGCTGACGATCTGCACGATGCGCCCCAGCTCGGCGGAAAACGCTGCCAGCGCCGCCAGGTCGCCACGCACGTTGGCCGGAGCAAGCAAGGCTGCAAGATAGCGGTCCGGCTCGCCGCGCCGCGCCGCCTCGCGAACCGCGTCCGTGACAACGCTGCCGTCGCTGCCGCTGGTGCTACTCATGCCTCAATAGAGGTGCGTCGCCGCAACCATGACGAAAGTGACAGGAATGGACAGGATGAGATTGATCCGCGCAAAGCTGCGCACGCGCTGCCGTGCCACGGCCTTGGCCTCGGCGTCTGCGGGGCCAAGCACGATCTGCAGGTTGGGCCAGATGATGAACTGCACGAAAGCCCACATGGCGGCGCCGGCAATCACGCCAGCCCACAGGAGCACACTGCGCATCGGCGCGATGTAAACGGCGGACAGGAATACCCAGCGGTCGAACAGGTATCCCGTGCTGATCAACAGCAGCACGCCCGACACCAGCGTCAGATGGGCCGCGTGGCGGAACGTGCGAGCGACACGCGGCACAATCAGCTTGTGCAGCAGGCCCCGCCCCGCTTCGTCGGCCTCGTCGAGGGCTGCGAACTGGATGAAGTTGACGAACCAGATCATGCCGATCCAGATGATGCCTCCGAGGATGTGCACCCAGCGCAGCAGAAAAGAGATGAATCCGACCCAGTCGAGACGGGCGTCGAACACCCACACGACGAGGATCAGCGCGCAGATGGCCAGCCCTGCAACGAGGGATGCGGCAGCACTCGAAAGTATGCGGTTCATGCCAACTCCATCCCACCCTCAGTCCACGGCTATCAATGCAGCAGCCACAGGCCGCCCCTCGCCCAGGAGCACATTGAACGTCCGGCACGCGGCGCCCGTATTCATGACCTCGAGCGCGATACCGGCATCGCGAAATGCGGCGCGAACCTCTTTCGAGGCAAACACCTGGCGCGCGCCCGTGCCGAGCAGCACGGATCGGGTCAGATCCTTCTCGGCCAAAACCAGCGCGAAGCTCGCTGGTGTCAATTCCTCCGGCGCCGTCACGTTCCACGCAACGATCGACTGGGCGAGGCAGAGGATCGAGCCCCGGTGGCTCATGCCTGCAAAGCGGAACCCGCCGTTGCCGTAGGCTTCAATGGCCGCGCGCCCCGGATAGCTCGCCGTCTGCGTGGGCATGCCGTTCTCCCAGGCCTGCCGGGTCAGGCTCGTTTGGCGGCAGCGTTGGGCGTAGTGCTCTTGACGGTGCTCCAATCCCGCTTGACGCCGAGATAGCCGAGCAGCGGTGCCGCGATGAAGATCGACGAATAGGTGCCGATGACAACTCCGAACAGCATCGCGAAATTGAAATTGCGCAGCACCTCGCCACCGAAGATGTAGAGCGAGATGAGCACGGCCAAAGCCGTCACGCCCGTGAGGACGGTTCGCGACAGCGTTTCGTTGATCGACAGGTTCAGCAGCTCGTTGAGATCCATGCGCTTGTACTTGCGCAAGTTCTCTCGAATACGATCGGACACCACCACCGTGTCGTTCACCGAATAGCCGAGAATGGTCAGAAGAGCTGCAACGATCGACAGGTCGAATTCGAGCTGGAAGAGGGAAAACAGGCCGATGGTCAGCAACACGTCATGGGTCAGGCCGACGATTGCGCCCGCCGCAAACTGCCATTCGAACCGAAACCAGACGTAGGCCACGATCGCCAGAAGTCCCGCCGCAACGGCGAGGAAGCCCGTCATCCTGAGTTCGGAGGAGACGGTGGGACCGACAACCTCGACCCGCCGCTGCGTATATTGATCACCCAGCGCCTCGACGACTTTCCGCAGGCCCTCCTGCTGCGCCGCTTCACCGCCCGGCTGCTCTTCCAGGCGGATCAGGACATCGCTCGGCGCGCCGAAACTCTGGATCTGGACGTTGCCCAGGCCCAGTCGGCCCAGCTTGTCGCGAAGGCCGGCGATATCGGCCGGGCCCGACTTGGACTGCACCTCGATCATCGAGCCGCCCTTGAAGTCGACGCCGTAATTCAGGCCGAACGTTAAAAACAACGCCAGCGATATCAGCATGCCGATGACGGACAAAGCCAGACAGATGCCTTTGAAGCGCATGAAATCAATCCGCAGATGATGCGGGAAGAGATCAAAGCCTTTGAAATTGGGGAGCAGATGCATGAGGAAGAATCCTCTCCTCTAGACCGGCACTTCGAAGGTGCGGCGGCTCCGGCTGGCGGAGCGGAGCCAGAGCGAGATCAGCAGTCGCACCACCGTGACCGACGCGAATATGGATGTGCAGATTCCGATTGTCAGAGTGACGGCGAACCCGCGGATCGGCCCCGCGCCCAGCCAGAACATGACGATGGCGCACGCCAGCGTCGTCAGCTGACTGTCGGCAATGGTGATGAAGGCACGCGTGAAGCCCGCATCGATCGCGGATATCGGTGTCTTGCCGTTGCGCAATTCCTCGCGGATGCGCTCGTAGATGAGCACGTTGGCATCCAC
>JBKKCB010000243.1:0-11206 GCA_046713545.1 Hyphomicrobiaceae bacterium | reverse complement strand
GCTGATCGAGCACCCCGTCCTCAACGCGCGAACGGGCGGGCGGGTGCTGGTCAAATGCGAGAACCTGCAGCGGGTCGGCGCCTTCAAGTTTCGCGGCGCCTACAACAAGATCGTGCAGGTGGATCGGCAGCGCTATCCGGGCGGTGTCGTGGCGTGCTCCTCCGGCAACCACGCCCAGGGTGTGGCTGCGGCTGCGACCCTGCTCGGATTGAAGTCGGCCATTGTGATGCCGGCGGATGCGCCGCAACTCAAGATCGCGCGCACGCGGGCGTTCGGCGGCGAGGTCATTGCCTACAACCGCGAGACCGAGGATCGCGACGCCATCGCGCGGCGGATCTGCGAGGAGCGCAGCGCCGCCTTCGTGCATCCCTTCGATGATGCCGATGTGATGGCCGGCCAAGGCACTGTGGGGCTTGAGCTCATGGAGCAGGCCAAGGCGCTGGGTGCGGTGCCGGACGCCGTGCTGGTGCCGGCCTCCGGCGGCGGACTCGCTGGCGGCATTGCGCTGGCCGTGAAGGCGGCGAGGCCTGGTGCCGATGTGTTCAGCGTAGAGCCCGCGGGCTTCGATGATCTGGCGCGCTCGCTCAAGAGCGGCAAGCCCGAGCGCAACGAACGGATGTCCGGATCGATCTGCGATGCGCTGATGGCGCCGTCGCCGGGCGAGATCACGTTCGCAATCGCCCAAAAGACTCTCGCGGGCGGATTGATCGTCAGTGACGCGGAGGCGCGCGACGCGGTGCGTTTTGCATTTGAAGATTTGAAGGTCGTGGCCGAGCCGGGAGGCGCCGTGGCGCTGGCGGCGGTGCTCTGCCAGCGCCTGCCGGTCAAGGGACGCACGATTGCCGTCGTGCTGTCGGGCGGCAACGTGGATCCGCGGCTGTTCGCCGACATCATTCTGGAGAAGTAGCGTGCATCGCCTGCCGGCGGCTCAGCGCGTCGCCATGGGGCGGGCGAAGAACTCGTCGAGCGGGGACGGGTCGGGGACCGCGTATGATCCAAGTTCCGGCGCCGCGCCGCGCTCGGCCAGTTCCAATTCGATGGTTTCGAGTGCCGCCATGATGCGGCGTGCGACCGTGTCGATCGTGTCGGCGAAGTGGAGCGCGCGTTCCGATTCCTGGGCCTGGCGCGCGCTGAGGGCGAAGATCGCCGCAGCCTGGCGGCCGATGCGCTCGCACACCTCGCGGTTGACCTCGCGCGCCTGCAGCGACCAGACGAGCGCATGCATTTCCTCGGCAGCTGCGAGCAGGCCGGCGGGCGGATGTGCCTCACCGTTGACGCCGGCGATCGGCGAGGTGTGGGATGGGGTGCCGTTGGCACGCGAGAGGACCACCTGCCGGGCCTGGCGCAGAAGCTGCGAAATGGCGTCGAGCTCCGTTCTCAAGCGGCCGAGCACGGCCGGAGGGTCCCGCAATGATGTTTTCAGGCGGCCGAGAGCATCATCGAGCTGTGAGCTTTCCAGGCGCCGCGAGCGTCGGCTGTGTTCGGCCAGAAACCAGCGCCCCCGCGTCGTCTCGAGCAGGGCCGCCTCGATGGAGCGGTATTCCTGCTCCGCATGTAATGATGTTTCGTGCTCCGCGTCCGCCATCGCGGCACACCCCCTCATGATTTCCATCTGCAGCATTACGCGATTCGACAGGCGTGCGCGCCGTAAAAATTGCGAATCCGTAGGATTGATCTGCATAATCCGCAGCGCGGCAGGGCTGTGACGCCCGCTGTCCGAGAAGAGCGTCCAGGGCTCGGTTTTGCCTGGCGGCTTTCGGCCTTCTACGCGGCGGTGTTTCTCGTCGCCGGGACCAAGTTGCCGTTCCTGCCGATCTGGCTCGAGTGGCGCGGCCTGACGCTTGCCGAAATCAGCATTGTCACCGCGGCCCCGCTGTTTGCCCGCATCGTCGTCACGCCCGCGATCGCGTTTGCCGCCGACCGGTGGGGCGAGCACCGCAAGATGCTGATCGTTCTGGCCTGGGCCGCGCTGGCCGTGCTCGTGCTGCTGACACAGGCGCACGGATTTCCCGCCATTCTGGGACTGACGCTCCTGATTGCGGTGGCGTGGACGACGATCATGCCGCTTGCCGAAACCGTTGCCATGGGTGGCGTGCGGGCGCAGGGCCTGGACTACGGCCGCATGCGGCTTTGGGGCTCGTTGAGCTTCATTGCCGCGAGTTTTGCCGGCGGGTGGGCCATCGTCGCGTTCGGACCGGCGGTGGCTGTCTGGCTCATGGTGGCGGGTGCGGCCGGCACGCTGGCGGCGGCCTATGTTCTGCCGGCGTCGTCGTCGCCGGACACCGCAGCGCAGACGAAACCATCCGTGACGCGCACCGAGATCGTCGCGCTGGTCATGTCAGGCCGGTTTGTCGTGTTCCTGTTTGCGGTTGGGCTTACGCAGGCGGCGCACGCGGTGTTCTATACGTTCGGAACCGTGCACTGGAAGGCGCAGGGCATCTCTGCCGGCTGGGCGGGTGTGCTCTGGGCCATCGGCGTCAGTGTCGAGATCGGGCTCTTCGCGTTCTCGGGCGCGGTGGTGCGGACCTGCGGCCCGGCCCTGCTGATTGCGGCAGGGGCTTTGGCCGGCGTGGTGCGCTGGTCGGCCATGGCGTTCGATCCGCCGCTCGCAGCGCTGGTGATGCTGCAGGCATTGCATGGCCTGACGTACGGCGCCACGCACATCGGCGCCGTGCACTACATCAGCGCCTCGGTGCCGCCGGCGCTGGCCGGGACCGCGCAAGCCCTCTATGCGAGTGTGACGGCGGGGATCGCCATGGGGCTGGCGACACTGCTGGCGGGTCAGCTTTACGGTGCATCGGGCGCGTTGGCTTATCTGGCGATGGCAGGCTTGTCGCTGGCCGGGCTCGTGGCGGGCCTGCTGCTGCTGCTGCGCAAATGACTCGAGCCGATGCCAGTTTTGCCGGCCAGGCTAACCCCACAGGTCGCGGCTGGCCGGCGCGATGATGCCGTCCCTTATGATCAAGCACGGCACGCGATCGCGGGCCAGAAGCAGCGGGCCGTCGAGATCGACCCAGTCGGCATGCTCGGCGACGATCAGGGCCGGGGCCATGGCCAGCGATGTCGCCACCATGCAGCCGATCATCACCTTCATGCCGAAGCGCCGGGCCGCGGCGGCCTCAGCGCCTCGGTGAGGCCGCCGGCCTTGTCGAGCTTGATGTTGACGGCATCGTACCGGTCGCCAAGCGCTGCAACGTCGCTGCTGGTGTGCACGGATTCATCGGCACAGATGGGAACAAGGTGGGGACGTGATGCCAGCGCTGCATCGCGGCCGGCGGGCAGGGGCTGCTCGATCAGTTCCACGTTTGCATCCAGCGCGGCGCGCATCAGCGGCTCAAGATCGTCCTCAGACCAGGCTTCGTTGGCGTCGACGATGAGACGTGCATCGGGACGGGCAGCGCGTATTGCGCTGAGGCGCGCTGCGTCGTCCGCGCCGCCGGCGAGTTTCAGCTTCAGCAGCGGCATGTGGTGCGCGGCCCTGGCCTTTTCGGCCATTTCGGCGGGGCTGGCGAGGCTCAGCGTGTAGCACGTGAGGAGGGGGCCTGGCGGCGGCAGACCGGCAAGGTCGGCGGCCGTGCGGCCGGTGGCCTTTGCCTCGAAGTCCCAGAGGGCGCAATCGAGCGCGTTGCGTGCGGCGCCGGCCGGCAAGATCCGGCGCAGGTCCTGCCGATCTGCGACAGGCCCGGCGCGATGCAGCGCCTCAAGGACGCTGTCCACCGTCTCGCCATAACGCGCGTACGGCACGCATTCGCCACGCCCGGTCGCATGCCCGTCCGTGACCGTTGCGACGACGACGTGGGCTTCCTGTTTGCTGCCGCGCGAGATGGCGAAGGTGCCCGCGATGGGCCACGTCTCGACGGCGCAGTGGAGTTGGAGGGGCACAGCGGAACTCCTAGGGGTGTTCTCGACTTTCGTTGCAGCGCTCGAACACCTCTAGGTCCTTTGATTGCGTGCTTCCTATCGGAAAACCGGTTTCCATCCCCGCCTGCGCGAGGACATGCTTTTGCGCAAGCACTCTGGACAGCCGTGCCGGGGAGACTACCGCGTGCGTCCCGCCTTAGGCCAGCCGGCCGCTGGCGTGCGCCAGGAACAGGTACACCCGGCCCGAGTCGGACGTCACATAGCCCTGAGCGGAATTCCCGGACTCATCGCGCGCATCGGCTTCGCGCAACAGATTCTCGAAATCAAGCATGTAGCGGTCCACGGTCTGGCGGAAGTCCTCTTCCGCCCGGTACCGCCGCTGCACGGAGTCGTAGGCCGCCCGGCCGTCGCTCGTATAGATGGAGCGCACCATGATGCCGCGCTGGCCTGTGCGGAAGCGCGACCAGATCGCCGAAGCCGTCGTCGCATCCAGCGCGCGCGCGATAACCTGAACGTTGAGCGGCGCGTTGACGGCCCCGCTCTCGTCGTCTTGCGAGGCGCGGGCCAACAGGTCGCCCAAGGACCAGCCTTCGCGCTCCTTCTGCTCGGCGACGGCAGCTTGCGCGGCTGATACCTGGTTCGCGCGCACGCGATTGCTGAGTTCCTGCGTGAAGTTCTGCGTCACCGATGTCAGCGCCCGCTGTGGCGATGCGCCAGTACCGGAACTGCTGCCGCCGGCCGGCAAGGGCGCCGAGATATCGCGCCCGTCATTTTCGCGCGCGGAGAGTGAGGACAGCTGTTCGAGCGCCTTGAGCTGTTCCTGCAGCGACTTGCGCATGGCTTCGGCGCTGGCGCGGGTGGCGTCGGGGAGCCGCTCGAGCTGCTCCCTCAGGCGTGATTGTTCTTCCTCGAGATCGGTCAGCGCGTGCCGGGCCTGCTGGCGCATCTCTTCGGACGTCGTCGAGAAGCGCGACGACAGAGTGCCGATCTGCTCGGAGACTTCGCGGGAGACGTTGGAGAACTTTGCGCGCAACTCTTCCATGACCCGGTCTGAATCGGTCCCCGCCTGATTTTGCAGGCGCTCGAGTTCGGACAGGGTCAGGCGGGAGCGTTCCTCGACGCCGCGATAGACATCCTCGCTGACGGCACGGACACGGTTCTCCGCTTCGGTTACCGAGCCTTTCAGGTTTTCCGAATAGCCGACCATGACGCGGCCGACATCGTCGGCGCGCCCGGTCAATTGATCGAGGGTTCGCGACAGGTCCGCCTGCCGATTCTGCAGGGTCTTGTCGATGCGGAAGTTGGCCGTCTCGAGCGCATTGGCCGCCTTCATGATCATCTGGCCCTGATGCTCGAAGCGGCCCGTGACGTTCGACACCTGACCCAGCAGATTTTCAGACACGTTGCGCAGGAGATCGGTCTGGCCGGCGATGCCATCGATCGCCTTGATGGATTGGCGCGTGACGTTCTCGCTGGCGCGGCGCACGGCGTTGACGCCGTGCATGATCTGCTCATCCATCTGCCCGGCCTGCCGGCCGAGCACATCGCTGATTTCCTTGGCATGCGATTCGAGCGCCTGGGTGAGCGCATGGGTCTTGTCGGCGACCGAGCCGTCGATGGCGATGGTCGAGCGCAGGATGGAATCATCAAACAGCCTGAGGCGCTCGGAGAAGGCGTCATCGAGAACGCGGGTGCGTTCGACGAGCTGCGTATCGAGTGCCTGCTGGCGGCTTTCCATGGCCGCATCGAGGGCCCGCACATACTCCTCGAATACGGTCTGCAACTCTTCCGTGCGGCTGCCGAGCGCGGCTCCGAGCGTGTTTGCAAAACCGTGAAACAGGGCTTCGATCTTCTCCGTCTGATGGTCGAGGGTGCCCGCCACATTGTTGGTCACGGAGGCGAGCGAGCCTTCCAGCTGCATGAGATTCTGGCTGGTGCCATCAATGAAGGAGGTCAGCTTGTGCTGCTGCTCGCTGAGCTTGTCGACCAGGGCGGGCACTTCCCGGCTGATTTCCTTGAGGGCGACGTTGACGCGCTCGCTGGTATTGAGAAGGGACTCGCGCTCGCCCGACATCTGCGTGAGGAGACTGCGGATACGGTGCTCGTTCTCGCTGTAGGAGGCCTCCAGCGTCGACACCTCCTTGTGGACCAGCGCCTCCAGCTCGCCTGCGCGTCCAAGGGCGCGCGACACCGCCTCGTTCATGAAGGAGACCTGGCGGCGCACGGCCTGCCCCACCGATGCGATCTGCTGCTCGGCCATGCGATCAGGCTCAGCCAGGCGGATGGCAACTTCGGTCATGGCCGATGACATCAGGCGAAGCTCTTGCGCGCGCCGCAGCAGCAGGGCCAGGAACCAGAACAGGGCGATGGGCAGCAGCAGCGTGGCAGCCAGTGTGATGACTGTTGGCCGCGACAGCATCTCGAGCAGGGTGGGCGCACGCTGGATTTCCGGCACGAGCATCGCGGCGCCGAGCAGCAGGGTCACGAAGCCCCAGGCGACGCTCGCAATGGCGGCGACCGTCAGCGGCCGTTTGGATGGTTTCTGCTGTAGCGCGAAGATGAGCCCGCCGATGGAGGGAACGTCATCGTTGGCCGCCACACTGGCTTGCGGACCGGCCGGCCTGCGCCGTGCGCTGCGACGTGTTTCGCCTGCCGGGCGCGCGGCGTCGTCATCGTGGTCTTGCGATGCCCCGCGGTAGGGGCCGGATGCCGAATCGGACATCGGCCGGGACGCGGTACCGGAGTGCAGCACGGGCGTCGCTGTGGACGATTTGAGCGCCGGAGAGGCATTGACGGTGCCGCCGGGAAGCGGTGGCGGAGGTGACGTTCCCTTGACCTGAGCCTCGGACTGGCTAGGCGTGCGTCTTTCAGCCCGGCCGGACGCGTCACGCGACGCATCCACGCGATCCGTGTCCCCCGGCTTGGTGATATTCTCCTGCGCCATTCGGCTGGTCCGCGCGCACAACGCGCAAACGCGCGCTGTTCCCCTTTTGGTTACTTAAACCATTTTTTGGGCGCGGCACAGATGCGAGCAGCAGAAACCCGCACACGATCCCCATTTTTCGGCCACCCGCGGCCGCCCCTGCCTGCGCGTGTAAGTGCCTATTGGGGCAAAAGAAAGATAGATGCCCGTGGGTTGGGTTAACGGCCCGTTGCGAAATGAGGGGCAATTGCCGAAATGGCCTTTACCAGGATTTCGGAGGCTTCTGTCACACTCCATGCGATGAAGGGCGACCCAGGAGAGGATGGGCACATGGGATCAATGGCATCGGCCGCATACGAAGCTCCGGGTTTCGACACCGCCCAGAACGAGAACGTTCCGATCGATCATGCCTATCTGGCGCGCTTCACGCTCGGGAATACGGCGCTGGAGCATGAGGTGCTGGAGTTGTTCGCCGATTATGCGCCGACCTATTTGCTGCGCCTGATGGCGGCAACGACCGACCGGGCCTGGTACGAGGCCGCGCATACCCTGAAGGGCTCCGCCCGGGCCGTCGGCGCGCGCGGGGTGGGGGCTCTGGCCGAGCATGCCGAGACGATCAAGGGCTTCAGCGATCCCGAGGCGCGCACGGCGTCCATCGAAGCGCTGTCGGCCGCTCTCGACGATGTGCGCCAGTATATATCGGACCTCGTCAACGCCGCGTAAGGCTGTCACGGCCTGTGCAACCCGGCGCAGGTGCGGCCCCGTCGTCGCTTGAAATCTCGCGGTTCAGCAGCTAAATGCCGCACGCGATGGCTTTGAGGTTTCAGGGCTGCGCTTCGGGTCGGCGTGTGCCGCGCGCCAATCTTTGCTATCCATCCCCCAACCGCGTTGCGGCCGCTATCGCCCAGGAGCCCCAGCTCGCATGGCCAAGATAACATTTATCCAACCCGACGGCCGCGAGCAGACCGTCGAGGGCGAGCCCGGCATGACCGTCATGGAGACGGCCAAAAAGCACCTCGTAGAAGGCATCGAGGCGGAATGCGGCGGTGCCTGCGCGTGCGCTACGTGTCATGTCTATGTGGACGACCAGTGGCGCGAGCGGGTTGGACCGCCTGCGGACATGGAGGAGGATATGCTCGATTTCGCGTTCGACGTGCGCGAGTCGAGCCGGCTGTCCTGCCAGGTCAAGGTGACGGACCAGCTCGACGGTCTCATCGTGCGGGTGCCGGACAAACAGTTCTAAGAGCTTACGGCCACAAGGGCCGGGCCAAATGGAGCGTGCGGACGTGGACGCAAATTCGAGCATGCAGGCGCCCATCGAGACCGACGTCGTCATCATCGGCGCCGGGCCTGTCGGGCTGTTTGCCGTGTTCGAGCTGGGTCTGGTCGACGTCAAGGCGCATGTGATCGATATTCTCGACAAAGTCGGCGGACAGTGCGCCGAGCTTTATCCCGAGAAGCCCATTTATGACATCCCGGCGTTGCCCGTCGTCAGCGGACAGGAGCTGACGGACCGGCTGATGCAGCAGATCAAGCCGTTCGGGCCGACCTTTCATCTGGGCGAGCGCATCGATGGCCTCGCGCGCATGGAGGGTGGCGGGTTCAGGCTCGAAACGGACGCGGGTCAAGTGTTTCACGCCAAAGTGGTCGTGATCGCGGCCGGCGGCGGATCTTTCACGCCCAAGCGGCCGCCGCTGGACGGCATCGAGGCCTATGAGGGCAAGTCGGTTTTCTACGCCGTGCGGCGCATGGACGACTTCCGCGATCGCGATGTGCTGATCGTGGGCGGGGGCGACTCCGCGCTCGATTGGACGCTCAGCCTGCAGCCGGTCGCCCGCAGCCTGACGCTCCTGCACCGGCGCGATGACTTTCGTGGCGCCCCCCATTCCGTCGAAAAGATGCGATCGCTCGTCGCCGAGCGGCGCATGCAGCTTCTGATCGGGCAGGTGAACGCGCTGCACGGCGCGGACGGAACGCTCGAAGCCGTGACCGTCCGCACGAAGGACGGCGAGGCGCGGCTTGGGTGTAACCGGCTGCTGCCGTTTTTCGGCCTGACCATGAAGCTCGGACCGGTCGCGGACTGGGGTCTCAACCTCGAAGAGAACCTCATTGCGGTCGATACCGAGAAATTCGAGACCAGCGAGCCGGGCATTTTCGCGGTGGGCGACATCAATACGTATCCCGGTAAACTCAAGCTCATCCTGTCGGGCTTCCATGAGGTGGCGCTGATGGCACAGGCCGCGCACCGCATCGTCTACCCGGGCAAGAAACTGCTGTTCCAGTACACGACGTCATCCTCGAGCCTGCAGAAGAAGCTGGGCGTTCGCTGAGGCCCTTGCGGGGTCACGAGGGCGCGGCGATCATCGTGCGGCGTAGGCAATCTCGACGAGACTGAGAGCGATCAGCGCGACGGCCGTCAGCCATAACAGAAACCGGCCGCGTTTCGTCTTTCCCGCGCGGCCCAGAATGAGAAGCGCGCCGATCATTGCGCCGCCCGCCAAATTGACGGCAATGCTGCCCCCGAGGCCAAGACCACCCTGCATGCGCACTTCGAGCAGGGACGCCGCGGCAAGGCCGATGAGAAGCGCGCCAAGAAGGCGTGGCCAGAACGGCTGATCGGCAGATGGCAGGCCCAGCAGGCGCGCGAGAGTTCGTGGGGCTGCGATGAGGGCGAGACCGCTGCCGAGCTTGAGGCAAGCCTCGATCCAAAGAAGCTGCTCGCTCATGGGAGGTTATGTGCGGCCGGTGTCCCGGGTCACTGGTTGGTGCGGCGAGCCATCGGGTCGAAAATCTTCTCGCGGTCCATCGGCTCTTCGCGGAGAGGTTTGCTGAACCAGCCGCTCGGGACTTCCGCCAAGACCTTTTTGGGCGTGGCCGAGAAATCGCCGGCGAGATTCCTGGTCAGGCTGGCCTTGATGTCCTTCGTCTTTCCGTCGCTGCAGAAGTCCTCTTCCTTGGCAATCTTCTCGGCGAGGGAGGTGCGCGTGTAGTCGAAGACCTTTTCGGCCTTGGCCAGCTGCTCGGGCGTGCCGCCCTGGGCGGTTTCGTAAGAGAGATAGGCCTGCCGCAGCTTTGCCGCGTTGAAGTTATAGCCGCAGCGGCCGGCGCGCGCCGACGTCGCCGCCACCTCCAACGCGCGCTCCGTGCGCTCGTCAGTCACCGGCTTGGGCTGGCTGCTGCCGAACAGCGAGCCTGTCGTCACACCACCGCCGTTGCCGCAGCCCGTGAGGCCAAGCGCGGCTGCAACAGCGAATGCGCGAAGTGCAAGATTTGCCAAGGCCAAGACTCCCCCTGCCCGACGGTCGCTGCGCGGGCGCATGTGCCCGGTCCCCGCAGCGGTAGGCGACTCGCTGCGGAGAGTGCTCCGCCCAAAAGCGCTCGGCAAGGGGCTTTTTTGTGGCTCTGCACGGGTTCGGTGCACGCCCATGTGGCGGGGGCGCCACGCCTATTTCCGCATCGTCGGATTCGGATGGAGGCGACGTCGGATGATCCGACAGCGGACTGCTGCGGGGTGACGCGGCCGGTCCTACATGTCTGAAAGTTCCCGATAAATCGTGTTTGTGCACAGAGTTGTCTTATGGCACCATCTTTGCGCGGGGTGAGTATGCGTTATGGGGAGTGCCGATGCCGGTCCTGTCGGTTTCGGTTGGCGGATATCGTTCCATCCAGCACTTGAGCCTGCCGATTGCGCCGCTGACGGTCCTCGTGGGCCGCAACGCCGTCGGAAAAACCAACATCTATCGATCCTTGGAGGTTCTGCGATCGGCCGCAGAAGGCACGATCACGCGCCGCATCGCCGAGGAAGGTGGAGCTGCCTCGGTGCTTTGGGCCGGCGCGCAGCGCTACCGCGAGCCCATGCGCCTGACATTCAAGATCGAGATAGATGCGCTCGAGTATCGCCTCGAGATCGGTTTGCCGATGCTGTCGGAAGTTGCGTTGTGCCTCGAGCAGGGCGTGAAGGAGGAAGAGATCCGCCTGCGCACCGGTGAGCTCCGGGACTCTCACCAAAGAGAACGGGAGCTACACATTCAAGGCCCGCAAGATCTTCGGGAGCGGCTCGCCATCTGGCGACCTCCTGCTCACAACCGGCGTATACGACGATCCCGAGAAGGGGGCGACGGTCCTGCACTTCGGCGTCGACATGCACGGTCCGGGTGTGAAGGTCCAGGACAACTGGCGGACGATGGGAATGCGAGCGACGGGGTCGAACGACATCGTCATCGACGGCGTGACGGTCCAGGACGCCGCGGTGAGTGTCCGACGCCCGAAGGGCAAGTGGCATCAGTTCTTCAACGTCGTCGTGCCGATCATCTTCCCGCTCATCACGTCGGCGTACGTCGGCGTAGCCGAGGCCGCCCGCGAGATCGCGCTGGCGCAGGCGGCGAGGCGCCGCGACGATCCGATCGTTCAGTCACTCATCGG
>JBKKCB010000242.1:0-3248 GCA_046713545.1 Hyphomicrobiaceae bacterium | reverse complement strand
CCCCCCCGCGCGGTCAAAAACACCCCCGGCGGGCCCCCCACAAATATCTTCTACCGGGGGGGGGGGGGGGGGGGGCGGCCCCCCCCCCCACGTCAATAAAAGGACGTGACTGCCGATGCTGACGATCAACAATATCGAGGTGGTCTACGACAAGGTCATCCTCGTGCTCAAAGGCGTCTCGCTGAACGTCGGCAAAGGCACGATCACGACGCTGCTCGGCGCCAACGGCGCCGGCAAGACGACCACGCTCAAGGCGGTCTCCGGCGTGCTTCGCACGGAACGGGGTGAGGTGACGAAGGGCTCGATCCAGCTCGGCGACCGCCGCATCGATGGTATGCGGCCCTTCGATGTGACGTATCTCGGCATTGCTCAGGTCTTCGAAGGCCGCCGCGTGTTCGAGCACCTTACGACGGAAGAGAACCTGATCGCCGGGGGCCACGTTCTGCGCGAGAAGGCGAAGGTGCGCGAGGGCATCGAGCTTGTCTACACGTATTTCCCGCGCCTGAAGGAGCGGCGCAACCAGCAGTCCGGATATCTCTCCGGTGGGGAGCAGCAGATGCTGGCGATTGGCCGGGCGCTGATGTCCCGACCCACCGTCGTGCTCCTCGACGAGCCTTCGCTTGGCCTGGCGCCCATGCTCGTCGACGAGATCTTCGGGATCGTGCGCAAACTCGTGACCGACGAGAAGCTCTCGGTTCTGCTGGTCGAGCAGAATGCAGCAATGGCTCTCGAAGTTGCCGAGCATGGCTACGTGATGGAGAACGGACGCATCGTCCTCGAAGGCAGCGCCGCATCGCTGCGGGAGAACTCCGATATCCGCGAATTCTACCTTGGCCTCAATGAGGTCGGCTCACGCAAGTCCTATCGGGACGTGAAGCACTACAAGCGCCGCAAACGCTGGCTGTCCTGAGGCTGGCTGCCGTTTTCGGTTTGATTGCCTTCAAGCACCCAGCACGAACGGCAGCGAACGCGGGCCTCGCACCGGGCCGCGCGACCATGCCACAGTGTGCCCTTCGTCGAGGCGGAACTCCGGAATTCGCTTTAGCCACTCCTCGAGCGCTACGGTGATCTCCATGCGGGCGAGATTCGAGCCGATGCAGCGGTGAATGCCGAGACCGAAGGCCGCGTGGCGATTGTCCTGGCGATCAATGATGACCTTGTCTGCATCGCCGAAGACTGCCGGATCGCGATTGGCCGCCGGGAAAGAGAGCAGCACGAGGCGGCCGGCCTTCATCGGGCAGCCGCCGACCTCGACGTCATTCACCACTTGCCGCGCCATCGTGACCGGCGCATACGCCCGCAGAAACTCCTCGACGGCCGTCGGAATGAGGCCAGGGTCGGCGACGAGGCGCGCGCGATCTGCAGGCGTTCTGGCAAGGTGCCACAGGCTTGCGCCGATGGCGCTCCATGTCGTGTCGATGCCGGCGATCAGGATCAGCCGCAGCGCGCCGAACAGGTGCCGCTCCGTCAGCGGCTGGCCATCGTGTTGCGCTTGAACCAGGAAGCTGATCAGATCTTCTCCCGGATTGGTGCGTCGTGCCTCCGCATAGGGGCGGAAAAAGTCGTCCATCTCGGCGGCAGTTGCGAGCAGTCGGTCGGCGGACTTATTGTCGTCATCGACGATGGTGTCTTCCAAAAACACATGGATCCACCGCCGGAACCGATCGCCCTCCTCCTCGGGTATTCCGAGCATGTACGCGATCACTCTGACCGGGATGTGCTGTGTGTAGGCGGCCGCGGCGTCGCACGTTGGCGCATCGACAATGGCGTCGATCAGCTCATTGCAGATGCGCTGCGTGCGCGGCACGAGGCGCGCGATAGCCTGCGGGGTGAAGGGGGGCAGGAGCAGCATGCGCGCTGGTTTGTGATGCGGCGGATCGGACGTGATCGGCGGCGAGGGCAGGCCGACTGTTGGCGGGTTCTCGCGGATCACCGGGCGGCGCGAGGAAAAATTGTCGGTATCGTAGGCGATGGTGCGGACATCACTATATCGGGTCGGAAGATAGACGCCGCCGAAGCGCTCGGTCTGGGCCACGGGACAGTGTTGTCGCAGGTCATCCCAGATGGCGAAGGGATTCTCGATCCAACGCAGATCGGTATGGTCGAAATCTGTACTCCAGTCGGTGACGGATGGTCGCTCTGCCATGGCTTGGCTCCCTGACCTACTCGCGTCGCGCGCGCAGCGCATACTCGGGGCAATTGCGTACCGCCAAGAGGGCTTTTTCCTCCAGGCCAGCCGGGACGAGCCCGCTGCCCTTCACGTGTGCGAAGCCCAGCTCATCGGCTTTGAACAGCTCGGGGGCAAGGGCGCAGCAGCGGTTGTGCCCCTGGCATTTGGTGCCATCGACCGAGAGCCGTAGTGCGCCCTGCTCGGCCAAATTACCCTCCCGTGTCTTCGGGTTCCTGTTTTACACCAAGTGTATCAGACGCGCGGGCAATTCACACGTCCTTCCGCAGAAGCAGGAGTGTCATTTAACGATCAAGGTGATGTTCCGCTCCAGTTGCGAAGCGCGAGCTTATGGAAATTTCGCTTGCGGCCCAGTGCTTTTCTTGAACTCGCGCCTGACCGAATATCTGCTTGGCAACTGTGTGGACCTGCGGCTGCACCGTTTTTCGCTGCGCGCAGGATATTTCCAATGAGTAGAAGGCACGGTCCGGTGATCCCCTGTTCTCGGATATCGTCGGCGATGGTGGCAATGGTGCCGGCAACGACGTGCTCATCCTGGCGCGTGGCGTTGAAGACCGCCGTCGCGGGACGTCCGGGCTCTACACCCGACGCAATCAGCCGCTCGACCAATGATGGCAGCGTGCCGAGTGGCATATAGACCGCCGTCGTTGCGCAAGGATCGGCCAGGGCCTCAAGATCGAGATCATCCGGCAACTTACCGTTGGTAGCGTGCCCGGTGATGAATTGCAGCCGGCGCGCGCTCGTGCGCTCCGTAAGCGACACCTCGAGGCGTGCTGCGGCGCCTTGTGCGGCCGAGATGCCGGGGACGACTTCAAATGCGATGCCGGCGTGCCTCAGCGCTGCAATTTCCTCGTTGGCACGGCCGAAGATCATCGGGTCGCCACCTTTGAGACGCACGACCCGCTTCCCAGTCTTGGCAAGGTCGACCATAAGGGTATTGATCTCTTCCTGCTTGCAGGAGGGACGCCCACCGGATTTGCCCGCCAGCATGCGCTTGGCTTCCCGCCTGGCGAAATCAAGGATCTCCGGAGCGACCAGATCATCAAAGAGGATGATGTCG
>JBKKCB010000241.1:0-5105 GCA_046713545.1 Hyphomicrobiaceae bacterium | reverse complement strand
CCCCGGTCATGGCGCACTGGATCGCCGACCGGCAGAGCGGTCCGCAGATCCTGCGCCACAGCAACGAGCGCGTGAAGCAGATGATCCTGCCGGAGGTCGCGGCGGGGCGTTGCTTCTTCGCCATCGGTATGAGCGAGCCGGATACGGGATCGGATCTGGCAGGCGTGAAATCGCGGGCATCGAAGACGGAAGGCGGCTATCTCGTCAATGGCCGCAAGGTGTGGACGAGCTTCGCCCACGGCTCCCATTACCTGATCGGCCTGTTCCGCACGGGCGGCAGGCCCGAGGAGCGGCATATCGGGCTGACGCAGCTCATCATCGACTTGAAGACGCCGGGTATCACGATCCGGCCGATCATCAACGTGTACGGCGCCCACGAGTTCAACGAGGTGACGTTCGACGATGTGTTCGTCCCGGCGGACATGACGGTCGGCGGCGAGGGGCAGGGCTGGGCCATGGTGATCTCGGAACTTGCCTATGAGGGGTCGGGCCCCGATCGCTTCCTGTCGACGTTCCCGCTGCTGGTGGAAGCTTTTCGCGAACTCGGACCCGATCCGCATCCCGCCGCCGCAGCCGAGTTCGGGCGGCTGGTCGCGCACCTGGCGACGCTCAGGCGCATGTCGACGTCGATCGCGGGGCTGCTGCAGAAGGGCGAGTCGCCCGCCACGCAGGCCGCGCTGGTCAAGGATCTGGGTACGACGTTCGAGCAGGAAATTCCCGAGGTCGTGCGGCGCGTGCTGCCCCTGGAGCCCCGCTTTACGCAGGACAATAACCTTTATGCCCAACTGCAGCAGATCTCACAGCAGCAGATGGCGAGCTACTCGCTGCGCGGCGGCACGCGTGAAATCCTGCGCGGCATCATTGCACGGGGGCTGGGCCTGAGATGAGCGAGATGCGCGATTTGATGCTGCGGTCCCTCGACCGGATCGTGGACGACACGCTCGACATCAACGCCCGGATTGCGGCCGACGACAGCGGGCGTTGGCCCCAGAAGCTGTGGGCGGCGCTCGACGAGCAGGGCATGACGGCCATCGGCGAGGTGGCGGACGGCGATCTCGGCTTCACCGATACCATGGCGCTGGTGCAGCGCTCGGCGTTCCATGCGGTTCCCGTGCCGCTCGGCGAGACGGTGCTCGCCCGGCGGCTGCTCGGGCGGGCGGGCATGGACATTCCCGAGGGTGCGCTGACGGTCGTGGCGCCAGGTATTTCCGGGCCGGTGACGCTGGCGGGTGACAAACTCGCCGGGCAGGCGTCCGGCGTTCCCTGGGGCCGGTCGATGACCCATGCCGTGCTGGCGGCGGGCGACACGCTCGTGCTGGCTGACATTTCGGCCGCGACGGTCGCTCAAGGCGTCAACATGGCCGACGAGCCGCGCGATACCCTCGACCTGGGCCGCGCCCGGGTGGTCGCGTCAGCGCCGGTGGAGACAGCGGCTCGGGTCGTGGAAGCGGAAGGGGCGTTGCTGCGCGCCGTGCAGCTGTCGGGGGCGTTGTCCCGGGTGCTGGATCACAGCCTGACCTGGGCAGGAGACCGCGTTCAGTTCGGCAAGCCGATCTCGAAGTTCCAGGCCATTCAGCATCTGATGGCCCAGCTTGCTGCCGAGGCCGCAGCCGCGGGCGCCGCCTCCGACATGGCCGTGGAGGCATCCGTTTCCGCGCCCGACCGGTTTACCATCGCCGTCGCCAAGGCGCGCGCCGGCGAGGCGGCCGGCAAGGGCGCCGCCATCGCGCATCAGGCGTTCGGCGCCATGGGTTTCACGCGCGAGCACCAACTCCAGTATGCGACGCGGCGGCTGTGGTCGTGGCGCGACGAGTTCGGCGGCGAGGCCTACTGGCAGGCGGACCTCGGCCGCGCCATCGCGGCCAAGGGCGCGGACCGGCTGTGGGCGACGTTGACCGAGAAGGGCTGAGCCGGAGCGAAGTTTCGGGGGACATGGTGATGCGAGTGACGGCAGGTGCGGCGGCCGTATTGGTCGGCGTAAGTTTCCTCGCGGGCGTGGCGGCAAGCCGTGCCCAGGCGCCCGGCGAGATCAAGCGGACCATCCTGCTGACGAAATCGCTGGCCGCTCAAGGCTATAACGGCATCGTCGGACGTGGCGAAGTGCCGGCGGGGATGGCCGGGCCGGCGCATTTTCATCATGGCGACGAGCTGGTGGTGCTGCTCGAAGGCGAGGTGGAGGTCGAGATCGAGGGCGCGGCACCGGTTCGCGTCAAGGCCGGCGAAGCCATGCACGTCGAGGCCGGCAAGGTCCACAAGCCCAAGAGCGTAGGCGCGGTGCCTGCCAAATTCATTTCGATCTGGGTGGTTGAGAAAGACAAGCCGCTGGCCGTCAACGTTCCGTGACCGGCGTTCAGGCTGAACGGGGGATCATGCCTTCCCGCTCAATGCGGTTCACCGCCCGGCCGGGATGGGTGTCCGTATCAACCGCAGATTGTTGACGACTTGGCCTGCCGCGCGCATGCCTGTTCGAGCCGCGAAACGGCCAATCCCGTATCCCGATCGGTCTGAGTTCGGTGGGGTCGATCATGCTTTCTACGGCGCCCATTCGCCTTGAAAATGGGCACTCTGTTACCTTCATGACACTATAGCGGCAATTGGGAATGAGGTGTGCGTAACCGCGAATAGGTCTGTCCGAATCGGGCACGATACCGTGGACGAATTTTAATTCGATTTTTGCATCCGATGGAATCGCATTCTTCGAAACGTTGCTTAGATAGCAGTGTTCGTCGGGCCACAGCGTGTGAAGCTCAATGTGGCCACAAGTGTACGGCGGCTGCGGATAGGCAGTTGCGCGCGCGCTGATGGAGGTGCGGGCAGGCGATGGAAAAATATGTTTCCCTTAATGGTCAGCCGGTTGGGGTGTGGCCGCGGAAAACCAGGCTCTCATCCAAATCGTCGCAAGGACATCACCGCGTGCCGTAGATGGCGTAAGATGGAGACGAAATTGCAAGTGCTCATGGGAGGCGCAGTCCGTGACCGCGATGGAACGGACAGTAGGTAGGGTGATTTAACGACTCTAACCACCGCAGGGCAACGACATGGCGACGCGCAGCGAGATTTTCGACATCTACAGTCAGACTTACGACCGCTATAAGCAGGCCATTATCCCGCTGAAAGACTACCTCGAGGGTTGCCGGACGGACCCGTCGATGTATGCCACGGCGGCCGAGCGCATGCTCAAGGCGATCGGCGAGCCGAGAATGGTCAACACCGCGGATGATTCCCGCCTCGGCCGGATCTTCATGAACCGGACCATCAAGGTCTACCCGGCGTTCAGCGATTTCTACGGGCTTGAAGAAACCATCGAGCGGATCGTCGGCTTCTTCCGGCATGCGGCGCAGGGCTTGGAAGAGCGCAAGCAGATCCTCTATCTGCTGGGCCCGGTGGGCGGCGGCAAGTCTTCGTTGGCGGAGCGGCTCAAGGATCTCATGGAGCAGTGCCCCATCTATGTGCTCCGCGCGGGACAGGAAACAAGCCCGATTTTCGAGAGCCCGCTCGGCTTGTTCAATCCCGAGACGATGGGCGCGCATCTTGAAGACAAGTACAACATCCCGGCCCGGGTTCTGACAGGGTTCATCTCGCCATGGGCGGTGAAGCGCCTGGACGAGTTCGGCGGCGACATCTCCAAATTCTCGGTGGTGAAGCTGTACCCGTCGAAGCTGAGGCAGATCTGCGTCGCGAAAACGGAGCCTGGCGACGAGAACAACCAGGACATTTCAGCCCTGGTCGGCAAGATCGACATCCGCAAGCTGGAGCACTACGGCCAGAACGACTCGGATGCGTATTCCTATTCGGGCGGCCTCAATCGCACCACGCAGGGACTGCTCGAGTTCGTCGAGATGTTCAAGGCGCCGCTGAAGATGCTGCATCCGCTGCTGACGGCGACGCAGGATCGCACCTACGCCGGGACCGAGAACGTCGGCGCCATGCCGTATCAGGGCACCATCATCGCGCACTCCAACGAAAGCGAGTGGCAGGCTTTCCGCGCCAATCGCACCAACGAAGCGTTTCTCGACCGCATCTGCGTGATCAAGGTGCCGTATTGCCTCCGCGTGATGGAGGAGAAGAACATCTACGAGAAGCTGCTCAAAGCCAGCGAGCTCTCGGCTGCGCCGTGTGCACCGGGTACGCTCGAAATGCTGGCGCAGTTCTCGGTGCTGTCGCGGCTCAAGGAACACGAGAATTCCGCGCTGCATTCCAAGATGCGCGTCTACGACGGTGAAAGCCTCAAGGACACCGATCCGCAGGCCCGCACCATGCAGGAGTACCGGGATGCCGCCGGCGTGACCGAGGGCATGGACGGCGCCTCGACGCGGTTTGCCTACAAGATCCTGTCTGAAACCTTCAACTATGACAGCCTCGAGATCGGTGCCGATCCCGTACACCTGATGTACGTGCTCGAGCAGTCGATCAAGCGCGAGCAGATGCCGGAGGAGACGGAGTCGCGCTATCTCGAGTTCATCAAGGAGGAACTGGCGCCGCGCTACGCCGAGTTCATCGGCAACGAGGTGCAGAAAGCGTATCTTGAATCCTACAACGACTACGGCCAGAACCTCTTCGACCGCTACGTCGCATATGCAGATGCCTGGATCGAGGATCACGATTTCAAGGATCCCGATACCGGCCAGCTCATGAGCCGCGAGCTGCTGGATCAGGAGCTGTCCAAGATCGAGAAACCTGCCGGCATCGCCAACCCCAAGGATTTCCGCTACGAGGTGGTCAAGTTCTCGTTGCGGGCCCGGGCGCGAAACGGCGGCAAGAATCCCGACTGGACCAGCTACGAGAAAATCCGCGACGTCATTGAGCGGCGCATGTTCAGCCAAGTCGAGGATCTCTTGCCGGTCATCAGCTTCGGCGCCAAGAAGGACGGCGAGGCCGAAAAGAAGCACCACGAGTTCGTGAATCGCATGGTCGCGCGCGGCTACACCAAGCGGCAGGTTCGCCGCCTCGTGGAATGGTACATGCGGGTCAAGAAGTCGGGCTGAGGCGGACGGTCAGGGTCGTGCAGAGATGAACATCATCGATCGGCGGCTCAATCCCAAGTCAAAAAGCCTTGGCAACCGGCAGCGTTTCGTTCGCCGTGCCAAGGCCGACATCCGCGAAGC
>JBKKCB010000240.1:0-6114 GCA_046713545.1 Hyphomicrobiaceae bacterium | reverse complement strand
ACGTCGATGTAGCCGATCATCAGGGCCTGGCGGGTGATCTCGTCGTTGAGCCGGGCGAGCGACGGCAGATGATCGAGCGACGCCCAGCCGGCAAGGCTGGGGTATTGAAAGATCACGTTGTAGGGCGACACGTAGTTGACGATGTCGGCGCGCGAAATGCTCGACATGCGTGCAACGATGAACACCGCCACGGCGATGCCGATGCTGGAGCCGGCGCTGCGCACGAGGTTCCACATGGAGGCGGCCTCCGTGCGGTGCCGCGCCTCCAGCGTCGCGAAGGTGACGACGCCCAGCGGCACCACGATGGCGCCCGCGCCGATCCCCTGCACGACGCCGGTCCAGATCACGGCGCTGGCGGGCACATCGAGCGACCAGCCGGACATGAACCAGCTCGAGATGCCGATGGCGGCGAAGCCTCCGGCGAGCGTCAGGCGCGGGTCGATCCGGTCGCCCACCCGGCCGAGGATCATCATGGCGAGCATCAACCCGATGCCGCGCGGTGACAGCAGAAGGCCCACCGTGACGACGGGATAACCCTGCAGCGTCGCCAGAAGGGAGGGCAGAAGAATCAGGGGCGGCAACGTGAGGACGCCGTAGAGGAAGGCAAGGAGAAGGCCGAGCCCGTAGTTGCGGTCGAGCATGAGCCGCAGGTTGATGAGCGGGGCCTGGCTCGACACTCCGTGCGCGATGAACATGTAGAACCCGAGTACGGCGAGGCCGGCCTCGATGCGGATCTCCATCGACTCGAACCAGTCGAGCCGCTCGCCGCGATCGAGCATCAATTGCAGCGCGCCGACCCCGACCGCCAGGGCTGTAAAGCCAAGCCAATCGAAGCTCGCGGGCTTCTGCGAGCGGTCGTCCGGCGGCAGGAAGAGGAGCCCGCCCAGATAGGCGACGAGGCCGATCGGCACGCCGACGTAGAACACCCAGCGCCACGAGTATTCCTCCGTCAGATAGCCGCCGATGGTCGGACCGATGACGGGACCCAGAATGACACCGAGCCCCCAGAGCGCGATGGCCTGGCTGTGCTTCTCCTTCGGGTAGTTGTCGAGCATGAGCGACTGCGAGAGCGGGATCAGGAAGGCGCCGAAGCAGCCCTGGAAGGCGCGGAACGTGATCTCGGCGGGCAGCGAGTTGGCGGCACCGCAGAGCAGCGAGAAGAAGGTGAAGCCGCCGATGGAGGTCAGAAACAGGCGCTTGCGGCCTATGACCGAGCTGAGCCAGCCGGTGGTCGGCAAGGCGATGGCGCTGACGACGATGTAGGAGGTCATGACCCAGGCGATCTGGTCCTGCGTCGCCGAGAACGTGCCCTGCATGTGCGGCAGCGCGACGGCGGCGATGGTCCAGTCGATCGAGTAGATCATGCTGGCCAGAATGGCCGTGGCGGTGATGAGCGCGCGGTGCTTCGGGATCGGCTGGACTTCGGCAGCAGCCACGGTCATGCGTGCGGGCTCGCGTCCCCGGTTGCGGCGGCATCACTCGCCCTCGGCCCGCATCATGCGCTGACTTCCGCGGCACCAGCAAATGCAGATGCCGGATCCAAGGCGATAAGCATACGGGTCATGGCTTTGGGGACCAGGCGCGCAGGATGCTTGCGGTCGCGTCGTCCATGGGGAAAAAGCTTTCGACCCGCAGCTCCTGGGCGGTGACGTCCTGTGGCGTGCCAAAGGTCGCAAGCGTCGTGAACAAATCCAATCGCGTGTCGCCTTTGCGAAAATGCATGGCCAGCACCGGGCCCGCAGGCAGATCCGGCACGGGACTCTTCATGGCCGCGCGCACGCCTTTGTAGGCCAGCAGCCTCTGCAAGAGGCTGTCGGTGTCGTCGCTGCCATCGGCACTCGCATCCGCCTCCACACCGCGGATGAAATAGCGCACCACGTCGGTCCAGTTCAGCAGATAGGGCCGCAACACATCGGGGGCGACCAGGGCGTCCGCCAGATTGACCGGCGTGCCGGGCGGCAACGGCCCGACGAGGAACTCGACGAGGCGGACGGCCGCGCCGTTGGCCTTCAGCAAATTCCAGTGCCGGTCGACGGCGACGGCCGGAAAGGGCTCCTGCTGGGCCAGCATGTAGTCGATGGCGCTGGCGACCCCGGCGAGTTCCGGCGCTCCAAGCCCGGTCTCGCGCCATGCGGGGGCGAAGCCGGCCGCAACCAGCAGGGCGTTGTGCTGCCGCAAGGGCACATCTAGCACCTCGGCGAGGCGCAGAACCATCTGGCGGCTCGGGGCTGCGCGCTCCAATTCCAGAAAGCTCAAATGCCGCTGCGAGATGCCGGCACGGCCGGACAGCTCGAGCTGCGACAGCCCGCGGTGCTCCCGCCACCAGCGGAGCCTTGACGCAAACCGCACGCGCTTCGTCATGACTACCCGCGAGGTAGTTGCCGATCCTACATCGATCGGCAACATCGCACATGTCATGCCGCCAGCACAGGAGATGCGCGTGGGCGAGTCACTCGGGGTTCTGATCGCCATCGTCTCGAGCTGCCTCGGCGGGTCGGCCGCCGCCGTCACGCGCTACCTGGTCGGCAGCGCCGACCCGATCACGCTCGCCATTCTGCGATGGGGGATCGGCTTCCTGTGCGTCCTGCCGGTGGCGCTGCTGCTGCGGGTGCGCTGGCCGCAGCGCCAGGACTGGGTGGCCGTTGCGCTGCTCGGCATCTGCTACTTCGGACTGTTCTTCGTGCTCTACAATATCGCCGTGAGCTATACGACGGCGGCGCGCGCCAGCCTCGCCCTGTCGACATTGCCGCTGCAAACCATGGTCGTGGGCGCCCTGCTCGGCATCGAACCGCTCACCGCGCGCAAGACGGCGGGCGTGGCCATCGCCATGCTGGGCGTCTTCGTCGCCCTGGTGTCGGGCCTGGCGGCAGCGCCTCCCGGAGCGTGGCGCGGCGAACTGATCATGACGGGAGCGGTGCTGTGCATGGCGTTCTACAGCGTGTGGTCGCGGCCCTTCATTCAGAGATCCAGCGCGCTCGGCTACCTCACGGTCGGCATGGGTGCGGGGGCGGCCGTGTTGATTCTCATGGGGACGGCGACCGGGCGGGCCGCCGTGCTGTGGTCTCTCAGCGGACCGGAATGGATTGCCGGTGTGTATCTGGGCGTCGGCGGCGGAGCGCTGGCCTTTATCCTGTGGGTGCTCGCGCTGGAAAGGGCGACGCCGACGCGCGTGGCCAACACCATGACCGTCAATCCGATCGCGGCGGGGCTGCTCGCCACGCAACTGGTGGGCGAGCCCATCACGCCGAACCTGATTGCCGGCCTCGCGGCGGTGTTCGCCGGCATATGGATCGCCACGACGGCGGCGCGCAAGGCTTGAACGGCGCGCGCACGGCCAAGACGTGGCGAGAGGCGGCAGCGCGGCGGCAACAATCCGGTTGACACGCGACCTCCTGCAGCGTCTAGTTGCAAACAATTCCTAATAGCAAAATTGGAGGTTACCGTGGCAGAGATGACCGTGCGTTCTCGGCGGCGCCTGGCTGTGCCGGGCATCATGCTGGCGAGCCTGATGGCGGCCGTGATCTGGACGAGTCCGGCATGGGCGGAGAAGCGCTTCTTCACGGTGCTGGCGGTCGAGCCGAAGGGCGGGACGACGGTCGACAAGGAGCCGTTTCCGACAGGACCGCTGCCGCCGGGCGGCGGCTATGTGATCGCGCAGCCCGACGAGAAGACGCGCCGCTGGGAAGTCAGCGCCTACATCTGGCAGCCCTCGCAGCTGATCGTGAACGAGGGCGACGAGGTGACGCTCGAGTTCGTCGGCATCAACGGCGCGGCGCATCCGACCTCCATTGCCGCGTTCGGCCAGAATTTCATGCTGACGCGCGGCCAGGCCCATCGCGTCACCTTCACGGCCGACAAGGTGGGCATATTCGGCATCACGTGCAGCACGCACAAGCCGTCGATGTCGGGGGAGCTTATCGTCATGCCGAAGCGGTGACGGGAGGACGGTGGGGGTTGAGAGGCTTTGATCGTGCGGTCGGCATTCGATCGTCCGGGATAAAGCAGACGACGGGCGGATGTCACGGCCAAGTCTGCTTCTGAACCGAAATCGACATGCAGATCGGGAGGCTGGGGGCCACGGACACAAGCGTGCTACATTGCGCGCCGGACCACAGTTGCGACCACACTGGAGGGCGCCATGCAAGAAGCGCGGATCGAACTCCTGCAGGGAATGCCGATCTTTGGCGGCATCCGGACAGAGATCCTCCAATTCCTGCTCGCCTTGTGTCCGACTGTGTCGGTCCCCAAGAGCGATTACTTTTTCCGCGAGAACGATCAAGGCGACGCGATGTTCGTCCTTGAAGCGGGCAAAGCTGCCGTGCTGAAGTCCTGGCACGGACGTGACTGTTCGCTTCATACCCTAAGGGAGGGGGACTGCTTCGGGGAGATGGCAGTCATGGACCACTGTCCACGCAGCGCCTCCATCCGTGCCGTCGAAGATTGCATCGCAATCCGTATTTCAGCCGCCAACCTCTACCAAGTGTACGCGCGGGATCTCAAGCAGTTTGCGCTTATACAGATGAACATGGGTCGGGAAGTCTGCCGACGGCTCCGCGAAGCGGATAATCGTCTGTTCGACGTCAGAATGGAGATGCCCGAGGTAAACATTGGCGCCTATCGCCCGTTCGCGGCAATACGAATATCCGGCAGCAATGCGAGGTAATCCCCCGGCGGCCCTTCGGGGCCCTGCTCAGTGTCCGATCCGTGGGTCTGGTGTATCGAACGAGGCATTGGAAGCAGGCTTGCGAGCCAATTGGTATGCGCCTTAGCCAGACGGCTTCTTGGCAGGCTTCTTGCCCGGACGCGGAGGCAACGCCTTGAGGTAGGTGGCCATGGCGTGGCGGTCTCCTGGCGATAGCTTTGCGAGGTTGCGGATCACCTCTTCCATTTCACCGCTTACCGCAGAGCTGTCTGGACCAACACCAGTCTCCAGGAAGAACTCCACATCCTTCAATGACCAAGACTGAAGACCATCGGGGTGTGGCGTGATATTCGGGACCCAACCGTCGCCGCCGGGGACCGGTCCCCCTGCAAATCGGTCCGAGGTTTGTATCGCACCAAGCACATTGCGTGGACTATGGCATTCAGCGCAATGACCAGGACCTTCGACCAAATAGGCCCCTCGGTTGTACGCGGCGTCCCGGGACGGGTCCGACGAGAATGGCTTCTCGTCAAAGAACAAGAGCTTCCAGGCGCCAATCGCGCGGCGAATGTTGAACGGAAATCGAAGGTCATGCCGTTCAGATGGAGTCGTGTCGGGAGGAAGCGTCTTCAAGAACGCGTACAGATCCCGGACATCAGCAACCGACATCCGCCGGTACGACGTGTAGGGAAAGGATGGATAGAGGTGCTCACCATTGCGGCCGACGCCTCTGAGCATCGCGTCCGCAAACTGGACCTCCGACCATGCCCCTATGCCCTGATCTGTGGAAGAAGAAATATTGGGCACCTTGAAGGAGCCGAAAGGCGAGCGGAGAACGAGCCCGCCACCGAGGCTCGTCCCGCTGTCCTGCTTCTTTCCGTGGCAGCTGATGCAGCCGCCAACATTGAACAAGAGCTCGCCGTTAGCGAGGTCCGCAATTCTAGGTCCGAAGAGGCTGGGAGGCAGGGTCGAAGGTGCGGTGAAATAGAGCCCTACGGACCCGATGGCCAGCAGAACCGCGACAAGGACGGTAAGGCAACGAGATGCCCGCATACGGCCTCTAGTGCCAGGCTACTGGCTCAGTTTCTTGAAGCTCTCCGCCAAGCGGGGCGCAAAACCATCGGTCTCCTTGTGACAGCCGCCGCAGCTACGAACAACCTTCGGGTATTCTGCTTTGAAGGTCGCCTCGTCCTTGATCGCGTCAGCAGCAGCCTTTGCAGTCGCGATAAAGGTGTCTACCTCCTGCTCAAACGCGGGTCGGTTGGCCCAGATTTTCGGAGATGCATCGGTGTCCCCACCCGTCTTCGAATCATCCGGGAACAGCCCCTTCAACTTCAAGGCCTGATCTTGATAGATCTTACGCCCGGCCTCCACTTTCGGAAGCTCAAACGGGATTTCGTCCTTGGACATCTTGAAGGGCGGGGTGCCTGCTTTGGCGATTTCCTTCATCACCTCACGACGTTGTTTAATGG